>NZ_SMKD01000170.1 GCF_004348595.1 Micromonospora sp. KC723
GCCCCCGACTGCCCACCACCACCAGCTCGGCCCGGCGGGATGCGGCGACCAGGGCGGCGCCCGGCCCACCGGCGACCTGGTGCACCTCGACGGTTAACCCGGGCCAGCGGTCGGCCAGCTCGGCGGCGGCGGTCTCCAACATCCGGCGCGACTCCTCGGTGGGCGCCGGCATCCCCAGGTCGTACGGGTTCAGCGGCACGCCGTAGCCGAGCGGGTGCAGGTAGCCGTGCACCAGGTGCAGCGGCCGGCGTCGCCGTACGGCCGCGCGGGCCGCATGCTCCGCGGCGACCAGGCTCGACGGTGATCCGTCGACGCCCACCACGACAGGTCGGTTCATCGGCACTCCCCGGGGTCGGTCAGGTCATTGTCGACGTACCCGTTCTCCCGGGCCGGCATTCGGCCGGGACGCGCCGTCGGGCCTCGACGCGGTGGACACGCGCCGGTTGGTGGTCACAACGGACCTGTCCGGCCCTCCGACGTACCCAGCGAGCTCATGCGGGGCTTGCGCTGCCACGTCGGGCGTCCGGAGAGGGCGCCGGCGGTTTCCGCGTGTGCCGCACCGGCGGCACCGGAGCCCGCCACCAGGGCACGGACGGCGAGCGTCGCGGCGACGGCGAGCAGGACGATCCCGAGACCCGCGCCGAGGTGGGTGCCGACAGCGAGCAGGACGTCACCGGGGCGGGGCGGTTCGGGCGAGTCCGCCCACTGCGCCAGCCGCGCGTCCAGGCCGGCGGCGAGCACCACTGCGGCGACCCCGCCGGCCAGCGGTCCGGCCGACGCCCGGGGCAGGGCGGCGGCCAGCGTAACCGCCACCAGCAGCGCCAGTTGGAGGGTGAGCGCGGTGACCGGTGCGCCGAGGTCGGGTTCCAGCCGGGCCCACAGCCGCGCCGCCAGAGCGTCGGCGAGGCCGACCCGGGGCAGCACCAGCGCCAGCAGGGCGCCGGCCAGGGCCGCCCCGGCCGCCGGCACCAGCGCGGCGCGGCCCGCCCGGCGTACCGTCACCGCCAGCAGGGTGACCACGCCCAGCGCCAGCACGGCCGCCGCCCAGGCCGTGGACACGGCGGTCAGTGGCACCCGTACCGCGTCCAGCGGACCGCACTGGACCAGGTGGTGGGCGCACTCGTTCGCCCGGCCGCGCAGCCACAGCGTGGTCTCCCAGCCCAGCACCAGCACCCCGACGGCCACCGGCAGGGCCGGCAGCAGCAGCAGCCGGCGACCCGCCGAGGTGGTCGGGCCGGTCCGTTCCAGCAGCCCGGTCAGCCACCGGCTCAGCAGTACCGTGCCGAGGGCGAGGAGCAGCAGACCCGACAGTGGCACCCCCTCGGGGCGGCTCTGGTGGACCAGCCCGTCGTACGGCGCGAGGTACGTGCCGACGAACAACCCGACGCCGAAGACCAGGCCGAGCAGGCCGGGCCGCGCCGGCCGACCGACCAACCGCCGTCCCCGCGCGTCCCGCCACGCGCCGTCGGCCAGGAAGATCGCCGGCTGGATCACGGCCAGCGCCAGCACCGCCAGGGCACCCCAGGCCACCCCGCCGGCCGGCGGCCAGGCCAGCACCTCGGCAATGCGCAGCAGGTCGACCAGGAGCTGCACGTTGGCCAACGCGACCCCGGTGAACACCCCGCCGGCGAGCATCAGCCCGAGCGGAAGGGCGAGCGCGGCCGCCGGGTCGGCCAACCCGGCGAGCCGGTTCGCCACGCTCGGGTGCCGGTCCCAGAGCCGCTGCCACGCCCGCGCCCACCGCACCTCCGGTGTGTCGGCACGCCCACCGCCGCGCAGGGCGGCCCGGACGCCGTCCGGGTCCACACCGGCGGCCCGGGCGTCGGCCTGCTGCTCCCGCAGCCGTAGGAAGGCCCGGGTGACCAGCTCGGCGGTGACGGCGACCAGGGCGGCCCGCAGCACGATGCCGAGGACCGTACCGGTGGCCGGCGGCCGGTCCGCCCAGGCGAGCTGGGCGAGCAGCAGCAGCGCGGTGGCCACGGCGGTGACCCGGGTGCTGATCCGCAGCACCGTGGCGAACCGCAACCGCAGCAGGTCGTGGTTCTGCACATGGGCCAACTCGTGCCGGAGCACCGCCTCGAACACCAGGCGGCCCTGCGGCCCCTTGGCGGGCAGGGCCAGCAGCTCCGGCCCGAGCGCGACGTACGGCTTGTGGTCCGTGCCGCCGGTGAACGCGCGCCGTCCCAGCTGCGGGCCGAGCAGCACCGGGGTGTCGCGGCGCAGCCGCACCGAGGCGAGCACCTCGGCGATCACCCGCTCGGCGGCGCCGAACACCTCCGGCGGGATCGGCCGGGTACGCCGCCGGTGCAGCCGGGTCTGCCAGGCGAAGACCGCCGCGCCGGGCACCGCCATGAGGTTGAAGAAGTTCGACATCCGCACGAGCATCTCGCTGCACGGGTGGTCGAGCACGTCGCCGAGGCCGCAGCCGGGCCGGGCGAGCACCGACAGGCCGAACTCGACGGCGAGCAGCACCGCCGTGCTGAACACCAGGGCGGCCAGCGGCAGCAGCAGGAAGCCCGTCTCGTCCGGTCGTCCCCGCCACACCGGGGGCGGGGCGCTCATCGCTCCGGTTCCCGGTCCAGCAGCAGCGCCCCCACCACGGCGTCGGCGATCGTGGCGGCCAGCGGAAACGTGACGCCGAGCGCCTCGGCCCGGGCGACGGCGACCTCCCGCACCCGGGCCAGTTGCTCCCGGCTGAACTCGACCGGCGCCGACGCCGGCGGGGCCGGTTCGCGGCGGCGGCGCAGGGCCCCGAACAGACCCCGGGTGGCGCGCCCGCCGAGCTGCTCCAGCTCACCCTCGGCGCCCCGCAGCAGCGCGGCGGTGACCGACGCGCTGACCAGCGTGACCACCGGCGTGATGGTGGCGACCGCCTCCAGCACCCCGAACTCCAGCCGGCCGCCGTCGGTCGAGGCGTCCGCGCCGGTGAGGTAGGGCGCGGCGAGCACGTCGAAGGCGGGCAGCTCCTCGGGGGCGATCCGGGCGACGACGGTACGGGCGAGGGCGGCGGTCCACTGCACGTCGGCAGCTCTGCGTGGCATGCCTCCTTGGTACCGACCCGTCGCCAGGGGTGCCAACGCCGGAGGTGTCCGCTATCCGTCCCGCTCGCCCGCCCCGCTACGTCGGTGGACGATCAGCTCGTCCACCTCCAGCCGGCCGATGCGCAGGTCGCGGAGCACGGCGCGGCGCACGGCCAGCCGGCCGACCGCCAGCACGCCGAGCGCGGTCGCCCCGCCGGCCAGCGCGGCCACCGCCAGCGCGCCGGTGGCGGCGGCGCCGGTGGCGCGGGCGCCGGCCGCCACCGCTGAGACGGCCCGGGCATCGGTGACGGCCGCTGTCCGGCGACGCGATGGGCGCATGGCCCGATTCTCCGGCCGGTGGGCCCGATCCCGCGGCACGGCGGGCCACCGGTCCACCGGCCGGGTGACCGGGCGACCGGCGCCGCCGTTCGGTGGGTGGGTGCGGCCGCGCGGCCAGCGGCCCGGAGGTTGTCGGTCCGGGTGCGTATCCTCCGGCGGTGACCCTCGACCTGCGCCTGCGTCCGGTACGCGACGACGACCTGCCGCACTTCTTCGCCCACGAGCAGGATCCGGAAGCCGGCTGGATGGCTGCCTTCGGTCCGGCCGACCCGGCCGACCGGGTGGCCTTCGACGCGCACTGGGCCCGGCTCCGGGCCGACCCCCGCATCGTGCCGCGCACGGTCGTCGTCGGCGGCGAGGTGGTCGGCCGGGTGGCCGCCTTCCCGGTCGACGAGCGCACCGAGGTCAGCTACTGGATCGATCCGCGACGCTGGGGCCGGGGGTACGCCACCGCCGCGCTGGGCGCGCTGCTGCGCGAGCTGCCGCAACGGCCGGTGTACGCCCGCGCCGCGAAGGACAACCGGGCCTCCCTGGCGGTGTTGCGCAAGTGCGGCTTCGTCGTGGTCGGCCAGGACGCGGGCTTCGCCCACGGCCGCCGAGCGGAGGTCGAGGAATGGGTGCTCCGGCTGCCCGGCGAGCCGGCTGACCAGGGCAAGCGCTAGTCTCCCCGGGGTGAACTGGCTGGAACTCGTCGGCTGGGCCGGCTCCGCGCTGCTGGTCTGGTCCCTCCTGCAGACGCGCATCCTGCGGCTGCGCGCGCTCAACCTGGTCGGCTGCCTGATCCTGATCGGCTACAACGCCGCGGTGGCGGTCTGGCCGATGGTCGGCCTCAACGTGGTGCTCGCGGTGATCAACGTGTGGTACCTGCGGAAGATGCTGACCACCCGGCACGACGAGCAGACCTACCAGGCGGTGGAGGTGGGGGTCGACGACCGGTTCCTGGCGCACACCCTGCGGGTGCACGCGGCCGACATCGCCCGGTTCAACCCGGGCTTCCGCTGGGCGTCGTACGAAGCCCAGCGTTCGGCGTTCCTGGTGCTCAAGGCCGACGAGGTGGTCGGGGTGGTGCTGTCGCACGCCGAGGCCGACGGGGTCGCCCAGATCGACCTCGACTACGTCACCCCGAGGTTCCGCGACTTCACCCCCGGCGAGTTCGTGTACCGGCGCAGCAGCCTGTTCACCGAGCGCGGCTTCCGCCGGGTGGTGAGCCCGCCCGGCATGGTCGCCCCCTACTACCACCGGTTGGGGTTCCGCCCCGAGGGCGGGGCGTACGTGCTCGACCTTCCGGCGTCCACGCCGGCCTGACCGCGATCGGCCCGCCGGGAGGATTCACCGCCCGTCACAGCGGGCACACAGCCCCCTACGCCGGGCGGGTCCTCCGCCCGGCGGCGTCGGCCGTCCGGCCGACGCCCCTGGCGGCGAGGGAGAGAACCGGGCGTGCAGAGCTACTGGAGCCAACTGGCCCTGGTCGGAGTCTTGGTCGTCCTGAACGCGATCTTCGCGGGTAGCGAGATGGCGTTGGTGTCGCTGCGGGACAGCCAGGTCCAGCGGCTGGAACGCACCAGCCGGGCCGGGCGGGTGCTCGCCCGGCTGGCCAAGGACCCCAACCGGTTCCTCGCCACCATCCAGATCGGCATCACCCTGGCCGGTTTCCTGGCCTCGGCCGCCGCCGCGGTCTCCCTGGCCGAGCCGCTGGTGCCGCTGTTGGGTTTCCTCGGCGGCGCGGCCGGGACGGTCGCCATCGTGTCGGTCACCCTCGTGCTGACCTTCGTCACCCTGGTCTTCGGCGAGCTGGCCCCGAAACGGATCGCGATGCAGTCCGCCGAGCGCTGGGCCCTGGTGGTGGCCCGCCCGCTGGACCTGCTGGCCACCATCAGTCGTCCCGCCGTCTGGGCTCTCGGCGCCACCAGCGACCTGGTGGTACGCCTGTGCGGGTTGAACCCGGAGCACGAGCCCGACGAGATCGGCCCGGACGAGCTGCGGGACATCGTCGCCGGCAACCACGGATTCACCAAGGAGCAGCGCACCATCATCGCCGGCGCCGTGGAGATCGCCGACCGGCAGCTCAAGGCGGTGCTGGTGCCCCGGTTGCAGGTCTTCACCCTCGACAGCGGGACCACGGCGGAGGCCGCCCGGCTGCTGCTGGCCGCCACCGGCCACTCCCGGGCCCCGGTGGTCCGCCACGGTGGCCTGGACGACGCCGTCGGGGTGATCCACCTGCGCGACCTGGTCGGCGTGCCCGACGAGCGTCCCGTCGACGAGATCGCCCGCCCGCCGATGCTGCTGCCCGAGTCGCTGCCCGTGGTGGACGCGCTGCGCCAGTTCAAGGCCGAACGCCAGCACATCGCCCTGGTGGTCGACGAGCGCGGCGCGGTCGACGGGATCGTCACCCTGGAGGACATCCTGGAGGAGATCGTCGGCGAGATCTACGACGAGACGGACCGGGACGTCCGCGGCGCACGCACCGAGACCGACGGGGCGTTGCTGGTGCCCGGTACGTTCCCCGTGCACGACCTGCCCGATCTCGGCGTCGAGGTGCCCGGCCGCCCGGCCGGCGACTACACCACCGTCGCCGGGATGTTGCTGAGCTGCCTCGGGCACATCCCCACCGTGGCGGGGGAGAAGGTCACCGTCGACGGCTGGGAGGTGGAGGTTGCCGCCATCGACCACCGGGCCATCACCCAGGTACGGCTGCGCCGCGCCACCCTGGTCGAGGAGGCTCCCGACGCGGAACCGGTCCTCGACGAGGCCCGCCGCTGACCCGCGCTGGCCGACGCGCCGCTCAGCCGCCCGGCGGTCCGCGCCGCTCAGCCGCCCGGCTGACCGAACGGGAAGTCGGGCACCGGCGGCAGCAGCTGCACCTGGTCGGCGGGCAACTGCCGGGTGCTGCGGCTCAACGCCCGGGCCACCAGGCGGATCGCCCACGGACCCGACGGGTGACGCTCCGCCCCGATCAGCCGCCCCACCACGTTGCCCCACCAGTGCCCGGTGACGATTACGTCGGTCAGCCGCAGCCGGCCGTCCGGGTAGCTGCCCCGCACCACCACGTCCACCACCCGGCCGAGCCGCCGCCCGTGCAGGTCGTACGCGGCCCGGCCGAGCAGGTCACCCGCCCGCACGGCCCGCCCCCGGGATGAGGCCGATCAGGTGGCGACGCAGCCACACCTCCACCGGCGGGGGCGGCAGCTCGTCGGCGCGGCAGCGCAGCCACACCGCGCTGTCCACCCGCCCCACCAGGGTCATCGGCAGGCGCAGCGGTGGTACTGGCGGGTTCTCGCTGAACCGGTCCGCGACCGCAACCAGCAGCCGGCCGATCCGCCCGCCGATCCGCCGACCGAGCGCGTGTTGGCCGCTGAGCAGGCACACGACGTACGGGTAACCCTCGTCGTCGACAGCGAACTCGACGTCGTCGACCTTGCCGACCAGCCGCCCGTCGACGTCGACGATCTGCCGGTCCAGCAGCTGCCGGCCGAGCTGGATCCTCACCGCCCCATCCCCGTCGTCACCGCGAGCGGGATCGCGGCCACCGAGGCGGCCACGATGACCATCAGGAAGACCGCGCCGAGCAGGTTGGCTGTCCGCCCGTTGACGCGGTCGCCCAGGTACGTCCGGTCGTTGGCCACGATCAGGATCGGCAGATACGTCAGCGGCAGCGCCACCGCGCTGGCCACCAGCATGTGTTCGGTGAGCCGTACCGGATCGACGGTGGTGCACAGCACCAGCATCCCGATCAGTACGCTGACCAGCAGCACCGCGTGGAACCGGGCCGCCTCGCGCGGGCTGACCCGTTTGCCCCACTGCCAGCCGAAGTACTGTGCCGCCGCGTACGCCGCCGACAGTCCCGTCTCGAGGGCCGCGCCGAACGTCACGGCGAAGAACGCCAGCGCCGCGATCGCCAGCCCGATTCCGCCGAACGCCAGCACCACCGGCGCGGCCACCTCGTCGAGGCTCGACACCGACGTGCCCGTCGGGTGCAGCACCACGGCCGCCGTCGCCACCAGCGACAGCGCGAGGAACCCACCGAGCGGGAACCCCACCAGCACACTGAACCGGGCGTCGGCCAGGTCGCTGGCGCTCCACTTCTCCTCCACCCCGCCCGAGGAGAAGAAGAACACCTCGTACGGGCTGACGGTGGAGGCGAACAGCGCTACGGCCACGAACCAGTACGCCCCCCAGCCCTGCCCGTACGCCTCCGGGCGCAGGGCTCCGCGACCCAGCGCCGCCCAGTCGGTGGGCAGCCAGAACAGCGCCGCCGCGAAGACCACCAGGGTCAGTCCGGCCAGCCCGAACACCCGTTCCATCAGCTGGAACCGCATCCGCCACAGCACCAGCCACACCGCGAACGTGGCCACCGGCACCCACAGCAGGTAGCTCACCCGGGAGGCCAGTTGCAGGGCCAACGCGGCGCCGCCCAGTTCCGCTGCCAGGGTGAGCACCGTGACCAGGTAGGAGGCGGCCAGGTTCAGCAGCGCCACCCGGGGACCGAGCCGTTCCCGGACCAGGTCGAACACCGCCCGGCCACTCACCGCGGCGATCCGGCCGGCCATCTCCGCGTACGCGCAGATGCCGACCACCCCGAGCAGCAGGACCCAGGCGTGTCCCATGCCGAACCGGGCGCCGGCCTGGCTCGCCGCCACCAGGTCGCCGATGTCGACGAAGCCCCCGACGGCCGAGAGCACGCCGAGCGTGGCGGCGAGGAGCTTCCTCACGTCGGATCGCGGTCGACCGGTCTCATCGACGCGACCATATCCGCGTACCGGGGGCGTTTTCGGGCAAACCCGGCAGGTGGTGCCCTAGCCGCCACGCGGCCGTTCCGCCGGGCGGCCGGTCAGCCGGCCGAGAGGTTATGCAACCGCACCTGCCCTCGGGAGACCAGCCGCCCCGCGGCGTCGGTAATCTCCACCTGCCACAGCTGCTGGCTGCGTCCCCGGTGCACGGGCGTGCCGACCGCGGTGAGTTCCCCGTCGCGGACCGCCCGCAGGAAGTCCGTCTGGTTGGAGACGCCCACGACCCGCCCCCGCCCGCCGAGCCAGATCGATCCGCCGACGCTGGCCGCCGTCTCCACCACCGCGCAGTACACCCCACCGTGCTGGATACCGAACGGCTGGTGCAGCTCGGGGCGTACCTTCCAGCGAATCACCACCCGGTCGGCGCCGACCTCGTCGAACGTCAGCCCGAGCAGGCCGACCAGGCCGCCCGTGATGTCCGGCGTCTCCACAACCGTTCCTCCTCGCCTCGCCGAGGTCGCAGCCTAACCGGCGGGGGATCGGCCAAGCCCGGTACGGCCCGACCCGCGGCATGGGGGAGAATCGGTGACCGTGACCGACAGCAACCTCCCGCGCGGGCGGGACTCCCTGACCGACGACCTGCGGTGGCGGGGCCTGATCCAGGACTCGACCGGCCTCGACGAGCTGCGTGAGCTGCTCGACGGCGGGAGCGCCACCTTCTACGTGGGCTTCGATCCCACCGCGCCCAGTCTGCACGTCGGCCACCTCATGCAGGTCACCACGGCCCGCCGGCTCCAGCTCGCCGGGCACCGGCCGCTGCTGCTCGTCGGCGGCGCCACCGGCCAGATCGGCGACCCGAAGGAGAGCGCCGAGCGCAGCCTCAACCCGCCGGAGGTCGTCGCCGGCTGGGTGCGACGCATCCGCGACCAGCTCGCGCCGTTCGTCTCCTACACCGGGGAGAACGCCGCGCAGCTGGTGAACAACCTGGACTGGACCGGCGAGATGTCGGTGGTCGAGTTCCTCCGGGACGTCGGCAAGCACTTCCCGGTGAACAAGATGCTGGCCCGTGAGGTGGTCAGGGCCCGGCTGGAGACGGGCATCAGCTTCACCGAGTTCAGCTACCAGCTGCTGCAGGCCAACGACTTCTACGAGCTGCACCGCCGGTACGGCTGCCAGCTCCAGTACGGCGGCTCCGACCAGTGGGGCAACATCACCGCCGGCGTCGACTACATCCGCCGCCGCGGAGCCGGCCCGGTGGAGGCCTTCACCACCCCGCTGGTCACCAGGTCGGACGGCACCAAGTTCGGCAAGACCGAGGGCGGCGCGGTCTGGCTCGACCCCGAGATGACCAGCCCGTACGCCTTCTACCAGTTCTGGGTCAACGCCGACGACCGGGACGTGGCCCGCTACCTGCGCTACTTCAGCTTCCGCTCCCGGGAGGAGATCGAGGCGCTGGAGAAGGAGGCGGCCGAACGACCGGCGGCCCGCACCGCACAGCGCGCGCTCGCCGAGGAGTTGACCACCCTCGTGCACGGGGAGCGGGAGATGGCCCAGGCGGTCGCCGCGAGCCAGGCGCTCTTCGGTCGCGGCTCGCTCGACGAACTCTCGCCGGAGACCCTGCGGGCGGCGCTGACCGAGGCTGGTCTCGTCCACCTCGCCGAGCTGCCGGACGTGGCGGGCTTGCTCAAGGAGTCGGGCCTGGTGCCGAGCATGAAGGAAGCCCGCCGGGTGATCGCCGAGGGCGGCGCGTACGTCAACAACGCCCGGGTGACGGACACCGACGCGGTCGTCGCCCCGGAGGATCTGCTGCACGGCCGCTACCTGGTCCTGCGTCGAGGGAAGCGGTCCTTCGCCGGGGTCGAGCTGCGCGGATAACGGTACGAGCAGGGTGTGACGCGGGACGCCCCCGGCGGATTTGACGATCAACTTGCCAGGGGCGTAACTTTCCTCTGCAGCGCGGAACGGGCGAGACAGGGCGAGAGCCCTGGCGGCCGGAGCGCGGGAATGGACCTCGGGTCTCGGTGGTTGACCCCATCGGAGCTCGGGACCGGGTGGTGCCCCTGGATTCGCCGCGAGGCGGATTTGGCGGGGCGGAGCCGGCCGGGTATGGTTGACGACCGGCAGGGCACCGGGCGAGCGTGCGGGAAGTCGCAGCGGCCGGCCTGCCGAGCATCCAGGACATTGCCGACACGATTCGGCTGTCTGGTGATGCGCCCGGGTGGTATCTGGAAGCGGCAAAACCGGGAAACATCGGTTTGACGCGGTGGATACCTCCGGGTAGCGTAGTAAAAGTGCTCGCCGCGCTGGTGGTGGGCGTTGGAGGAAGTGCCCCTGCTGGGGCCTCACGGTGTGGGGTTTCTGGTGGGTGTGTGGTTGTTTTTTGAGAACTCAACAGGGTGCTTGTTAAGCCAGTGCCAATTATGATTGATACCCCGTGCTGGCTGGGTCTGCTT
>NZ_SMKD01000171.1 GCF_004348595.1 Micromonospora sp. KC723
CCTCAAGACCGGCCAACCCGCCGGCAAAATCGCCATCACCATCTGACCCCGGCCACCCACGCGCCCGGCCCTGCGGCCCACCCACCGGCGCCAGCGACAACACCACATCGACCTGCTCGACCAAGCCAAAGCCACCTACCCGCCCCTGGCCGAGGTCTGGGTTGACGCCGGGTCGAGAACAGTCACGGCGCCGGCCTCGACATCGACGTCGAAGCCGTCACCAAGAACCCACACATCCGAGCATTCTCGGTGGTCAAACGCCGATGGGCCGTCGAACGCAGCCTCGGCTGAATCATGCTGTACCGACGCCTGGCTTGCGACTACGAACCCCCTGCCCGACAACTCCGCCAGCGTGATCCGCATCGCAATGATCGACAACCTCACCACCCGCGTCACCCACGAACCACCCCGACCTGGCGGGACACCTGTTAGTCGTATGCGATCGCCCGCAGCACGTCCGTGCGGACGGCCCGGACGGCCGGCAGCATCGCGGCCAGCACACCGATCATCACGCCTGATGCCAGGTACGCGGCGAGGAAGGCCCATGGCAAGGCCAGCTCGGTGATGCCCTCGCTGCGCAGCGCCCGCGTGACCGCAGCCCCGAGCCCCGTGCCGACGGCGACCCCGAGCAGCGCGCCGAAGGTGGAGATTGCCATTGCTTCCACGGTGACCATCTGCACCGTCTGGCCGCGGCTGAGGCCCACCGCGCGCAGCAGGCCGAGTTCCCGGGTGCGTTCGAGCACCGACAGGGCCAGTGTGTTGACCACGCCGAGCGCCGCGATCAGCATGGTGATGCCGAGCAGCACCTGCAGCAGCGCCAGAACGGTGCCGAAGACGCCGGTGATGATGTCGACGAACCCTTCGGGGTCGGTGACCACGGTTTCGGGACTGTCTGCCAGCAGCGCGTTCACCCGAGCGCGTACGTCGGCTTCGGATGCGCCGGGGGCCAGCCGCACCAGTCCGACGGAGGGCTGCTGTCGTGACAGGTCCGGCACCACCGAGGCAGGCATGAGCCAGCCGCTGGACCAGTCGCTGCGGTAGGTGCCGGCGAGGGTGAAGGTGCGGCTGCGTCCGCTGGCGAACGAGATCTTGACCGGGGAGCCGATCCGCAGGCCGAGGTCAGCGGCGGTGTCGGCGTCCGTGAGAATCTCGTCGGGCGCGAGGGGGCCGAGGGTGCCGGACACATGTTCGGCGTTGATGGTCGACCGCCAGGCCGCGATGTCGTTGACCGCGACGATGCCGGTCCGGCCGCGGGCGGTCATAGCGACGTCCTCGTAGATGCCGGCAACGGCCGCGACACCCGGCACCGCCCGGATCCGGTCGAGGATTGCCGGGTCGAAGGTCTGCGGGCGGCTGGTGCTCGTCGGTTCGGTGAGGATGAGGTCGGCCCGGAAGTAGTCGGCCGCTGTGTCCCGAAAGCTCGCGGTGGCCGAGGTGAGCACGACGTTCACTGCGGTGACCACGGCGATGCCGACCATCAGGGCCGCCGCCGTGCTTGCGGTGCGGCGCGGGTTGCGGCCGGCGTTGAGCCGTCCCAGCCGTCCGGGTGCCGACCAGGCGAACAGGCGGCCGATCAGAGTCACCGCGGGCCGGGCGACTGACGGGGTGAGCAGTGCCGCTCCGACGAAGCTCGCCAGGACGCCGCCGAGGACGGCGCCCAGCGAGATGTCGTCGGTGCCGTCGGTGAACGCGAGGACGAGCAGGGCGACGCCGACGGCCCCGATCACGGTGCCGGTCACGGTCAGCTTGGTGAGCGGCCGATCGGGGACTGACACCTCACGCAGCGCCGCCACCGGTGGTACGCGGGACGCCCGCAACGCCGGACCGACCGCCGCGACGACGGTGAGCGCCACGCCGAACGTGACGGAGGTGAGTACCGCCACCGGCGGTACGGTCGCCGCGCCCAGGCCCAGGTCGCCCATGGCGGTGCCCCCGACCAGCCGGGGCAGTAACACGGCGATGCCCACGCCGAGGGCGACACCGACCACTGAGGCGGTGAACCCGACCAGCACCGCCTCCACCAACACTGACCCGACCACCTGCCGGCGGTGGGCACCCAGGGCCCGCAGCAGGGCAAGTTCCCGTGTGCGCTGGGCGACGACGATCGAGAACGTGTTGAGGATCAGGAAGACGCCGACGAAGAGCGCGATCCCGGCCACGGTCAACAAGACCTGGCTGATCATCGCCAGGTCCTCCCGTGCCGACTCGGACTGGGTCGCGCGCAGGTCGTCGCCGGTGCGCACGACAACATCGTCGCCCAGCGCGCTGCTGAGCCGGTCCCGCAGGACGTCCGGGGTGACGCCGGGTTCGGCCCGGACGTCCACCGCGGAGTACACATCCGGCCGGCCGAGCATGAGTTCGGCTGCGACCGACTCGTGGAAGGCGATTTCGTGGGTGCCGCCCACGCTGTCCCGGTCACCGCGGTAGCCGATGACGCCAACCACGATGAACGTCTGCTTCGGTCGCTGGGTGAGCACGCCCACCCGGTCGCCGAGCTGCAGGCGAGCGGCCTGGGCAAGCGCCGCGTTGATCGCGATCTCGCCGGGCGCGGCGGGCGCGCGGCCGGCCCGCAGCTGGACCGAGCCGCGCTCACCGGTCCAGTTGGTGCCCAGCCGGGGCCGGTTGAAGCTGGTTCGGACCACCCTGCCGTCGGCGCCGACGAGCCGGGCCCCGTCCTCGCTCACCACGCCGGTCGCCCTGGCCACGCCTGCGACCCCGGCGACCCGCCGGACCAGGGCGGCCGGCACCGGTGTGGTGGCCGAGTCCTCGCCGATACCGGGCAGCACCTGCTTCGCCGTGACCTGAACCTGGGTGTCCTCGTGCAGGCCGGCGTACAGATCGCGCAGCGACCGGCCGAGGGTGTCGGTGACCACGAGCGCCGCCGACATGAACATCACGCCCAGCACGACCGCCAGCGCCGACAGCAGCAGCCGGAGCCGGCGCGAACGCAGGCCGGCGAGCGTTGCCCCGATCATCGGGCCACTCCCCGGTTGTCGAGGCGCTTCATCGTCTCCAGTACGGCGTCGGTGGTCGGCGCGGCCAGGTCCTCGACGACCGTGCCGTCGAAGAGGAACACCACCCGGTCGGCGTACGCGGCGGCGGCGGGATCGTGGGTGACCATCACGATCGTCTGGCCGAACTCGCGGACCGACCGGCTGAGGAAGCCGAGCACCTCGGCGCCGGAGCGGGAGTCGAGGTTGCCGGTGGGCTCGTCGGCGAAGACGACCTCGGGCCGGGTGATCACGGCCCGGGCGCAGGCGACGCGTTGCTGCTGGCCGCCCGAGAGCTGCGCCGGCAGGTGGCCGAGACGGTCACGCAGGCCGACCGTGTCCACCACCGTGTCGAACCACTCCGGCTCAGCTCTACGGCCGGCGATCGCGAGCGGGAGCAGGATGTTCTCCCGGGCGGTGAGCGCGGGCAGCAGATTGAACTGCTGGAAGATGAACCCGATCTGCTCCCGGCGCAGACGGGTCAGCTCGGCGTCACGCAGCCCGCTGACCCGGGTGTCACCGACGCGTGTCTCGCCGCTCGTCACCGTGTCGAGCCCGGCCAGGCAGTGCATCAGCGTCGACTTGCCGGACCCGGACGGGCCCATCACGGCCGTGAACCGGCCGCGCGCGAGTTCCACGCTCACATCCCGTAACGCGGTCACCTCGGCAGCGCCGCTGCCGTACACCTTCCACACGTTGTCGGCCCGCACGGCCGGTTCGATCGTTGTCGTCACGCCCTCAGTCAAGCGGCCGACCGCGCCGCCCACACTGTCCCGAGCGGGGGTCCCGAAGGTATATCCAGCTATACCGTGCCGCCGGGCCCGCGCCGGTAGTGTGAGCCCACATGCCGGTCAGCACCGCACTGGATGCGCTGTCGCTGCCCCCGATGCAGCTAGTGAGCAGCTCGTGGCCCTGGCGGGCGGTGCTCTACCTGACGGTCGGCGCGCTGCCCGGCGGGCCGGCGATCGTCCTGCTGATGCGGTACGGCATCGAGGAACCGCTGCCGGTGCTGCTGGCCGCGGTGTCGACGCTGGTCGCGGGCACGATCGTCTTCGGCAGGCTGGAGCGGTGGCGGCTGCGCCTCGTCGACAACGTGCCGTTGCCGGACGCCCACCGGCCACTCCATCGGCGCGGCTGGCGGCACACTCTTCGGGTACGGTTACGCGAGCAGGTCACCTGGCGCGAGATCGGCTTCACCGGAATCTCGACCATCGTCCTGTGCTGGCTCGACGCCGTCGTCCTGGCGTGCATGGTGGGCTATCCGACGGTCGCCCTGCTCAGCCCACTCCACGAGCGGGACAGGCCTCCCTTGGCGATGCTGGTGTCGGTGGGGATGGGCGTAGGGCTACTGGCCGCGGCACCGTACGTGGTGACCGCCTGGGCCGGCGCCCGGGCCGCGATGGCGCGGGCACTGCTCGGACCTCGGGAATCGGACCGGCTCGGTGAGCGGCTGGTCGAGGTGACCCGGTCGCGGGCACGCCTGGTGGACGCGTTCGAGGGGGAACGCCGCCGCATAGAACGCGACCTGCACGACGGCGCACAGCAGCGACTCGTGGCCCTCAACGTGTACCTCGGCCTCGCCCGGCTGGAGGTGCCAGCCGGGTCACCGGCGCACGACCCGCTGGTCAAGGCGCACGAGCTGGCCCAGCGGGCGCTGAGCGAACTGCGCGAGCTCATCCGCGGCGTGCACCCGCCGGTGCTCACGGACCGCGGGCTCGCCGCGGCGCTGCACGACCTTGCCGGGCGCTCGCCGGTGCCGGTCGACGTCGACGTCCGGCTGACCGGCCGGCTTCCGCCGTCCATGGAGGTCACCGCGTACTTCGTGGTCGGCGAAGCGCTGACCAACATCGCCCGACACAGCCGGGCCGGTCGGGCCGCCGTCACCGCGGGCCTGCATGGTGACCGGCTGATTCTGCGGATCAGCGACGACGGGGTGGGCGGCGCCGATCAGCAGGCCGGAACGGGACTCGCCGGACTGGCCGACCGGGTAGCGGCCGTCGGGGGAACGTTGTCGCTGTTCAGCCCGCCGGGTGGACCGACGCTGATGCAGGCCGAGTTCCCCGGGGTGGTGCGATGAACCGTGACCGGCGGGTGATCGTCGCAGAGGACGACGTGCTCACCCGCGAGGGGATCACCAGCCTGATCAGCCGGTTCGGGCATCGGGTGGCGGCCGCCGTGGGTGACGCCGACGCCCTCGTCAACGCGGTACACGAGCACCGGCCGGACGTGGTGGTCACCGACGTACGGATGCCGCCGACCTTCACCGACGAGGGGTTGCAGGCCGCGTTGCGGCTGCGTCGGGACGATCCCGGCCTGCCGATTCTCGTGGTGAGTCAGTACGTCGAGCAGACGTACGCGGCGGAGCTGCTGGAATCCGCCCGCCCCGGCACGGCCGGCATCGGCTACCTGCTCAAGGACCGCATCGGCGAGGCAGCCGAGTTCGTCGAGGCGCTCGACCGTGTCGCCGACGGCCACACAGTGGTCGACACCGAGGTCGTACGCCAGCTGCTCAGCCGGCGCCGCGACCCGCTGGCCCGGCTCACCCCGCGGGAGCGCGAGGTCCTCGGCCTCGTGGCGGAGGGCCGGTCGAACGCCGCGATCGCGCGCGCCCTGTTCATCACCGAGACAGCAGTGGCCAAACACATCGGCAACGTGTTGATCAAGCTGGACCTGCACCCCGACGAAGACGACCATCGCCGGGTCCGAGCCGTGCTCGCCTACCTGCGCGGCTGACCACAGCCTCGACAGCGGCGATACGGCACCGAGAAGGCCACCGTTCGTGCGGGCGGGCCGTCGGGGCGTCGCCCCGCCGGACGCCGGGCCATGCTCCCTGACGAGATCCACCGCGTCGCAGCCGCTCACCGCGTGTGCGACAAGTTCTGGCACAGCAAGCGCTTACGCAGGCGGTGATGCCGCGTCGGCGTGGCCGTGGGTGGTGCGGGTGGCGACGATCGGCGGAGCACGTCGAGGGCGTGTTCCGCTCTCGTCGCGGCTGACCTCGTCCACGCCGACGCCGTTGCGGCGAGCGTTGTCCAGGCCCTCGTCGGTGCGCACAGGTACGGCACCCATGAAGGGGGTGCGTCCGGCCGACACCCGACGGGCATCGGCGCGACACCGGCCAGCGCGCGTAGGCGTCTGCCACCTCGGCGGCATGGCCTCCTGACGGCGGTTCAGGTGAGTACCGCAGCTGCGCGCAGGGTCAGGCCGGTGCCGATGACGAGCACCAGCGCCGACGTGGTCAGCGGCCAGGCCGCCACCGCGCCGAGGCGGGCCAACATGCGTACGGGTCGGCGCTCGGCGAGGCTCACCTTACGCGTGACCGTGAGCAGAAGGAGGCCGGCCGCCGTGAGCGTGCCGGCCATACCAAGGCCGTACGCGAGCACCAGCAGCACCCCGAAGACCGCCTTCCCCGTACTGATCGAGGCCAGCAGCACCACCAGCGCGGTCGGGCTGGGCACCAGGCCGCCGGCGACGCCGATGCCGGCCAACCCCAGCCGTCCGGCCCGACGTCCGTGCTGACGAGCCTGACCGTGGTGGTCGTGACCGTGGTGGTGGTCGTGACCGTGGCCGCGCGGGTGGCCGACTCGACCGCGTACTACGGCGGTCAGCATTCCGGCCCCGACCGCGATGACGAGCAGTCCACTGATCACGCCGAGGTAGCCGAGCAGCCGGTCGGCGGCGAACGCCGTACTGGTGCTGATCAAGACCCCCACCAACAGCACCACGCCGGTATGGCTGAGCGTGACCGTGGCGCCGACGGCCAGCGCGTCCGACGGCCGGCCGCGGCGCCCGGCGAGGTAAGTTGCGAGCACGGACTTCCCGTGCCCGGGCAGGGCGGCATGTCCGGCGCCGAGCAGCACCGCGGTCAGCACGGCCAGGACCGCCAGCAGCGGGGTGAGCCGGCCGCCGGCCAGCCCCTCGATCCGTTGCTCCGCCCACCTGGGAACTACGGTCAGCAGCCCGGCGCGTTCCGCCGGCGCGGTCGCGGTCGGTGCGCCGGCCACGGCCACTCCCGGCTCCACCCGCACCGTCGCTGCTGGCACGTTGACGACCAGCGCGTCCGCCGGCGGTATCGCCCTCAACTGCTGGCTCACGCTCTGCTCGGGCAGCCGTGAGTCGATCAGACGTACGCCGTGCCCAACAGCGGTCACCTCCCGGTATCCGGTGCCGTCAGGCCGGTGGTGATTGGCGATGGTCACCGTGGCCGGGGCGGACAGCCGCGCGGGTGCCGCGAGGTCGCACGTGAGCCGGGCGCTGGGCAACCGGGGTGACCCCGGTTCGTGGTCGTAGTCGCCCGCTGTCACCGTCCAGAGCAGGCGTTCGCCGTTCACCTCGACGGCGAACCCGACGGCCAGTTCCGCGCAGGCGGCATGCGCGTGCCGACGTCGTTCGGCGGCGTTGACCGTGCCGTCGTGGTCCGCGTCCACGACCCGGCGCTCCTGCTGGGTGACGATCTCCGCCGTGTGCACGGCCGCGACCACCCGCACCTGATCGGGCATGAGGGTGAGGCCGTGATACTGGTGGACCTGGAACGGCGCTCCGGTCGGGTGGGCGCTGGCGAGCGTGGCCGGCGCGGCCACCACGAGGAAGAGTCCGAGTACGGTCCACAGGCCCGCCCTGGCCGCCGTGCCAGCGGCGCCGGGCGGCACGCGCCGTGTGGGCATGACGCTTCTCCTGTCGTTCCGGCGGCGGCAGACACCCGGGGCGTCGCGCCCGCGGGGCCTGCCGCCGCTGTCGACTTCCGCGGTCGGTTCAGCCTCCGGTGTAGGTGATGTTCGGTCTCGGCGGCTGGCTCATGCCGTTGCCGATGAAGTAGTCGACGTGGTGGGACTGCATGTAGCCCTTGACCGTCATGTCGTTGCGGTAGGCGGGGTTGTGCGCCAGCGTGTAGAGCCGGGTGCTGGTGGGCCGGTCCGTCGTGAAGATGATCAACTCGTTGAACCTGGCGTTGGTGTACACGACCTCCTCGCGCCAGTCGCCGAGGATGTCACCGTGGAACGTGGGCTGGACGTTCTGGCTGGCGTCGACGGCGCCGTGGTTCGAGGTGGACACCAGCCGGGGAACACTGCTGGTGCCGGTGGGGGCGTTCGGGTTCCACTTCTCGATCTTGCCGTCGTTCAACAGCTCCATGGTGATGTCGCCGTCCCAGAACAGGCCCGTCTGCGGCCACGGCTGCAGAGAGGTGTTGGACTGGGTGAGCCGGTTGCTGGGCGCGTTGTACAGACCCGAGAAGGCCCAGACCTCCATGCCGGGGAACCGTGGGTCGATGTCTCCCACCATGCCCCGGCCCACGTCGGCGGTGCCGGCTTCGACGTGCTGCCAGATCATGTTGCCGGTCGCGGCGTCGTAGTAGTAGTCACGCAGCCCGCTGGGATTGTCCTGCTGCACGCCGTAGCCCTGTAGCCCGGCACGGTTGGGATCGATCTTGGCGATGTGGAAGCGGTCGCCGTGGACGACGCCCCGGGGCGCCAGCGAGTACTTCAGGGTGCCGTTGCCGTTGAGCACGAACCCGATCTCGGCGATCTCGTCCTTGCCGTCGCCGTCGACGTCGATCACCCGGGTGTTGTGCCCGTCGGGCAGGTTCTGCCTGCCGCGCAGGAACTTCCACTGCATGGTGAGGGCGCTGCCGGTGAACCGCCAGGCGGTGAACATGAGGTTGAAGTCGCCGGAGCCGATCCGGTTCTTCATGTACGCGACCAGGCTCGGGTTGACCCCGTCGAGGTGGCCTACGGCGAAGCGGGCGTACATCGGGCCGTCGGACAGATAGTCGGTCGGCACGGGCGCCGTCGCCCGCGGCGCGCCCGTCATGCCGTTGAGGATGGCGATGGCCTGGCGGGTGTTGTCGCTCAGCCCGTTGTACGTGACACCGTTGGCGAACCGGACGCCGTTGGCGATCCGCACCGCGACCTCCGCGCGGCCGTCACTGTCAAGGTCGTACACGGTGACGCCGTCGTTGTGGCCCACGTTGACCGTTGCCGAGCCGCCCTCGATGTTGTTCTGGTTGGTGCTGTTCGGCCCCATGTCCATCGACCAGAGGAACTGCCCGTTGCCGCGGTACGCCTCGATCGTCTGCGGGGAGGTCTGCCGGTCCAGCACATAGTCGTACTCGCCGTCACCGTCCAGGTCACCGACCCACACGAACTTCACTGCCCCACCGGCGCGCAGCGGCAGGCGGACCACCGGCTCGGTGGCGTGGTTGGCGGTCAACGTGAACGACCCGCTCGCCGCCTGCTCCACGCCGTCGACCACCGGCCGAACGTGGTAGGCGTTCGACTGCGCCAGATTGGCGCTGGTGTCCATGTAGTTGGTCCCTGCGGTCAGCACCGCCGAGTTGAGCCTCACGGGTGAACCACCAGCGGTGGACCGGTACACGTTGAAGCCGATGCCGGCCGGGTCCAGCCCCAGCAACCGCCAGCTCACCAGCACGCTGTTGTTGCTCGCCCGTACCGCGACGACTCCCCGACCCAGGCGTTCCATCCGCCTGGCCCCGGAGGACGGCGGCGGCGTGGTGTCATCGCCGATCGTCACCTCGACGTAGTCGATGTTGGCCAGCCCGGCCGCGGTCGTGGCGGCAAGCCGGATGGTGTTGGTGCCGCCGACGAACTGCACGGTCAACGTCCGGGTCACCCAGGCGTTCCAGGCTCCGGTGGTGTCGAACGCGAAACCGTCCTGCGCGACCGTGCCGTTGACGCTGATGTCCGCCGGCCGGTTGGCGGTGCCGCCGTTGGCGTAGCGGATGGCCACGGTGGCGGCGCCGGCGCCGGGCGCGGTGATGGCGAACTGGGCCGCGGCGCCGCTGGCGGCGCTGCTGTCGCAGAAGCCGGTGCCGGAGTAGCCGGCGTGGTTCGAGGCGATGGCTCCGTCGCAGGTGGCCGGGGAGGTCTCGGCCTCATACCGGGTGGTCGCCGCGTTCGCGGTGAGCGCGACCATCACCCCCGCGCCAGTCAGGAGGCTGGCCACGGCCGCGACGACCGCGAGTCTCGGAACGCGTCTCATCGGTTTCCCTCTCTGGGCAGTTGATCGCCGACCTGGGCGAGACACTGGATGGCGGCCAGCCCGCTCTGGGCATCGGCGTCGGTGGACACGAAGTTGACCTCGTTGACCGCTCTCAGCTCCTCGGTGATCTGCACCGACCTGTGCCCACGCGCGAGGGTGCCGCGCCGCCAGGGCATGCCCCAGTTGGCGCCGACGAGGGTCGGCGGCGCGCCGGAGTCGAGCGACCGCAGCGGAACCGCCGCGTCCGGGTGACGGGTGCGGGGCGGGTCGGCCGCCGAGAGGTGGGCAGAGCCTCCGGCGGCGGGCGAAGCCAACGGCGGGGACTGGCCGGCCGCGCCGGTGATCGCAGCGCCTGACAGCAGGCTGCGACGAGGGGGTCGTGCCATCGGCGCTCCAGGGTGGGTG
>NZ_SMKD01000172.1 GCF_004348595.1 Micromonospora sp. KC723
GGCCAGAGGTCGGGGGCCTCGTCGGCGTACGGAGGGTCGCTGGGCGGGGCGGGACGCACCCGGATCGGAGGCCGTGGCGGCCCAGGACGGCGCGAGTCCACCATCGCTACACTCTCAATCCTTGCGTTTGCCTACGTTTGCCTTCGACCGGCTCCAATTCTTGGGTACGGCAGTGCCGGACGTCAATGCCCAGAGCGGTGGTACGGCTACTCGCCGTCGCGGTCGGCGAGGGGGTTGTCGCGGACCCACTCGGCGGTCTCGGCGTACTTGCGCTGGATGTACTCCTCCAGCCGGGCGCGCTCCACCCGCCACTGCCCACGCCCGCCGATCTTGATCGCGGGCAGCTCGCCACTGCGGACCATGTGGTAGACCTGCGAGTCCGACACGTTCAGCTCGGTGGCCACGTCGGAGAGCAGGAGAAACCTCGGCTCCACGGTCAACCCCCGATGTTGGCGTCGTTTGCCTCAGTTTGCCACCGCTGGCCGACGCGGCCCAGCATCTGCCGGCCCGTCCGGCGCACCGGCCCGGTGCGCCGCGCTTCCGCCGGCGTGGGTGCGGGGTGTATGACGGTTGCGGCGTACGGCATGATCGGCGCCCGGGACCGGCGGACCTGCCGGCCGACGAGCGATCGGGGAGACGACGGTGGGCGACCAGCTGGTCCGGGTGTACGTCCCGGCGACCGTGCCGATGCTGACCCTGCTACGGGAGCACGGGCTGCCGGCCGTCGAGGCGCACGCCGTCACTCCCGCCCTGCGGGAGTGGTACGCCGAGGGCGACGAGGAGGAGCTGGAGTACGTCGCGTTCACCCGCGCCGCCCAGGACTCCCTCCAGCTGCTGCGGGCTGACCCGGCCGCGCCCCGCCGCCGGGTGGTGGTCTCGGTGGACCTGCCACCGGCGGCGGTCGGCCGGGCCGGCGGTGAACTCGGCTCCAGTCACGTGCTGCTCGACGGCCCGGTGCCGGTGAGCGCGGTGGCCGCACTGCATGTCGACGGGGCGGCGGCGGTCGACGACGTCACCACCGCCGTCGAGGTGGTGGCCGAGGCCCTGGCCGGGGATCCGGACGCCCAGTTCGCCGTCGACGGCGCCGAGGACCACGAGCTGGAGTGGTACGACCCGTCGGAGCTCGACCTGCTGATCCACGCCGCGACGTCCTGACCGAGGGGAAGGCCCACGCCGGCCGGCGTCGGCTCAGTCCTCGGCCGTCTCCGGCTCGTCGTCACCGTCGGGACGGGCCGGGTCGAGGGTGCGGCCGAAGAGGACAAGCGCGGTGAGCGCCCCGACGAAGAGCACCCAGATGCCGTTGTCGATCCGGGAGGTGCCGAGGCTGGTCTGCGCGACCGCGTCGGCCTCGCTGAGCGCGCCGGCCAGGTCGAGCAGGGTCCGGCCGCCGACCCGGATGATCACCTCGGTGAGCAGCAGGAGCAGGCCCGGTCCGGCACCGGCGACGAGGTACACCGGCCAGCGCGACGACGGCGTCGCCGGGTCGCGCCGGAGCGCCCGGCGGCGGGCCCAGGTCAGGTAGCCGAAGGCGAGCAGCCCGGCGAGCAGTCCCGCGAGCAGCGACTCCGTGCGCGAGACCCACTTGGCGGCACCGACCAGCGACGCCTGCGAGCCGTCGGCGCCGAAGAGCCCGAACAGCGGGTCCCGGGCGCGGCTGAACGCCACCACGAACAGCAGCGTGCCGAGGGTGGCGGTGACGATCGCCCCGACCGGGGCGGCGTTCCGCGCCCCGGCGACGGCCGCGCCGATGATGGCCGCCGCCGCGCTGGTGCCGGCGATGGTGTTGGTGGTGGCATTGTCGGCGTAGGTCAGGTTGATCGCGACCGCGGTGCCGAGCCCGACCAGCATCCCGGTGCCGACGGCCGCCACGAAGCGCAGGGTGGCCCGGTCGCCGAGCCGCCCGGCCAGCAGTTCGCCCACCGCCAGCGCCACGGCCGCGCCGGCCACCAGGGCGGCGGAGATGACCCCGGGCAGCGCGAAGGCGGAGAGGCTGATGGCCGTGAGCCCGGCCGCCGCCGAGCGGATCGCCTCCCGGGTCGACCAGAGCATCGCGGCCAGCCAACCGACCGCCAGCAGCGCCAGTACGGCGGCGCCGGGAGCCGGTGCCGGCCGCCCGTCGCCCCGTCCGGAGCTGTCCGGCGGGAGCGCCGCCTCGCGGGTGGCGGGCGTGGTCTCGTCGACGTGGTCGGTGGTGTCCGGATGGTCCGGCTCCGCCGCCGTCGAGCTGCCGGGCTGCTTGCTCATGCTCTCCCCTTCGCCACCGCGCCCGACGTGCCAGCGGGCCGGGCAGGTCACCGGCCATCCAGGGTACGCGCCCGGCCGAAGGGTGACCGTCGGCCGGAGTGGCCTACTTTCCTTCGGCAGAACTCCGGATCCGGGTACGAATCGGTGTCTGATTCGGCGCTGTGCCTGTCGATCCACGGTTTCCGGGCGGGCTGGGCGTGATCGTCGCGCGACCCGCGTGGGAGAATCGCGGGAGGTCCCGCCGCCGCGACCGGTACCCCACGCGGCGCCCGGCGCCCGGCCGCCCGGCCGGCGCCCGCGGGTCCGGTTCCCGCCGTCGCCGTCGAGATCCCACAGGAGCCGTCATGGACGCCGTCTTCTCCGTACCCGAGCCGCGCAACGAGCCGGTACGCACCTACGAGCCGGGCAGCGCCGACCGGGATCGGCTCCAGCGGCGGCTGGCCGAGCTGGCCGCCGGGCGGATCGAGCTGCCGATGACCATCGCCGGTGAGCAGCGGATGGCCGGCGGCGAGCCGATCGTCGTGGTCCAGCCGCACCGGCACGCGCACGTCCTCGGGGTGACCGGCCACGCCACCCACGACGACGCCCGCGCGGCGGTCAAGGCCGCCAAGGACGCCGCGCCGATGTGGCGGGCGCTGCCCTTCGAGGAGCGGGCCGCGATCTTCCTGCGCGCCGCCGAGCTGCTCGCCGGCCCCTGGCGGGACACCCTCAACGCCGCCACCATGCTGGGCCAGTCCAAGACGGCCGTGCAGGCGGAGATCGACTCGGCCTGCGAGTTCGTCGACTTCTTCCGGTTCAACGTGTACTTCGCCCGCAAGCTGCTCGCCGAGCAGCCGATGTCCTCGCCCGGGGTGTGGAACCGGTTCGACCACCGCCCGCTGGAGGGCTTCGTCTACGCGGTCACCCCGTTCAACTTCACCGCGATCGCCGGCAACCTGCCCTCGGCGCCGGCCCTGCTCGGCAACACCGTGGTCTGGAAGCCCGGGCCGACCCAGCAGTTCGCCGCGCACTTCACCATGCGGCTGTTCGAAGCGGCAGGTCTTCCGCCCGGCGTGATCAACATGGTCACCGGGCGGGGCGAGGAGGTCTCCGACGTGGTGCTCGCCGACCCGGACCTGGCCGGCATCCACTTCACCGGCTCCACCAAGGTCTTCCAGCACCTGTGGCGGACCGTCGGCGAGAACATCGCCACCTACCGGGGCTACCCGCGTCTGGTCGGCGAGACCGGCGGCAAGGACTTCGTGGTCGCCCACGCCAGCGCCGACGTCGACGCCCTGCACACCGCGCTGATCCGGGGCGCGTACGAGTACCAGGGCCAGAAGTGCTCGGCCGCGTCCCGGGCGTACGTGCCGCGGTCGATCTGGGAGGGCGGGCTGCGCGACCGGCTGGCGGCGACCGCGGAGGCGCTCACCTACGGCGACGTCACCGACTTCACCAACTTCGGCGGCGCGGTCATCGACGACAGGGCGTTCGCCCGGCACACCGCCGCGCTGGAGCTGATCGCCGGCGACGGCACCTGCCGGATCCTGGCCGGTGGCACCGCCGACGACTCGGTCGGGTACTTCGTCCGGCCGACCCTGTTCGAGTGCGCCGACGCCGCGCACGAGACGTTCACCACCGAGTACTTCGGGCCGATCCTCGGCGTGCACGTCTTCGACGACACCCGGTTCGACGAGGTGGTCGCCCTGGCCGAGTCGGTCGCGCCGTACGCGCTGACCGGCTCCATCTTCGCCACCGACCGCCGGGTGGTCGACGCGGTGGCCGAGCGGATGCGGTACGCCGCCGGCAACTTCTACATCAACGACAAGCCGACCGGCGCGGTCGTCGGGCAGCAGCCGTTCGGTGGCGCGCGGGCCAGCGGCACCAACGACAAGGCCGGCTCCTGGCACAACCTGGTCCGCTGGATGTCGCCCCGGACGATCAAGGAGACGTTCGTGCCGCCGACCGACCACACGTACCCGCACATGGGCTGAACCGCGACGGCCGGCGGCGCGAACGGCGTCGCCAGCCGCCCCGCCCCCGGCGAGAGCCGTGCCGCGGCCCGACCGGCGGCGGTCAGGCATCGATCCTCCTGGCGCCACTGTCGTCCGCCGACAGTGCACATAGGAAATCTTGGGGGTGGCAAATACGGAAATCCTGGACGTGGTGACGGCAAAGTGGCAGCTTAGAGGGCATGGCGGAATCCGGAGTCAACCCTACCGCGGCGGCCCTGCTCGGCCTGCTGCACGAAGGGCCGATGACAGGCGGCCAACTGATGGCCGCCGCCGAGCGCCGACTGGCGCCGTACTGGTCGATGACCCGCAGTCAGGTCTACCGGGAGTTGCCGGTGTTGGCCGAGCGGGGTCTGGTGCGGCTCGGCAAGCCCGGGCCGCGAATGAGTCAGCCGTACGCGATCACCGCGTCCGGTAAACGGACGTTCTCCCGGTGGCTGGCGGAGAACCCGGGCAAGGACACGATCCGCAACCCGGTCGCCCTACGGATCGCCTTCGGTGACCTGCACTCGGCCAGCCAGCTGAAGAACCTGTACGCGACGGCGAACGAGTACCACACCGAGGCCCTGGCGCACGTGCGGGAACAGGTGAAGAACGCCAAGAAGGAAGGCGACACCTACGACGCGAGCGCGCTGGAGTTCGCCGTCGCCTACCACAAGGCCGCGCTCTCCTGGCTCAAGACCGCACCGGTCGGCTGACCGTCGGCGCGCCGCTCCGCCCCCGCGTCGGACACTTCTCGCGGGTTACCGTGGGGCTCGCAAGCCCGCCGCGGGCTCTCGCAGTACGCTTGTCTGTCGTGACCGTTGCCGATTACGCCGAACAGCTCAAGGAACTCGACGCCACCCTGCGCAACATCGAGTCGGTGCTCGACCTCGACCGCCTCCGGGCGGACAAGGCCCGACTGGAGGAGCAGGCGTCCGCGCCGGACCTCTGGGACGACCAGGCGCGCGCGCAGCAGGTGACCTCCCAGTTGTCGTACGTCAACGGCGAGATCAGCAAGCTCGGCAGCCTGCGGTCCCGCCTCGACGACGCGCACGTGCTGCTGGAGCTGGCTGACGCGGAGAGCGACTCCGGGGCGCTGGCCGAGGTGGAGACCGAGATCGCCGGGTTGGCCAAGGCCATCCAGGAGATGGAGGTCCGCACCCTGCTCTCCGGCGAGTACGACTCCCGGGAGGCGCTGGTGGCGATCCGGGCCGGCGCCGGTGGCGTGGACGCGGCCGACTTCGCCGAGATGCTGCTGCGGATGTACCTGCGCTGGGCCGAGCGGCACGGCTACCCGACCGAGGTCTACGAGACCTCGTACGCCGAGGAGGCGGGGCTCAAGTCCGCCACCTTCACGGTCAAGGTCCCGTATGCCTACGGCACCCTCAGTGTCGAGTCGGGCACCCACCGGCTGGTCCGGATCAGCCCCTTCGACAACCAGGGCCGCCGGCAGACCAGCTTCGCCGGCGTCGAGGTGCTGCCGGTGGTGGAGCAGACCGACCACATCGACATCCCCGAGAACGAGATGCGGATCGACGTCTACCGCTCCTCCGGGCCGGGCGGGCAGAGCGTCAACACCACCGACTCGGCGGTGCGGATCACCCACATCCCGACCGGCATCGTGGTCACCTGCCAGAACGAGAAGTCCCAGTTGCAGAACAAGGCCTCCGCGCTGCGGGTGCTCCAGGCCCGGCTGCTGGAGCGCAAGCGCCAGGAGGAGCAGGCCAAGATGGCGGGCCTCAAGACCGACGCCGCCGGCTCGTGGGGCGACCAGATGCGCTCGTACGTCCTGCACCCGTATCAGATGGTGAAGGATCTCCGTACCGAGCAGGAGACCGGCAATCCGTCCGCCGTCTTCGACGGTGAACTGGACTCCTTCATCGAGGCCGGTATCCGCTGGCGCAAGCAGCAGCAACTCGCCGGCGACACTGCGTGATCGTTCGTGGACGGGATGCGTCGTCGATCTCCAGGTCAGTGGGGCAATCGATGACGCGCCTCGCAACGGTGGGCCGTGGGACTTGGCTCTGCGGTTACACCGCGTAGACTCACCACCCGTGATTCAGCTTGAGCAAGTGACGAAGACGTACCCGAAGGCGTCCCGGCCTTCGCTCGACAACGTGTCCGTCTCGATCGAGAAGGGCGAGTTCGTCTTCTTCATCGGTCCTTCCGGCTCCGGCAAGTCCACCATCATCAAGATGCTGCTGCACGAGGTCAGCCCCAACAAGGGCCGGGTCGTCGTGAACGGCAAGGACGTCACGACGATGCGCTCCTGGAAGCGGCCCCACTTCCGGCGATCGATCGGCTGTGTCTTCCAGGACTTCCGGCTGCTGCCGAACCGCACCGCCTACGAGAACGTGGCGTTCGCCCTCGAGGTGATCGGCAAGACGAAGGCGGTCGCCCGCCGGGTGGTGCCCGAGGTGCTGGAGCTGGTCGGGCTCGGCGGCAAGGAGCACCGGTACCCGCACGAGCTCTCCGGTGGTGAGCAGCAGCGGGTCGCCGTCGCCCGGGCGTTCGTGAACCGTCCGCTGATTCTGCTCGCGGACGAGCCGACCGGTAACCTCGACCCGGACACCTCGATCGAGATCATGCGTCTGCTGGACCGGATCAACCGCACCGGCACGACCGTCGTGATGGTCACTCACGACTCCAACATCGTGAACCAGATGCGCCGCCGCGTCATCGAGATCGAGAGCGGTCGCATCGTGCGTGACCAGGCTCGCGGCGTCTACGGGTGAGCCGACGCGCCATCCCTGCCGTACGACCTGACGACGAACACCTCACGCCGGAGAGCCGGAGGAACACCCGATGCGGATGAAGTACGTCCTGTCCGAGGTACTGGTCGGACTGTGGCGCAACGTCACCATGACCATCGCGATGATCATCACGATGGCGGTGTCGCTGTTCATGCTGGGCGGCGCGGGTCTGCTGTACCAGAAGGTCGGCGACATGAAGGACCTCTACTACGAGAACGTCGAGGTCTCGATCTTCCTGAAGACCGACGTCAGCCCGCAGCAGCGGGACGACCTCAACGCCAAGTTGAAGAGCGACCCCCTGGTGAAGGAGGTCACGTACGTCAACAAGGACGAGGCGTACAAGCGCTTCCAGGAGATGTACCAGGACGCGCCGGACCTGGTCAACGCCGTCAAGGCGGACCAGTTGCCCGAGTCGTTCCGGCTCAAGCTGGTCAACCCGGAGCAGTACAAGAACATCTACGACCAGTACAAGGGCACCGAGGGCGTCGACGAGATCGTCGACCAGAGCCGGCTGCTGGACAAGGTCTTCGGCGTCCTCACCGGGATCCAGACCTTCGCGCTGGTCATCGCGGTGTTCATGGCCGCGGCGGCGCTGCTCCTGGTGGCCAACACCATCCAGGTGGCCGCCTACAGCAAGCGGCGTGAGGTCGCGGTCATGAAGCTGGTCGGCGCCTCGAACTGGTTCATCCAGGCGCCGTTCGTGCTGGAGGCCGTGGTCGCCGGCCTGATCGGGTCGATCCTCGCCCTCACCTTCATGGCGGTCGGCAAGTACGCCGCCTCGGGTGGCTCGCTGGCGGCCCTGGAGGGTCTGATCACGCCGATCTCCTGGTCGGACATCTTCCTGATGTTCCCGATCATGGCCGGTGTCGGCGCCCTGTTCAGCGCGGTCACCGGCTGGATCACGCTCCGGTTCTACCTGCGGGTCTAGGCACCGTCCCCCGGCTCTCCGAGGGCCCTCCCGCGCCGGGAACAAACGGCGCGGGAGGGCTCTTGTCGTTCGGGTAGCATGATCTGCGCCCGCGGGCCGGTCGTCCGGTCGCGGGGTCACACGGAAGGGGGTGGCGCCGGATGCCACGGGAAAAGGGCCGCAAGGTGGTCGCCTCCAACAAGAAGGCCCGCCACGACTACGCCATTCTCGACACGTACGAGGCGGGCATGGCGTTGACCGGCACCGAGGTCAAGTCGCTGCGGGCCGGCCGGGCGTCGCTGGTCGACGCGTTCGCCCAGGAGCGTGACGGCGAGCTCTACCTGCACGGCATGCACATCCCGGAGTACACCCAGGGCACCTGGACGAACCACGAGCCCCGGCGTACCCGCAAACTGCTGCTGAAGCGACTGGAGATCGACCGGCTGATCGGCAAGACCCGCGAGGGTGGGCTGACCATGGTCCCGTTGCAGGTCTACTTCTCCGACGGCTGGGCCAAGGTGGAGATCGCCCTGGCCAAGGGCAAGAAGGCGTACGACAAGCGCCAGGATCTCGCCAAGCGGGACGCCGAACGGGAGATCACCCGGGCGGTGGGCCGGCGCGGCAAGGGAATGGACGACTGATTCGTCCCGTTTGCCCGGCTGGCAGGTCAGGCCCCGGCCTCGGGATGAATCCGGTTGCGGCAGGCGTTAGTCTTGACGGTGTCGCCAACATCGGCGGCCTGTCGAGGGGGTGACTGGTTTCGACTTCGTACGTTGCGGCAGGGGAAGCGAGCCGAGGAAGCCGACGTCGTCTCGAGAATCGTTCGTCGGAAACCAATAAGCGCCAAGAACAATCGCGCTGACTTCGCTCTCGCCGCCTGAGGCGAGTAGCAAGTCTGTCGGCCTGGGAGCGCCTTCGACCCAGTTAGCCGGCATCAGCTAGAAGGCTGGCCAAGCGGACCCGGTCGCGGGGTCCGTGCGGCGAGATCAATCAGCGACTGGGCCCGTCACACCGACTCGCTCGCGTGATCGGAGGGGCCGAGTAGAGGCATAGCGAGCTGCGCTCGGAGAAGCCCTGACAAGGCGGCGAAGGACCCGGGTTCGATTCCCGGCACCTCCACCACCTGACGATGCGCCCCGGTCCACCCGGACCGGGGCGCATCGCTGTGCCCGTCGCGTGTTGCCCATGGTGCTGGCGGGTCCCGGGACTGCCGGGGCCAATGAGGCCTTCCGATGCTCTGGACATGCCCTGAGCTGCGGGTCCACCATCGCTGTACGCGATGAAGCGCCAGCAGCGGGGAGGTGCCATGGTCACCCGTCCGATCCAGCAGCCGTCCGTCGTCCGTCCGCCCGCCGCCCGCGGGCCTGTCCGGGCCCCCGAGCTGACCGCCCTGGCCCGGGCGCTCGCCCTGCCAGCCGGAGAGCCGCGCTGGCGGGAACGCGTCGCCGGCCACCTCCTCCCGGTCCGGCAGGGCTTCGTCGACCACGTCCGGCTCACCGAGGGACCGGGTGGGCTCTACACCGAACTGCTCGGCCAGGCACCCCGACTGCACCGGGGCGTACGACTGCTGACCGGCGAGCACGCGGCGCTCCTCGCGGCGCTCGCCGACCTCCAGCACGCGGTGCGGCAGCGCCGGGTGACCGCCGCGGAGCTGCGCCGGCGTACCGGGGATCTGCTGCGGGCCCTGGCCCGGCACCGGCAGCACGGCGCGGACCTGCTCTGGGAGGCGTACCAGACCGACCTGGGCGGGGAGACCTGAGCGGGCCGGGAACCGGCCGATCCCGGCCCCCGTCCAACCGGCATGCGTCGACTCGTCGCCCTGTTCGGGTTCCCCCTGCTGACCTTGGCCGCCTGCGCGCCGACCGGTTCCGCCCCGTCCGGCGGCGATCCGGACCACCGGTGGGAGGCGTTTCACCAGCGGGCCACCGAGATCGCCGAGGCGTGGCAGCCCGGCCCAGCATGGGCCAGCGGGTACGTCCCGTTGCAAGGCCCGACCGTGCTGGTCGGCGACCCCGACCTCACCCCCGACCTCAAAACGGCCCTCGCCGCCGGCTGGTACCGGGACCAGATCCAGATCCCGGCGACCCGACCGGCCGCCGGCACCATCCGCTTCCCGGACGGCAAACTGGCCGTGCCGCTGGTCAGCGCCGCCGAGGCGTACCGGCAGCTCGACCAGGGCGACCCACCGCCGTGCGAGGGCCGCCCGAAGGGGCCCGCCCCGACGACGGAGTCAGGCCCCAATGGCACCGTCTCCGCCCCCGCCGGCACGGCATGCGTCCCGCTGACCGTCACCGCCGTCACGCTCGGCACCGTGCCCGTACGGACCAGCCGGGGCCAGGCCGAGGTGCCGGCGTGGCTGTTCACCGTGGCCGAACTCGGCACGCGGGTGGCCCGGGTGGCGGTCGCGCCGCAGGCGGTCACCGCGCTGCCGGAGCCCACCGCCCCCACC
>NZ_SMKD01000173.1 GCF_004348595.1 Micromonospora sp. KC723
CGGCCTACCCGGATGCGTACGCGCAGTGGGAGCAGCAGGCCGCTGACCTCGTCGCCCAGTACTGGAACAGCTGATCTACCTGAACATCCGCTGGCCGGCACCCCCACCCGGGATGCCGGCCAGCGGCATCTCCGGATCCTGGCGACTTGTCGTCGGCGAACGGAGACCCGCCAGGATCCGGAAGGCGCCGAGCAGGCCGCACGGTCCTGGGCGCCGGTGCGTGGGGACCGGTCAGTCGAGGTCGGCGACCAGCTCGACCTCGTACCCCTGCGTGTCGGAGAGGTAGGCGCAGTAGGTCTGCGGGCCGCCTGCGTGCGGGTGGCGGTCCGGGAAGAGCAGCTCCCACCCGTGCCCGGGCGCGGCGGCGACCAGCCGGTCCATGGCAGCGGGCGTACCGGCGTGGAACGCCAGGTGGTTGAGCCCCGGCGCGAACCTGTCGTGGACCGGCCCGCGCAGCGCCGGTGACTCCTCCAGCACCAGGTAGGTCGGGCCGAGCCGCCAAGACCGGCCGGCCGGCCACCGTTGGTACGGCGTCCAACCGAGTTCGCCGAGGAGCCAGCCCCAACTCGTGGTGGCGGCGTCGAGACTGGGTACCCAGACCTCGACGTGGTGCAGCGCGCCGACGTTCAGCGCCGACCGCCCGGCACCCATAGCACATCCCCGTTCGGGTTTGCCGTTCTTGACAGGATAAAGAGCAGATCCGAGAGGCGGTTGAGATACTTTGCCGGGAGGGAACTGGTGCGATCCGGATCGTGAGCGACCAGGGCCCAGGCCGCCCGTTCGGCGCGCCGGGCGATCGTCCGTGCCACGTGCAGCAGCGCCGCGCCAGCGGTGCCGCCGGGGAGGATGAAGGAGTCGAGCTTGCCAAGGCGCGCGTTGTACTCGTCGCACCACCCCTCGAGGCGCTCGACGTACTCCTCGGTGACCCGCAGCGGCGGATACTTCGGGTCCGGCTCTACCGGGGTGGACAGGTCGGCGCCCACGTCGAACAGCTCGTTCTGGATCGATCCCAGCACCGCCCGCAACTCGTCATCGAGCTGCCCCAGGGCGATCGCGACTCCGATCGCCGCGTTGCACTCGTCGACGTCCGCGTACGCGGTGATGCGTGGATCGGTCTTCGGCACCTGCTCGTTGTTGCTCAGCCTCGTCATGCCGGCGTCGCCGGCCTTGGTGTAGATGCGCGTGAGGTGGACGGCCATGACGCACAGCCTACGGATACCGGACCTGACGATCCCGGCAGGCCCGGACCCGGCTGCCGGGCGGGCGGGCGACGCCGGTGCGCCGGGAGCCCACGACGTGGACGTCATCCGGGTGGCCGGCCAGGCCCGCCTGGCCGGCACCGTGCACGTGGTGGGCGCGAAGAACTCGGCGTTGAAGCTGATGGCGGCGGCGTTGCTGGCTCCGGGCCGGACGGTGATAACCAACGTGCCCCGGATCACCGACATCGCGATCATGGGTGAGGTGCTGCGCCGGCTCGGCTGCGAAGTGCGCTTCGAGGCGGACGACCCGGTCGACCCGATGGTGGCCCGGGGCGGGACCGCCCGGTCCCGCTCTGTCGTCATCGACGTGCCGGAGCAGCCGGGCGCCGAGGCCGACTACGACCTGGTCCGGCGGCTGCGCGCGTCGATCTGCGTACTGGGGCCGCTGCTGGCCCGCCGGGGGTACGTGCGGGTGGCGCATCCCGGTGGGGACGCGATCGGCTCCCGTGGGCTGGACATGCACATCGGCGGGTTGGCCCGGATGGGCGCGGACATCTCCGGCGAACACGGCTTCGTCATCGCCGCCGCCCCGGACGGGCTGCGCGGCGCGGAGGTCGTGCTGGACTTCCCCAGCGTCGGCGCGACCGAGAACCTGGTGATGGCGGCCGTGCTGGCCCGGGGCGTGACGGTCATCGACAACGCGGCCCGCGAGCCGGAGATCGTCGACATCTGCACGATGCTCAACCAGATGGGCGCCCGGATCTCGGGCGCCGGCAGTTCCACCCTGCGCATCGTCGGGGTGCCCGAGCTGCGGCCGGTGCGGCACGCCACGGTGGGGGACCGGATCGTCGCCGGGACGTGGGCTTTCGGCGCGGCGATGACCCGGGGGGACGTCACCGTCACCGGCGTCGACCCGGTGTTGCTGGAGGTGGCTCTGGACAAGCTGGTCTCGGCCGGTGCGCTGGTGGAGACCCGTGGCGGTGCCTTCCGGGTACGCGCCGACGACCGGCCGAGGGCGGTGGACGTGGTCACCCTGCCGTACCCGGGCTTCGCCACCGACCTGCTGCCGATGGCGATCGGGCTGGCCGCGGTGAGCGACGGCGCCTCGCTGATCACCGAGAACATCTTCGACGGACGGTTCATGTTCGCCAACGAGATGATGCGCCTGGGCGCGGACATCAAGACCGACGGGCACCACGCGGTGGTGCGGGGGCGGGACCGGCTCTCCGGCGCGCCCGTGCGGGCCACCGACATCCGCGCCGGCGCCGGGCTGATCATCGCCGGGCTCTGCGCGGACGGGACCACGGAGGTGTCCCACGTGCACCACGTCGACCGGGGGTACCCGGACTTGGTGGCGGACCTGCGGGCGCTGGGTGTGGAGGTCGAGCGGGGCAGCGTCGCGCAGACACCGGAGCTCACCATCTGAGCGGCCCGGGCCGTCGACGGCCAGCCGCGCCGTCAGCGCGCCCGACCGGTGGCGGTCATGCCGCCTCCCACCAGGGACTTAGCCCTCGTTCAGTCTCGGCGACTAGGGTGCAGACAGACACTCAATCGCAGCGAGGGAGAAAGCAGATGGCGGGTCGACTCGCGGTCGTCGGTGCCGGGCTGATGGGTTCGGGGATCGCCCAGGTGGCGGCGCAGGCGGGCTGGCAGGTGACGCTGCGCGACCTGGACGACGCGGCCATCCGGCGGGGCGTCGCCGGCATCCGCACGTCGCTGGAGAAGTTCGCCGAGAAGGGCAGGATCGACGCCTCCGAGGTCGAGGCGACCCTCGGCCGGATCACCACGACCACCGAGCTGGAGGCGGCGGCGGACGCGGACATCGTGATCGAGGCGGTCTTCGAGAAGATCGAGATCAAGCACGAGGTGTTCCGCGCGCTGGACAAGATCTGCAAGTCCGACGCGATTCTGGCCACCAACACCTCGGCCATCCCGGTCACCCAGATCGCCGCCGTGACCGACCGGCCGGAGGCGGTCGTCGGCACCCACTTCTTCTCGCCGGTGCCGATGATGAGGCTCTGCGAGCTGGTCCGCGGCTACAAGACCAGCGACGAGACCCTGACCGCGGCGAAGGCGTTCGCCGAGGGGATCGGCAAGACCGTCGTGGTGGTGAACCGGGACATCGCCGGTTTCGTCACCACCCGGCTGATCTGCGCCCTCGCCATGGAGGCGGTCAAGCTGGTCGAGTCCGGCGTGGTCTCCGCCGAGGACCTGGACACCGCGTGCAAGCTGGGTTTCGGTCACGCCATGGGCCCGCTGGCCACCGTCGACCTGACCGGCGTGGACGTGCTGCTGAACGCCACCAGGAACATCTGGACCGACACCGCCGACGGGAAGTTCTTCCCGCCGGAGCTGCTCCAGCGCATGGCCACCGCCGGTGACCTGGGCCGCAAGACCGGCCAGGGCTTCTACCAGTACTGAGCGCGGACGGAGGGGGCCGGGCGCGTCGCGTCCGGCCCCCTCCTCGTACGTCGCTCAGCCGTCGCGCTTGGTGGTCCAGCGGAAGGTGGTCAGGCAGAGCACCAGGCCGATGACGCACCAGAGGGCGAGGACCAGGGCGACCCGGCCCAGCTCGAAAGAGCCGCCTGGCTCGTGGGCGCCGAAGCTGTCCGGCAGGAAGACCGCCCGTAGCCCCTGGCACATCCACTTCAAGGGAAAGAGCGCCGCCACCTGCTGCATCCAAGCGGGCAGGTTGGTGAAGACGAAGAACACCCCGGAGATGAACTGGAGCACCAGCGCCACCGGGGTGACCACGGCGGAGCCGCTGCGGGCGGTGCGGGCCAACGACGAGATGGCGATGCCGCAGAGGGTGCAGGCGGTGATTCCGAGCACGGAGACCCAGCCGAAGGTGAGCCACCGGGCGGCGGTGCCCGGCAGGTCCAGGTCGAACAGCGCCACCGAGACGGCGAGCAGCAGCGCGGTCTCGGCCAGGCCGATCGCCACCACCAGGATCACCTTGCCGGCGAACCAGACCCACTTCGGCATCGGCGTGCCCCGGTAGCGTTTGAGCACCCCCCGGTCCCGCTCGATGGGGATCCAGATGCCGAGGTTCTGGAAGCTCACCGTCATCAGACCCGTCGCGATCATGCCGGTGACGAAGTACTGGGTGAAGCTGACCCCCGGGGCGATCTCGTCGCGGAAGATCGCCGCGAAGATCATGATCATGATGATCGGGAAGCCCATCGTGAAGACGACGGACTCCCGGCTGCGCAGGAACTGGGTGATCTCCAACCGGCCCTGTCGTAGCGCCAGGGTGCCCGCCGAGAGCCTCCGGGCGGGGGTGGCGACCGGGGTGCCCGGCCTCGTCGTGGTCGTCATCGGCGTCCGATCATCGTCAGGTACACGTCTTCCAGGGTCGGCCGGGTCACGGTGAGGCCGGGGACCTCGCCGCCGAAGCGCGTGGCCAGCTCCGCCACCAGTGCCGTCGGCGTCGCGCTCCGCGCGGTCTCCGGCGTCCCGTCCGGGGTACGCCAGGAGACCGTGGCCAGTGCCTCCTGCCGGTTGCCGAGCCGGTCCGGCGGGGCCACCTCGACCAGCCGGCCGGCGGCGATCACGCCGACCCGGCCGGCGAGCGCCTCCGCCTCGTCCAGGTAGTGGGTGGTGAGCACGATGGTGGTGCCGGCGGCGGCGAGGTCCCGGATCAGGTCCCAGAACTCGTGCCGGGCCTCCGGGTCGAAGCCGGTGGTCGGCTCGTCGAGGAAGAGCAGTTCGGGGCGGCCGATGATGCCCAACGCGACGTCGAGCCGGCGCTTCTGCCCGCCGGAGAGGGTGTGCGTTCGGGCTCCGGCCTTGCCGGTCAGGCCGACCCGCTCGACGACCCTGTCCGGGTCGTCGGCGTCGGGGTAGAAGCCGGCGAAGTGCCGGACCACCTCGCCCACGGTCAGCTCGTCGAACTCGCCGGTGCCCTGGAGCACGATGCCGATCCGGGAACGATGGTGCGGGTCGGGGTGGGCCGGGTCGCTGCCGAGCACGCGGACCTCGCCGGCGTCGCGCTGCCGGTAACCCTCCAGGATCTCCACCGTCGTCGTCTTGCCGGCGCCGTTCGGACCGAGCAGCGCGAACACCTCGCCCCGGTGGACGTCGAGGTCCACCCCCGCCACCGCGACGTTGTCGCCGTACGCCTTACGCAGTCCTCGTACGGAGATCGCGAGCTGGTCATCCATGTCGTCCAGTGTGCGACCAGGCCGGCTGCGGGGCGGCCTCGGGGTGTGGTGAACTCGCCCATCCCGCGCCGGCTGTCCCCGGTGTTCCGCTCCCGGGCCTGTGCAATTTTCCACAGCCCGTTCTACTGAACGGTAACTTAGACTCCGGCCATGGACGAGAAGGCTCTCCCGGATCGGCTGCCGGAGCGCGACCGCCCGTGGGTGATGCGCACCTACGCCGGGCACTCCTCCGCCGCGGCCACCAACGCGCTCTTCCGCCGCAACCTGGCGAAGGGACAGACCGGGCTCTCGGTCGCCTTCGACCTGCCCACCCAGACCGGGTACGACCCGGACCACGAGCTGGCCGCCGGCGAGGTCGGCCGGGTCGGCGTGCCGGTGGCCCACCTGGGCGACATGCGGGCGCTCTTCGACGGCATCCCGATCGCCGACACGAACACCTCCATGACGATCAACGCGCCGGCGATGTGGCTGCTCGGCCTCTACGGCACGGTCGCCACCGAGCAGGGCGCGGAGCTGTCCCGCTGCGCCGGCACCACGCAGAACGACATCATCAAGGAGTACCTGTCCCGGGGAACGTACATCTTCCCGCCGGCGGCGTCGCTGCGGCTCACCGCCGACGTCATCGCGTACACGCTGCGCGAGATGCCGAAGTGGAACCCGGTCAACATCTGCTCGTACCACCTGCAGGAGGCCGGCGCGACGCCGGTGCAGGAGGTCGGCTTCGCGCTGGCCACCGCGGTCGCCGTGCTCGACGCGGTACGTGACTGCGGCCAGGTGCCCGTTGAGCGGATGGGCGACGTCGTCGCGCGGGTCAGCTTCTTCGTCAACGCCGGGGTGCGCTTCGTCGAGGAGATCGCCAAGATGCGCGCCTTCGGGGCGCTCTGGGACGAGATCACCCGTGAGCGTTACGGCGTCGAGAACCCCAAGCACCGTCGGTTCCGCTACGGCGTCCAGGTCAACTCGCTCGGCCTGACCGAGGCCCAGCCGGAGAACAACATCCAGCGCATCGTGCTGGAGATGCTCGGCGTCACCCTCTCCCGCGACGCCCGGGCCCGCGCGGTGCAGCTGCCCGCCTGGAACGAGGCACTCGGCCTGCCCCGCCCGTGGGACCAGCAGTGGTCGTTGCGGATGCAGCAGGTGCTCGCGTACGAGTCGGACCTGCTGGAGTACCCGGACCTCTTCGCCGGCTCGCACGTGATGACCGCGCTGGTCGACGACATCGTCACCGGGGCGCGGGCCGAGCTGGAGAAGGTGCTGGAGATGGGTGGCGTGGTCGCCGCCGTGGAGACCGGCTACCTCAAGAGCGCGCTGGTCGCCTCGCTGGCCGACCGGCGGCGCCGGATGGAGGCGGGCACCGACGTGGTGGTCGGGGTGAACCGGTTCACCGAGACCGAGCCGTCACCGCTGACCGCGGCCGGCGCCGAGGCCGTCGAGCGGGTCGACCCGGCCGTGGAGGCGTCCGCCGTGGCGGCCGTACGCCGCTGGCGGGCCGGCCGGGACGGCGCGGCGGCGCGCGCGGCGCTGGCCCGGCTCCGCGCGGACGCCACGACCACGACGAACCTGATGGACGCGACGCTGGAGTGCGTGCGGGCCGGGGTGACCACCGGCGAGTGGGCCGGCGCGCTGCGGCAGGTCTTCGGCGAGTACCGGGCGCCGACCGGGCTGGCCGGGGCGGCCGGGGCCGGCGGCGACGCGACGCTGGGCGCGGTCCGCGAGCGGGTCGCCGCCACCGCCCGGGAGTTGGGCAGCGGTCGGCTGCGACTGCTGGTCGGCAAGCCCGGCCTGGACGGGCACTCCAACGGCGCGGAGCAGATCGCGGTACGTGCCCGCGACGCCGGCTTCGAGGTCGTCTACCAGGGAATCCGGCTCACCGCCGGGCAGATCGTGGCCGCCGCCGTCGAGGAGGACGTGGATCTGGTCGGCCTGTCGGTGCTCTCCGGCTCGCACCTGGCCGCCGTGCCGGCGGTGTTGGACGGGTTGCGCGCCGCCGGGCGGGGTGACCTGCGGGTGGTGGTGGGTGGCATCATCCCGGCCAGGGACGCGGACGCGCTGCGCGCGGCGGGGGTGGCCCGGGTCTTCACCCCGAAGGACTTCGCCCTGACCGGCATCATCGACGAGTTGGTCAGCGTGATCCGGGAGGCCAACGGCCTGGCCGGCTGAGCGGGCCGCCGGCCCCGCGTCCGGCGGGGCCCGGGTGCTCAGCGGCGCTGGTACGTCATGCAGTCGGCCATGTCCGTGTCGGGGCCGACGGTGATCGCCGGAGCGTGGCACTCCAGCTCGGCGTTGTGCCGGCAGTCCGCCCGCTGGCAGGCGCCGACCTGCGCGATGAGCTGCTCGATCCCGGCGCGTACGGGCATCTCGATGAAGGTGCCGCAGTGGGCGTGGTCCCTGCTGCCGATGGTGATCGCGAACGCGTGACAGTCGTTGGTGTGGTTGTAGGCGCAGGAGGTGACCACGCACTCCTCGACCCGGGGCATCTCCGTCGCAGCCGTCATGACGACCCTCCTTCTCCTCTTCTGCCCCGATCGTAGGCGTCTGGTCGGGATTGTCGGGCGGCTTCGACCCGTCGTCAGCCGGTCGGCTCAGGATGGATCGTTCGGAAACCGGCTGGCGAGGGCCAGCGGACAGCTGGCGGACGCCGGGCCGGAGCTGACCGCGCGGCCGACCCACTTCCGTACTCAAGTGCTCTAGGACGGGGATGCAACCCGGGCAGCGCCTCCCAGCACCTCGGAGAGCGGGGCCGGTTCCAGACCTCGCTCGGCCAGCCCGGCGAGGATGTGCGGCAGCGCCTCGTCGGTCATCGGCGCGTTCGCCTCGGTCACATGCAGGACGACCACCGAGCCGGGGCGGACCTGGCTCAGCACGGCCCGGACGATCGGCTGCCAGTACCGGGCGAACGGGTCGCCGCTGACCACGTCGCCGTCGACCACGGTCAGCCCGAGCGGGGCCAGCTCGGTCAGCGCCGTCCGGTCGTGGCAGAGGCCCGGGAAACGGAAGTACCGGGTCTGCCGGCCGCCGTACGGCGTGACGGTGTCGAAGGTGCGCGCCACGTCAGCGGTCATCTCCCGGCGGGGCAGCGGCTTCAGGTGGTAGCAGTCCGGGGTGAACGCGTCGTGCCCGTAGCTGTGGTTGGCCAGCTCGAAGCGGGGGTTGGCGGCCAGCCGCCGGGTCAGCTCCGGGTACTCCTGCACCCACTTGCCGGTGAGGAAGAAGGTCGCCGGCACCCCCTGCCGTTCCAGCAGGTCCACGATCGCCAGGTTCGCGTACGAGGGCGGGTTCGGGCCGCGCAACTGCCGGCGCATCGCGTCGGTCATGTCCGCGTCGAAGGTGAGGGCCACCTTCCGGCCCGTACGCGGCCCGTGGTCCACCACCGGCGGCAGGCTGCCCGGCACCGTCGCTCCCGGCACCGTCGCTCCCGGCACCGTCGCTCCCGGCACCGTCGCTCCCGGCACCGACGTGCCCGGCACGACCCCGCCGTCCGTCGACCGGACCGGCCCCCGGGTACGCGCCGGATCCGCCGCCGGTGTGCCGGGGCTGGGCTCGGTGCCGCCGTCCTGCCAGGTCCCCGATGGCGAGCCGCCCGTCGCGGCGGTGGCCCCGGCGGCCGCGTCGACGGGGGCGCGCGGGGGCATCGGGCCGAAGACGAAACCGGCGACGGCGACGAGCGCCACCGCCCCGGCGGCGAACACCACGCGGGGATTCTTCACATGCACCGCGTGATGATCCCAGCGTGACGGCGGCTGCGGAGTCCTCCGTTCGGGCTCACGGGCGGGCTGTCGCGCTGCGCTGACCACAGCCGGCACCCGGACGGGTCGCGTCTGTCTGCCCTGTGGCCGGTCGGGCGACGCCGCCCATGCTGATCGCTCGCGGCACCCCTGCGTGGCGTGTCCGTTTTGTCAGTGTTCGGGGTGCGGGCCGGCCGAGCTCGTCTCGGACGGTCGCGTACCCGGGTCCGGTTCGTGGCGGCGTGGGGTGGGGGTCCGTGGGTGGCGGCGGCCAGGTGGCGGAATGTCGCCGGGCCCGGGGTCGTTACACCATGCGTACGAGCGCAGCAGCACGCCCCGCTGCCGGGCCTGTTGGCCTGCCGGGGTGGTGCGGGGCCGGAATGATGGTGGCCCGCCGGTCGTTACACATGGTCCCGGCGCCGCAAGCCCCCCGTGCTTGCCGTGACCGCGGCTGTCGACTTCCCCCTTTCTTCGAGCGCCTGTCGAGGTGCCCGCACGCGATGTCGTCCCCTACGGCGCGTGTGTGTCGACCCCCGTGAAGGAGCTTCCTGATGAACACGATCATGCGTAAGAGCGTTCTGGGTATTGCTGGTCTGGCTTTCGCCGGTGGTGTGTTCGCCGGTCCCGTGGCTGAGGCTCATGCCGCTCCGGTGTCGAGCGTTGGTGTGGTTCAGGCTGACAAGCCGGGCGTGGACAGGGCCAGGCTGATCCCGCACGGTGTGCAGGGTGCCCAGTCGAAGATCGCTTTGAATGACGAGCAGGTTGCGAACGTGAAGGCGATCGTCGCGGCGACGAAGAAGGCGGGTCTGCCGGAGCGTGCCGCCGTTATCTCGATCGCGACCAGCCTGCAGGAGTCGAAGCTGGAGAACCTGGGTCACCTGGGTGACCGTAACGATCACGACTCGCTGGGGTTGTTCCAGCAGCGCCCGAGTTCGGGTTGGGGCACGCCGGAGCAGATCACCGATCCGGAGTACTCCACGCTGGCGTTCCTGAAGGGTCTGAAGCAGGTTGATGGTTGGCAGGACATGCCGCTGACCGAGGCCGCGCAGACCGTGCAGGTGTCGGCCTACCCGGATGCGTACGCGCAGTGGGAGCAGCAGGCCGCTGACCTCGTCGCCCAGTACTGGAACAGCTGATCTACCTGAACATCCGCTGGCCGGCACCCCCACCCGGGATGCCGGCCAGCGGC
>NZ_SMKD01000174.1 GCF_004348595.1 Micromonospora sp. KC723
CGAGCGGCGTGGGCGGGGCGGGGGTCGGCGGCGTGGTGGTCGGGAGCGGGCCGGCGGCGACGGCGAGGTCGTACGCCCGCTGCGGGACGAACTGACCGGCGCTGGCGATGCAGCCGTCGGCCTCGCCGGGCAGCTTCACCCAGAGCAGCGCGTCGACCATCGGGTCGCCGGTGTTGGTGGTGCTCGGCGTGCCGATCGCCCGACCGGGCGGGTCGCACCACTCCGAACCGGCCGGTCCGTTGCCGTTGCGGCTGGTGTCGACGACCGCCCGCAGCCGGGACACTCCGGTGGCGGCGATGATCTGCTTGGCGTACGGGACGGCCTCGGCGGTGGAGCGGTAGTTCGACACGTTGACCGAGATGCCGTCGGCGCTGTTGGCGATGTCCGCGCCGACCAGCCGGGAGGCGATCTCGGCGGGCGACAGCCAGGCCGAGTGGCCGGCGTCGAAGTAGACCTTCGCGGCCGCCGAGCCCGCCTTGAGCCTCTTGCCGGCGTACGCCATCGAGGCTCGTGTCTCGGCCTGTTGGCTGGCGTTCTGGCAGGTGGTCATCAGCGGCAGCACGTCAGGTTCGAGCACGATGGTGGCCGGCCGGCCGTTCAGACCGGCGGCGACCTGGTCCACCCAGGCGCGGTAGCTGGCGTGGTTCGGGGCGCCTCCGCTGCTGGCGCCGGCACAGTCCCGGTTGGGAATGTTGTAGACCACCAGGATCGGGATCTTGCCCACTGCGGCGGCAGCCCCCACCAGGGCGTCCACCTCGGCGCGCACGGTCGAGGTGTTGGTGCGGGTGAACCAGCGGGCCTGCGGGACGGCCGCGATCCGGTCGCGGATGACCGCGGCGCGTGGATCCCGGGGGTTCGCCGCGACCCAGGCCGCCGCGGCGGTCTGCGGATCGACGTAGAAGGCGGAGTCGGCCGCCGAAGCCGGCGTCGGCCGCAGGGCGGCCACACCCATCGTGGCGGCGACGGCGAACGCGGTCGCGGCCGCGCCGACGGCTGCGCCAGTCCTGCTGTCCCTCATGACCAACCCCTCACATGTATCGACAATGATGCGTGGAAGCGCTCCCATATGCAGGACAAAATACGGGCATGTCGCCGGGATGTGAAGACCCGGTGCGGTGTTGATCGCACCGGACCCGGGAAGAGTGACCCCATGCGCCTGCTGATCATCGCCGACACCCACCTGCCGAAACGGGCACGGGACCTGCCCGCGCCGGTCTGGTCGGCGGTGGAGGAGGCCGACGTCGTGGTGCACGCCGGCGACTGGGTCGAGGTGGCGCTGCTCGACGCGCTGGCCGCCCGGTCCCGTCGGCTGATCGGCGTGTACGGCAACAACGACGGCCCCGAACTGCGCGCCCGACTACCGGAGGTGGCCCGGGCGGACCTCGACGGTCTGCGCCTGGCGGTGGTGCACGAGACCGGGTCGAAGGCCCGCCGCGAGGAGCGCTGCGCGGCCCGCTTCCCCGACACCGACCTGTTGGTCTTCGGCCACTCGCACATCCCCTGGGACAGCGTCGCCCCCAACGGGCTGCGCCTGCTCAACCCGGGCTCGCCGACCGACCGGCGGTCGCAGCCGTACGCCACCTTCCTGACCGCGCGGGTGGCGGCGGGCCGACTCGACGCCGTCGAGCTGCACCGCCTGCCCCCGCGCTAGCCGGGCTCACCGGCCGCGACCGGTCTCCGCCTGCAACTCGTCGATCCGGCGCGACGCCTCGGCCTTGGTCAGGCCGTCCGGCACCTCCTCGCCCGCCTCCCGGGCCAGGGTGTGCAGGTACGACTCCTGGGCGGCGGTCGGCGGCTCGTCGCCGGTGACCCACTCGTCGGGGTCCTTGAGCGCGCCCTGCGGGTCCGGCGCCTGCCGGTTGCGGTCCGTCATGGTCTCCACCTCTCTTCGAACAGGTGTACCCCTACCCCGGATCTGTGGCCTCCATGCCGACCGCCCGTGGTGCGGGTGACCGCGCGCGGTCAGCCCCGGACGCCGCCCAGCACGGCCTCGCTCCGCCCCGGCGCGCTCGTGGTCCGCTCGCCCCTGCGGTCCAGCAGCCGCATGACCGGGGTGGCGGCGATCCCGTGCACCACCACCGAGACGACCACCACCAGTCCGACGGTGGCCCAGAGCAGCTCCCTCTGCGGGAAGTCCGCCTTCGTGGTCGCGTACGCCAGGTAGTAGAACGAGCCGACCCCGCGGATGCCGAACACCGCGATCACCCAGTGCTCCGCCGGCCGGCCGGGTGCCCCGCGCAGTGACAACCAGCCGACCAGCGGCCGGATCACGAACACCAGCGCCAGACCGACACCCGCCGCCTGCCACGTCAGCGGGGCGAGCAGCCCACCGACCACCGCCCCGCCGAACAGCAGCAACAACAGGACGGTGAGCAGCCGCTCGATCTGCTCGGCGAAGTCGTGCAGCACCGAGTGGAACTCGTGGGTCCGCTCGGCGGACCGGATCGCCCTGGCGGCCACGAACACGGCCAGGAAGCCGTAGCCGCCGACCACCTCAACCAGCCCGTACGCGAGGAAGGTGGCGGCCAGCGCGAGGAAACCCTCGGAGTGGCGGGCCAGCCGCAACGTGCTCGGGGCGCGGAAGAAGAGTTTGCCGAGCAGCCACCCGACGAACAGCCCGCCGCCCACGCCGACGGCGAGTTTGTAGAGCACGTCGACGGTGAACCAGTCGACGAACCACTGCCTCGGGGCGAGACCGGCGGTGGCGACGGCGACGGCCGCGTACACGAAGGGGAAGGCGAGCCCGTCGTTCAGGCCCGCCTCCGAGGTGAGCGCGAAGCGGACCTCGTCCTCGGAGTCCTCCACGTCGGTCGGCTCGCCGACCTGCACGTCCGAGGCGAGCACCGGGTCGGTCGGGGCCAGGGCCGCGCCGAGCAGCATCGCCGCCGCCGGCACCAGTCCGGCCCACCACCAGCCGAGCAGCGTCACGGCCGCGATGCAGATCGGCATCGCGATCGCCAGCAGCCGCCAGGTCGACGACCAGCGTTTCCAGCTCAGCGGCCGGTCGATCTTCAGGCCGGCGCCCATCAGGGCGACGATCACCCCGATCTCGGTCAGGTGGGTGGTCACCTCGGGCCAGCGCAGCGGATCCGGCGAGGGCAGCCCGGTGGGCAGCAGGAAGACCAGCACGCCCAGGCCGAGGAAGGCGATGGGCATGGACAGCGGGCGGCGTTCCAGGGCCCGGGGCAGGATCCCGGCCAGCAGGGCCCCGACCCCCACCAGGGCGAAGGCGACATCGACCGGTTCCACGGCACCACCTCTCGGTCCCGCCCGCGACCGGCGCGGGTGGGGTGGCACAGTGCCCGGTGACGCGCCCGGCTAAGCCTGGGTGTCCGTCTTGTCCCTGGATGACGTCGGCCGCCCGGTGGTGAGCGGGGAATCGCCGAGACCGGCCAGCAGCGCGGCCGGGTCGTCGTAGACCGCGACCGCCCCCGCCCCGGCCAACTCGCCTCGGCTGGTGCCGCCGCAGCTCAGCCCCACGCAGGGGATGTCGAGTCGGGCCGCCGCCGCGACGTCCCACACCGAGTCGCCGACGAAGACGACCCGCTCGGCGGCCAAACCGGACTGCTCCAGGGCGGCGACCAGGATGTCGGGGGCCGGCTTGCTCTGCGCGGCGTCGGCCGCGCAGGTGACGGTGTCGACCACGTCGTCGGCGTCGAGCGCGGCGCGCAGCGCCTCGACCTCGTGCGCGGCGGCGGAGGTGGCCAGCACCACCCGCAGGCCCCGGGCGGCGCAGGCACGCAGCAGGTCCGCCGCGCCGGGCAGCGGGACCAGCCGTTCCCAGTACTCGCCGAAGAACCCGTCGTGGGCGGTGCGCAGCCTGTCGTCCTGGCCGCGGTCCCGTTCGGGGCCGAGCAGGTGGTCCAGAAGCTTGTCCGAGCCCATGCCGATCGACCGGTGGATGGTGGCCATCGGCACCCGGTGGTCGGCCTGGCGCAGCGCCTCCCACCAGCTCACCGCGTGCAGGTACGTGGTGTCGACGAGGGTGCCGTCGACGTCGAAGAGGACCCCGGCGGGTCGGTGTGCGCTCATGCCCGGCCTCCTACCCGGGGTGCGTCACCCCGACGCCCCCTCACCGCGACGGGATGAGGATCTCGAACCAGACGGTCGAGCCGCGGACCGTGGGGTCGGTGCCCCAGGCGTCGCTGAGCTGCTCGATCAGACCGAGCCCTCGACCCCGACTGCTCAACGTGTCGGTCTGCGCGCGGGTCACCGCTCCCCGGGTACCGGAGTCGGCGACCGACACCAGCAGGCGCTCGGCGCTCAGGTCGATCACCACCCGGGCGGCGGTGCCGGCGTGCAGCAGCGCGTTGGTGGTCAGCTCGCTGGTGCACAGCACCGCCGCGCCGATCACCGACTCCGGCACCTGCCAGTCGGTGAGCTGGGCGGTCATCCAGTGCCGTACCCGGCTCGGCGCGGTCGGCTCCGCCGGCATCTCCATGCTCGCCGAGCGGCTCGGCTTCAGCGCGTGCTCCACCGCCAGCACGGCCACGTCGTCCTCCGTGGCACCGCCCACCGCGGCGGTGGCCACCGCGCACAGCGCCCGGGGATCGCCGCTGGCCGCTGCGGCCGCCGCCGCCGCCAGCCGGTCGAGGCCGGCGCTGAGGCTGTGCCGCCGCCGTTCCACCACCCCGTCGCTGTAGAGCAGCAGGGTGTCCCCGGGCGGGAACGGTGTGGTGGCGGTACGCGGCCGGCAGCCCAGCCCGAGCGGGGCGCCGGCCGGAAGCTCCAGGTAGTCGGCGACGGCGGAGCCGTCCGGCCGGTAGCGCCTGATCAGCGGCGGGGGATGGCCGGCACTGGCCAGGGTGATCTCCCCGCGCTCGGGGTCCACCACGCCGAAGACCACGGTGACGAAGAGTTCGTGGTTCCCGGTCTCGGCACCGAGGCTGGCCACCAGCCGGTCGAGTCCGGCGAGAACGGCGGCCGGGTGCGGGTCGGCCAACGCCAGGGCGCGCAGCGCCGCGCGTACCTGTCCCATCCGGGCCGCCGCCTGCACGTCGTGGCCGGCGACGTCGCCGAGCACCACGCCGAGATCGCCGGTGGGCAGCAGGAACGCGTCGTAGAAGTCCCCGCCGGCGGCGTTGCCGTCGACGCCGGGGTCGTACCGGGCGGCGATCCGGAGCCGGGGCAGCGCGGGCAGCTGCTCCGGCAGCATGCTGCGTTGCAGCAACTGGGCGGTGCCGTGCTGGGTCTCGAACCGGCGGGCCCGTTCGGCCGCCTGGCCGACCAGCTCGGCCGAGGCGGCCAGCAGCGCCCGCTCCGCCGCCGACCAACCGTGCGGAGCCTGGTAGCCGACGCCGAGGCCACCGCGGATCACCGACGAACGCAACGGCAGTGTGGCCAGTGAGCGGATCTTCTGGTCGTGCCGGTCCACCGCGTGGTGGCGCAGCGGCTCGCCGTCGTTGGTGAAGGAGGGCACCCCGCTTCGGGCGGCCACCACGACCGGGGCGGAGGAGTCGGCGGCGATGGGCCGCCACAGCGGCGGCAGCCGCTCGTCGGCCTCGTCGAGCAGCTCGCCCGGGATCCGGCGGACCGACCGCCAGGCCGGCCCCTCGTCCACCGCGAGGGCGACCTGGTCGGCGTCGAACGAGTGCAGCATGTAGCGCAGGGTCACCCGGGCCACGTCATCGAGGGTGAGGGTGCCGGACAGGGCCGCCGCGAAGTCGCTCAGGCTCTGCAACTGGTGGGTGAGCTGGATGGTCTGGGCGGCGACCGTCAGCACGCCGACGATCCGGCCGGTGCTGTCCCGGGCCGGCGAGTGACCCCGGGTGAAGACGGCGTGATCGCCGGTGGCGGTCAGGCGCCGGTCGACCGGCAGCACCGACTCCTTCTGGAGGAAGGACTCCCCGCGCCGGTAGACCCGCTCGATCACGTCGCCGACGCCGGGGGTGTGCCACAGGTCGGCGAAGACCTCTCGCGCCGGCCGGCCGATCGCGTCGGGGTGCCGGTCGCCGATGAGCTCCGAGAAACCCTGGTTGTAGAGCATCTCGAACCGGTCGCCGTAGTAGAGCGCCATCGGCACCGGCGAGGACAGGATCACGTCCACCAGGGCGCGTACGGCCGGGTCCCACCGTGGCGGCGGCCCCAGCGAGGTGCGCGCCCACGGGTGGGCGAGCACGGCCGCCGCCACCTGCGAGACCGGGGCCGGTCCGGGGGTGGCGGCGGGTGACGTGGGGACGCGCCCGACCGTGCCTGGCATGTCACGCAGCCTAACGGGCCGGTGCCGGGGGCGTTCTCGATCATGGCCCTGGGGTGTCGGGCGGTCCGTTGCCCGAGACGTTAGGCCAGGTCAGTGCAGGTTCCTGCGGACATGTCGGGAAATTCAGATACCGCGGGCCGGCGTGCCTTCCGGACGACCGGGTATGCGCCCGGCGCAGTCCATGCGACAGGAGGGACATCATGCCGGAAACCCTCGCGGTCAGGCAGGTCGACATCGGCAATGCCCTGGCCGACATGTGGAGGTCGGTGCTGCTCTTCATCCCGAGGGCGATCGCGTTCATCGCGATCCTCGTGGTGGGCTGGCTCATCGCCCGAGCCGTCCTCAAGATCGTGGACGCGGCACTGGAACGGGTGGGCTTCGACCGGGCGGTCGAACGCGGCGGGGTCAAACGCGCGCTCGAACGCACCAAGTACGACGCCAGCGACATCCTGGCGAAGCTCGCGTACTACGCCGTCCTGCTGTTCACCCTGCAGTTCGCCTTCGGGGTGTGGGGGCCCAACGCGATCAGCGACCTGATCCGGGGCGTGGTGGCCTGGCTGCCACGTGCGTTCGTGGCGATCGTCATCGTGGTCGTCGCCGCCGCCATCGCCAACGCGGTCCGGGATCTGGTCACCGGGGCCCTCGGCGGTCTGTCGTACGGCAAGATCCTGGCCGACCTGACGGCGGTCTTCATCCTGGCGCTCGGCGTCATCGCCGCGCTGAACCAGGTGGGCATCGCCACCACCGTCACCACGCCGGTGCTGATCGCGGTCCTGGCCACGGTGGCCGGCATCCTGATCATCGGTGTCGGCGGTGGTCTGGTGAAGCCGATGCAGAGCCGCTGGGAGGGCTGGCTGCACCGCGCGGCGGAGGAGTCGCGGGCGGTCCAGGAGCACCGCCGGGCGCAGAACGCCGGGCGTGGCGACATGGGTCGGCAGATGGCCGACCGGGGTGGCGTGGCGCCGATGCCGCAGCCCGAGGAGGCCCGGTCGGGCGGTCGGGGCGGCACCATGGGCGACGAGACCCAGCAGTTCCGACGTCCGGGCAGTTGAGTCCGGGCGTGCCGGGAGGGTGTCCGCGTGCGACGCGGGCGCCCTCCCGTCGTCGCTCAGGCCGGTTCGAGGTGGCGTGGGTCGAGGGTGCGGGCGAGCGCGCAGACCGCCAGCAGGCGGACGGGCAGCCAGTCCGGGGCCGACCAGTCGACCGGCCCGGCGGGCGGGACCAGCCCGTGTTCCAGGGCCGCCGCCCGGACCCCCTCGGCGTAGCCGGCGAGCGCGGCCGGGGTCAGCGGCCGGCGGTCACCGTCGAGGCTGTCGCGCACCGCGGCGGCGTGCTGGTCGACCAGCGCGAGCAGGCCGGGGCTGCCGGCGGCCGCGGCGAGACCGCCGGCACCGACCGAGGCGGCGAGTAGGGCGAGGGTCGAGCGCGCCTGGCTCGCGGCGGTCCGGACGGCGACCTGGTGGTACGGCACACGCATGGGGACCGAGGTTAACCACCGGTCGCCGTCGTGGCCTCGGCCGGTCGGACGATCCCGTTCCTCTTCCCGGCCGGTCACCCTCCGCCGCGGGGATTGAGCCCGCCCAGGCCGGGCAGAGGGAGAACCGGGTGCGAACCGGCGCGATCGGCAGGGTGGAGGCACGGATGGGACGACACGCGGACGGCCCGGACCAGGCGCACCGCCGGCCCGTCGGGGTCACCGACGAGACGGTGGCCGCGCTGGGCAAGCTCAGCGAGGCGTTGGAGACCGTGGAGCGAGCCCGGGGCCACCTCTACGACCTGCACCAGCTCATCGGCCACGCCGACCTGATGCTCGACGAGGCCGTCGCCCGGTTCCGGGCGGCCGGGCACCACGACATGGCCGAGGAGATCGCCACCGAGCTGCTCGGCCGCAACGTCATCGCCGGCCGCTGGACGTTCCAGATCGTCGAGGACTTCGACGACGGGTACTACGCCCTCTTCCGAGAGCTGGATCGACGGGCCCGCGACGAGCTGGCCGGCGGACTCCGCCACCTGTACGAGGCGGAGATGAAGGAGCGCCGGCGTACCCGGGGGCGGCCCGGCCACGAGGCGCGGCCGGGCCGCGACGGTTAGGCGCCCCCGGCCCCCGCGCTCCGCTCGCCGTGGCGAGGGCGGGTGGTGGACGCCGCCGGCTAGTCGACCGGCGCGTCGGCCGGACGCCGCCGGGCCGCGTCGTCGGCGACGATGACCGTGGCGACCATGACGGCGACGCAGAGGCTGAACAGCCAGGAGTCGTCGGAGACCAGCCTGGCCGAGACGGGGGCCTGGATGGCGGCGAGCAGGAAACCGAGCCAGGCCAGGCGACGCTGACGTGGGGTGAGGATGCCGGAGCCTTGTTGCATCCCGAAAGTCTGGCGCGGCGATCGCCGGTTGCCGTCAGCCGATCGGCCGATTCTGGACGAGCTGTCCGTGTTCCTGCCCGTCTGGGCCTGCCGTTGTGCCGGTTCGGGGGAGGCGTGACCGACGGTAGGTGTATATGCCGCGTGCGGCAGGATGGACCCCCGTGTCCGCCCCGCCCCGCGCCTCCCTGCTCCTGCTCGCCTATCTCGCCTTCGTCAGCCTCGGCCTGCCCGACGGGCTGATCGGCGTCGGTTGGCCCTCCATCCGGGCCGACCTCGGCGTACCGACCGAGGCGGTGGGCCTGCTGCTCACCGCCGGCACCGCCGGATATCTCACCTCCAGCGTGCTCGCCGGCTTCACCCTGGCCCGGCTCGGCGTCGGCCGGCTGCTGGCGGTCAGCACCCTGCTGGCCAGCCTGGCGCTCACCGGGTACGCCGTCTCGCCCGTGCTCGCCGTGACGATCGGTTGCGCGCTGGTGCTCGGGTTCGGCTCCGGCGCGATCGACTCCGGGCTCAACGCGTACGCCGCCGGTGCCTTCGGGCCCCGGCACATGAACTGGATGCACGCCTTCTTCGGCCTCGGCGTGGCGATCGGGCCGCTGGTCATGACCGCTGTGCTCGGCGCCGGCCTGGCCTGGCGGGTGGGATACGCCCTGGTCGCCGCCGCGCAGCTCGCCCTGGCCACCGCCTTCGCGCTGACCGTGCGGGCCTGGCGCGACGGCACGCCCCAGGCCGCCGTGCCGGCCGTTCCCGCGCGCGGTCCCGGCTCGGCCGACCTGGCCGCCGCAGGGCCGGTGGCGGTGGCGGCCGGCGTGAGCGCCGTCCCGGCGGTCACGGAGCCGTCGGGCACGGTCGGCGTCGCCTCGGTTCCGGTACGCCAGACACTGCGGCTGCCGGTGGTGTGGTTCGGCGCGGCGGCCTTCGCGACGTACGTGGCGATCGAGGTGGCGGCCGGTCTCTGGGCGTTCCTCCTGCTCACCGAGGGTCGCGGGCTGGCCGCGCCCGCGGCTGGGCTCTGTGTCTCCGGCTACTGGGGCAGCCTCTTTCTCGGCCGGGTGGTGCAGGGCCTGGTAGCCGAGCGGCTCGGCAGCGGCCGGGTGCTGCGGGGAAGTCTGCTCGGCATGGCGGCCGGTGCCGCGCTGATCGCGCTGCCCGCGCCGGCCTGGGTCACGGCGGCCGGTCTGTTCCTGCTCGGCTTCGCCGCCGCGCCGGTGTTCCCGCTGCTCACCCTCACCACCGCCGAGCGGGTCGGCGCCGCGCACGCCGACCGGGTGATCGGGGTGCAGATCGGCGCCGCCGGCCTGGGCGCGGCACTGGTCCCCGCCGGACTGGGTGTGCTGCTCGGCAACACCTCGGTGACGCTGCTGGGGCCGGCGCTGGCCGTCCTGGCCCTGGCCCTGCTGGCCCTGCACGTGGCGGCAAGCCGGCGTCCGGTCCCGGCCGCCTGAGCCCGACCGGCCGCCGGGCGCAGGTCAGGAGGG
>NZ_SMKD01000175.1 GCF_004348595.1 Micromonospora sp. KC723
CCCCCACCAGCCCGCCGCCGGGCGACACCGGGTGCGCGGTGACGTACACGCCGAACTCGTGGGGAACCGGCTTCACCGCCGACGTACGGATCACCAACACCGGCGCCAGCACGATCAACGGCTGGACGCTGGCCTACACCCTGCCGTCGGGGCAGCGGGTCACCAACGCGTGGAACGCCACGGTCAGCCAGAGCGGTCAGAACGTGACCGCCCGCAACATCGGCCACAACGGCACGATCGCGCCCCGGGGTACGACCAGCTTCGGCTACCAGGGGACGCTGAGCGGGGCGTACTCGTCACCGACCAGCTTCTCGCTCAACGGCGTCACCTGCTCACGCGCCTGACGCTCGACCACCAGGCAGGAAGGGGCGTGCCCATCAGTCACGCCCCTTCCTCGCCTGTCGCGGTTCTGGCGGAACGGATGTGGGGTGGTGGCGGATGATCGGCTCAGCGGGCCAGCGCGTCGATGTCGCGCATCTCCTCCGCCGTCAGTGAGAATCCCCAGATGTCGGCGTTCACCCGGATCCGTTCCGGTGTCACCGACTTGGGGATGACCACGATCTCGTGATCGATGTGCCAGCGCAGCACCACCTGGGCCGGCGACACGCCGTGCGCGGCGGCGATGCGGACCAGCACCGGGTCGGCGAGATCGGTGGTCTTGAAGGGGCTGTAGCCCTCCAGCACGACGCCCCGGTCCCGGTGTTCGGCGTGCCGCTGCCGGTCGTACAGGTACGGACCCCAGCGGATCTGGTTGACCGCCGGGTTCTCCTCGGTGGCCTGGATCAGCTCGTCGATCTGGGCGGTGCTGTAGTTGCTCACCCCGACCGCGCGGGCGAGGTTCTCGTCCCGTGCGGCGAGCATCTCCCGCCACACCGGGATGTTGTCCGCCGGGGAGGTCGGCGGCCAGTGGACCAGCCACAGGTCGACGTACTCCAGATCCAGCGCGCGCAGGCTCGCCTCGATGGTCTCCCGTTCCCGGCCCACCCGCTGTGGCGGCAGCTTCGTGGTGATGAAGACGTCTTCCCGGCGCAGCCCGCTCTCCCTGACCGCCCGGCCGACCTCCGCCTCGTTGCCGTACATGGTGGCCGTGTCGATGTGCCGGTAACCGGCGTCGAGGGCGGCCAGCACGGCGTCGTACCCGGCCTCGCCGGTGGCCTGCCAGGTGCCGAAGCCGAGCAGCGGCATCCGGACGTCGCCGGAAAGCAGGACGGTGGGCTGGTCGTGGTCCATACCGACGGTTCTACCCGTGATACTCGGGGACATGCCAGGCGACCGGCGAACCGGGGCGGATTGCCGGAGAATGCGGGTGTGGTTGACCGGCTGGAGGAGTACCGGCGCAGACGGGACGCGGCCCGGACCCCGGAACCGGTGCCGCCCCGGCCGCCGCGCCGGCGCGAGGGAGCCGGCGCGGCACGGTTCGTGATCCAGCAGCACCATGCCCGGTCCTTGCACTGGGACCTGCGGCTGGAGCGGGACGGGGTGCTCGCCTCCTGGGCGGTGCCGCGTGGCCTGCCCCGGGACACCGGGCGCAACCACCTGGCCGTGCACACCGAGGACCATCCGATGGAGTATCTCGACTTCCACGGCGAGATCCCGGCCGGCGAGTACGGCGGCGGGACGATGACGATCCACGACCGGGGCACCTACCACTGCGAGAAGTGGCGCGACGACGAGGTGGTCGTGGTCCTCGACGGGGAGCGGACCAGCGGCCGGTACGTGCTCTTCGCCACCGGCGGCCGAGACGGGCGCGACTGGATGGTCCGCCGTACCGACCCACCGCCACCGGGATGGACCCCCATGCCGGAGCTGGTGCGGCCGATGCGCCCGACGGGGGCCGCGCGGCTGCCCCGTGACGCCGACGCCTGGGGGTACGAGCTGCGCTGGGACGGGGTGCGCGCGATGGCGTACGTCTCGGGCGGCCGGTTGCGGCTACTGTCGGAGACCGACGAGGAGGTGACCGGGGCGTACCCGTGGTTGCGGGGGATGGCCGAGGCGCTGGCGCCCACGGAGGCCGTACTGGACGGGGTGCTGGTCCGGATCGACACCCGCGGCCGGGTCCGGCCGGCACGGTCCGGACGGGCCGCCCCGGACGCCCAGTTCCTGGTCTTCGACCTGCTCTGGCTGGAGGGGGTGGCCAGTCTCGACGTGCCGTACGCGCAGCGGCGGGAACTGCTCGACGGGTTGGCGCTGGCCGGGACGCACTGGCAGACGCCGCCGTGGTTTCCCGGTGCCGGGGCCGAGGCCCTCGACACCGCCCGGGCGCAGGGGCTGCCCGGCGTGGTGGCGAAACGGCTGGACTCGGTGTACGAGCCGGGGCGGCGCAGCCGACGCTGGCTGAGCATCGGCTGACACCCAGCGGTCGCGGCAGGTCGGGATCAGGACGTCGGCGGCTCGTCCTCGCCGGCGGCCTCGGCCGCGTCGGCTTCCTCCTTGGTGCGGTGCACCACCTGGTCGGCGTGCTCCGGCGGGCCGTAGACGGTGTAGAGGACCAGCGGGTTCGGCCCGGTGTTGACGAAGTTGTGCTTCGTGCCGGCCGGAACGACCACCAGGTCGCCCTGGGCGACCTCCCTCGTCTCGCCGGCGACCCGGGCCTCGCCGGTGCCGCTGACGAAGGTGAGGATCTGGTCGATCCCGTCGTGGACCTCCTCGCCGATCTCACCGCCCGGCGGGATCGTCATGATCACCAACTGGGTCTTCTCGCCCGTCCACAGCACCCGCCGGAAGTCCGGGCTCTTCTGGGCGACGGTCGCGATCGTGAAATGCTCCATGGCGCCGTCATACCCAGACTGGCCCCGGGTCACGCCGAGACGGGGCAGATGGTGCGATTCCCGTCCCGATGAGGTTTGACCTCGGCAGGAACGGGCAACGACCACTCCGGCCGGTGCGCACCACCGGTCGAGCCAGGTCCCCGCCGGCGTACCGCCGGATGGCTGCGATGGTGGGAGACGGCCGGAGCGCGGCGACGCGACGACCCTCGGGTCGTGCGCCGCCGCGCGCTCACCCGCAGCGCGGTGACCGCGTCCACCCGACCACACTGGCCGGTACGCCGCCGACTCCCGGTCCACCATGAGGAAAGCCTGCGATAGGGGCCGATGTCCCGGTAGATTGAAGTATGGTGCCCGCCCACGGGAGTCGGGTGGCGGAAGCGGTCTACCGCCCCCTCCTCGCCAGCCGACGGGGTGAGCTGGAGGCGCTGGCTCATCTCGACAACGCCGCGGCCACACTGCTCGCTCCGGTCCTCATGGTCTCCACAGTCGACAGCTCGCTGGTGGACCTGCTCGGTCGGTTGCCGGCCGGGCTGGTCCCGGCGGTCGACATCTCCACCCTGCCGGACGCGCCGGAGACGGAACTGGTTCGCTGGGGCGTACCGGTGGTGCCGGCCATCGGGCTCGCGGACAGCGACCGCCGGTTGGTGGCACACGGGGCGGCGGCGCAGGCGTACGCCCGGCGCGCGGTGGTCCGGTTGCGGGCCAGGCGGGACCGGTCGGGCCCGGACGCGACCACGGCGGCGGCGGAACGGATCTGGCGGCACGCCCGCCTCGTACCGGAGCAGTGCGACCTGCTCGTCGACGCCGGTGACGTCTGCTGCCCGGCCGAACTGCGGGCGGCCGAACCCCGGGTACGCCGGCTCGTGGACTGGTCCCGCCGGCACGCGTGGCGAACGGTGACCGTGGCCGCCGGCGGCATGCCACCCACGCTGCACCGGCTTCCCACCGACGAGCCGGTACGCCTCGACCGCTGGGACTGGCAGCTCTGGCAGCGACTGGCCGATCTCGGGGTCGGGTACGGCGACTACGGTGTCGCGCCGGCGGCACCCGGCGACGACGGGGCCGGCGACCGGGTGCCCACCGTCCGTTACACCGCCGACGGGGCCTGGTGGGTGTACCGGTGGTCGCGACGGGGCGGGCGGGGCGACGAGCGCTTCGCCGACCTGTGCCGCACGCTGGTGTCCGCCCCGCACTGGCCGGCGGCCGGCGCGGGTTTCTCCTGGGGCGACCACGAGCTGCTACGCCGGGCCCGGCGGGTGGCCGGGGCCGGGTCGCCGGCCAACTGGACGGCCTGGAGCACCTCGCACCACCTGGCGTACGTGCTGGCGGCGCTGATCCGGCCGACGGACGAACGGCGGTACGGCCGGTGGTCCAGCGACGAGCGCGGGCGGCCTGGCCGGCCGTACCGGGGCGGTGAGACCCGCCGGGCCGGCTGAGTCACTCCTTCTCGGTGAAGCCGAACTGCACCACGCCCTCGTCGTCGACGGAGGCGTCCACGGAGGTGTCGTTGAGCAGCTCGGCGGCATCCGGGTCGAGGAAGATCCGCGCCCCCTGGTTGTCGACGACCTGGTCGCCCTGGGCGGGCTCGGGCACCAGCTCGACGGTGAGCGAGCCGGCCTCGGTGTCGGCGGCGATGCGCAGCCCGCCGTCGGTCAGGACGTCCTGCTGGGCGGCGAGATCGCGGATGACCAGCACAGCGTTGTCGGTCATGGTGAGCATGAGGGAACTCCTCGTGGGTTTCGGGATGGGCGGCGCGCACGACAGTCGACCGGCGCGCGTCGGACGGCGAACGGCCGTCGCCCGGCTGATCGGGGCACATCCCTGGCGCCCCTACCACCACCGTGCCCCCTGTCGGGCCGTCCGTCAAATAGAGTGACGTCAGTGGGAGCGAGGCCAGCGGTTTCGCGTTTCCGCTCGTCAGTGCCCGGGTCGCGGCTATTCTGGGACAGCCCGTACCTTCGGTCGGCGGTGGCGACCTCGCGCCACCGTGCGCGATTGTTCCCGCCGCCCGGTGAGCCCCGCCCTCACCCCGGTACGGATCCGGCTCAGCGCAACGCGACCGCCTGGAGGCCGACGTTGCCGCAGCCGGAGTTGAACGCCTGTTCGACGACCCACGAGATCAGCAGCTTCTCATCCCGGGGCACCCGGAACCGCACGACCCACTGGGCGGTGTGGCTGGTGTGCGGGTCCTCCAGCCGCAAAGTCCTGGTCGGGCCGCCGGTGGAGAGCCGGACGTCGAGTCGCCCCCGGGCCATCCAGACGCCGGCGAAGACGTGGACGGTGCGCAGTTCGCCGTTTCCGACAACAGCGAGGCGGAAGCCGTTGCCGACGCCGCAGGTGTACACGCCGCTCATGGCCCCGCCGACGGACCCGACGGGGGTGCCGTCGCGCCAGCGGAACGACTCCGGGTTGGTGTCGATGCTGCCGCGCGCGCCGCGACCGCCCTCGTCGCGGATCTCGAGCGACCCGCCACGTTTGCGGATCTCGGTTTCGGGGCCGCGCAGTCCCCAGTGCACCCAGTCGCGGCTGCCGAGGGTGGTGAGGTCCACTGTGGCCGGCACCTCGGCCTCGGTGACGGTGAGCATCGGAACCGGCGGCTGCGGGTTGGCGGCCGGGGGCGACGTGGGGGTCACGGACGGGGCCGGCGACGGCGTGCGTTGCCGGGGTCGCAGCCCTGGCGAGGCGACACCGGTCTCGGTCACCTCCCCGGGCAGGCCGGTGGGTCGGCCGGCCACCGTCGGCGCGCCGGGCGGCAGCGCCCGGTCCTCGGCCGGGGGCGCCGGGTCCGCGGTGAGGTTCAGGTACGACACCAGCACGACCAGGCCGGTCAGGGCACTCAGCGAAACGATGGTCCGGCGGCGGCGGCGTTGCCGGTGTCGGGCGAGCCGAGTGCTCGCGCCGCCGGACGGACCCGGTCCGATCCGTCTCACCTGGTCGTCCGCCACCGTTTCTCCGTTCCGCACACCGCGTCGGCCCGACCATGATCGCGGGGAGCCGACGTGAGCCCCGTCACGTTTTCATTCGCACGACCGCTTACGCCATAGCCCGGCCCGTCAGCGTTTCCAGTTCGTTACCAAACGGCGGTAACAAAAAACCGTCCTAACGACGCCCGGATCGACCCGCTCAGCCGAGTAGGGATCTTAGCGGTCCCGTGTCGATGCGGTCACGGTGCGGGGAGGCCCTCCGGCCGTGCCGGGCATCACTCCACTTCGGACAGCACGGTTCCGCCGACCACCGCGACGGGCCGAAAATGATCAGGCCGGACACGCTGCCCCGACGGCCGACCGGCACGTCCGGTCAGCGGATCTCGAAACCCAGGGCCTGCGCCAGCACGACCGCCTGCTCCGCGTCGATCAGCGCGCCGGCGCGCTGCACGGACGTCGGATCCAGCGCGGTCAGGTCGCTGCCCCGCAGGTCGGTTCGGACCAGCCTGGCCGCGTGCAGTTGCGCGCCGGAGAGGTCGACGCCGGTCACGGTCGCCTCGGTCAGGTCCGCCCCGGTCAGGTCCGCCTCCCGCATCCGTACGCCGGCGAAGGTCACCCCGCGCAGGTCGGCGCCGGGCAACGCGACGAAGGACCAGTCCCCGCCCGTCACCCGCAATGGGCGCAGGTCGCACTCCTGGAACGTGCTGCCCACCAGTTTGCAACCGACGAACTCGGCCTCGAAGAGGTTGCACCGCCGGAACGCGCACCGGATGAAGGCCGAGTCGACGTGTCGGGAGGCGTTGAGGGCCACCCTGCCGAAGGAACACTCGGTGAAGGTGGCACCCCGGATGGTCGCCTCGGTGAGATCCACCCGCTGGAACGAACACCGCACGAAGTGCCGGTCGACCAGCGCGTCGGCGTACCAGTCGTCGTCGCGGAAGGTGGCGTCCTCGGTGGTCTCCGGCATCGGCTCACCGTAGCCGTCAGGACCGACAGTGACGGCCGACTCTTCCACCGCCGCCGTACCGGCTAGTACGTTCGCGGGCGTGAGCGTGGCACGCAGCACCGACCCGGACCAGATCGGCTTCGACCCCGCGCGGCTCGCGCGGATCGACGGACACTTCGGCCGCTACGTCGACGAGGGGCGGCTGGCCGGCTGGCAGGTCGTCGTCACCCGGCGCGGCGAGGTCGCGCACTCCGCCACGTACGGGCTGCGCGACGTCGAGGCGGGCGTGCCGGTCGAGCCGGACACCATCTGGCGGATCTACTCGATGACCAAGCCGATCACCTCCGTCGCCGCGATGATGCTGTGGGAGGAGGGCCGGTTCGAGCTGAACGACCCGATCAGCCGCTGGTTGCCGGAGTTCGCCGACGTCCGGGTCTTCGACAAGGGATCGGCGCTCAGGGCGTACACCGTGCCGGCGGTCGAACCGGTGCGGGTCTGGCACCTGCTCACCCACACCTCCGGCCTGACGTACGGCTTCGCCCAGACCTCGGTGGTCGACGCCCTCTACCGCGCCGCCGGGTACGACGTCGGCGTGCCACCGGGCCTTGACCTCGCCGCCGCCACCGCCGGGATGGCGAAGCTGCCACTGATGTTCCAGCCCGGCACCGGCTGGAACTACGGCGTCTCCACCGACGTGCTGGGCCGGCTGGTCGAGGTCGTCTCCGGGCAGCGCCTGGACGAGTTCCTCACCGAACGGATCCTCGATCCGCTGGGCATGGCCGACACCCGGTTCTGGGTCGACGAGCCGGACGCCAAGCGCCTCGCCGCGCTCTACACGCCGCATCCGGCGACCGGCCGGGTGGTCCGGGCCGACCGGTTCGGCGCCGCCGCGCTCCACCGTCCGCAGTGCCTCTCCGGGGGTGGCGGGCTGGTCTCCACCGCCGCCGACTACCACCGGTTCACCCAGTTGCTGTTGCGCGGCGGCGAGCTGGACGGGGTACGCCTGCTGGCCCCCCGCACGGTGCGGTACATGACCCGTAACCACCTGCCGGGCGGGGGCGACCTGGCGTCGTTCGAGCCGGAGGGGTACGCCGAGACGGTGCTGGACGGCATCGGCTTCGGCCTGGGGTTCGCCGTCGTGACCGACCCGGTGCCGGCGCGGGTGCCCAGCAGCGTCGGCGAGTACTACTGGGGCGGCCTGGCCAGCACCGCGTTCTGGGTCGACCCGGTCGAGGAGATCACCGCGCTGTTCTTCACCCAGCTGATGCCGTCGAGCACCTACCCGCTGCGCTCGCAGCTGCGGCAACTCGTCTACTCCGCCCTGGTCGACTGAGCCGCGCGGGGATCCGGGGCACCGCCTGGGCCGTTCCGCCGACGGCCGGCCGGGGTGCTCCATAGCCTGGACGGCATGAGCAACATCGTGGTGTACGGCGCCGGGGGCACCGCCGGCTCGCGGATCGTCACCGAGGCGATGGCCCGGGGGCACCGGGTCACGGCGGCGGTCCGCCGTCCCGAGTCGGTGACCTGGCTGCCCGCCGGGGTGCACGTGGTGACCGGCGACGTCACCTCGGCCCGTAGCGTGCGGGAACTCGCCGCGGAGGCCGACGTGATCGTGGTGGCGGTCGGCGGCGGCCAGCGGGCGCTGTGGCGGGACGCCGCGCAGACGTTGATCACCGTCCTGCGGGAGGTGCCGGATTCGCCCCGGGTGATCCACGTCGGCGGCGGCGCGACCCTGTTGACGTCGAAGGACACCCCGTTCCTGGACGAGCCGGACTTCCCCGAGGAGTACCGGGACGCGGCACTGGGCCAGGCCGACGCGCTGGCCTGGTACCGCTCCTCGGCCGACGGGGTGACCTGGACCTACGTCTCCCCGCCGCCGCTGGAGTTCCACCCGGGCGAGCGGACCGGCCGGTACCGGACCGGCACCGAGCACCCGGTCCTCGACGACCAGGGGCGATCGGTGCTGACCTACGAGGACCTGGCGGTGGCGGTCGTCGACGAGATCGAGGCCCCGCGCTTCGAGAACATGCGTTTCACCGCCGCGTACTGAGCGGCGTTCAGTCGGCGAGCCGGGACGGGAAGCCACCGGTGGCCACGGGCCCCCAGCTGTCGATCGTCACCCGGATCAGCGACTTGCCCTGCGTCACCATGGCCTGCCGGTACTCGTCCCAGTCCGGGTGCTCGCCGGAGATGCTGCGGAAGTACTCCACCAGCGGCTCCAGCGCCTCCGGCAGGTCGAGCACCTCGGCGGTGCCGTCGACCTGCACCCAGGGGCCGTCCCAGTCCTCGGAGAGGACGCAGGCGGAGACCCGGGGGTCGCGCCGGATGTTGCGGGCTTTCGCCCGCTCCGGGTAGGTGGAGATCATCAGGCGGCCCTCGGCGTCGACGCCGCAGGCCACCGGAGAGGACTGCGGGCGGCCGTCGGATCGGGTGGTCATCAGCACGACCCGGTGCCGGGGACGGAGGAACTGGATCAGGGCGTCGCGGTCCACCCGGGTGTTGCTCGCGATACTGCGTGGCATGCCATGGTTCTACCAGGCCATCCGCGTGCCGCCTCGCCGGCCGTCGGGCCCCGCCGCGACGGGCGCGCCGGCCGGACCGGCTCAGCGGGCCCGCCCGGCGAGCCGGCCCGGTGCGGTCTGGGTGGGCACCCGGGGCCGGGACGTCGGCCGCCAGGCCCGGCCGTTGGCGTAGATCACCCGGAAGCCGAGGTACGCCGCCAGCGGAGCCCAGTGCGCGGAACCCATCCGCAGCTCGGCGGCGTTGTGCCGCTGGCCGTTGGCGAGCACGTCGAGCAGCACCGTCTCGAAGGCGGCGGATTCCACCCAGTCGACCTCACGGGTGAACCCGCAGATCAACGCCGCTCCGGTGACGTCCAGGAACGCGCGCAGCGCGGCGTCGGAGGCGCGCAGCACCGAGCAGCTCCCGAAGTAGAGCCGCCGCCCCTCGCACCGCCCGGCCATCCGCTCCGCGACGTCGGCGAGCGCCACCGAGTCCCAGTCGGTCAGGCAGAGCCGGCTCGGTTCCCCGTGCATGGCGAAGAAGCCAACCCGGTAGTCGGCGTACTGCTTGAGCAGCCAGCGGTCCAGGAAGTAGAAGAGCTCGTCGCGGGTGGCGGCGTCCTTGTGGATGAAGCGGATCCGGCCGAGCCGTTCCAGCAGTTCCAGGGTGGGCAGGACGGATCCGCGCTCGTGCAGGTCGCGGTGCCACTGCCCCTCGACGCAGAACACGCCACCGCGTGCCACGTCCACCTCCCCCGTCGCTGGGCCAGGGCAGACCTTACCGCTTCCGGGCAGCCGGTCCGCAGTCACCCGGCGTCACCGTACGGACGTTTCGCGTGCTCCGAGGCCGTCCGCCCCGGCTGTCCTTGACGCCCTCCGCGGGGTGGGATCG
>NZ_SMKD01000176.1 GCF_004348595.1 Micromonospora sp. KC723
GCTGCCGCCCCCGCCATCCCCGGCCGAACCCGCCGCCGCCGGACTGTTCTGTCATCGCACGTCTCCGATCCGCTGGGTGGCCGCCGGGGGCCGCAGTGAGCTGGGGGCGTCCAGGCCGGCCTCCGGGTCCACGCCGACACCGAGCCGGTCGACGAGTTCGCCGCCGAGCCAGGCGCTGATGCCGAGCAGGGCCACCGCGACCACCTCGATCGCGATCAGCGCGCCGCCGGCCGTCCGGGACTCGGCGCTGAGCCGGACCGCCCAGACGGCGGCGAAGAGCAGGACCACCGCGACGTTCGCGGCGGCGTGGGTGAGCGCCACCCGCTTGGCGCGGGTGCCGGCCGGGATGGCGAGCAGGTCGACCGTCCCGGCCGCCGCGGCCAGCAGGCCACCGACGAGGCCGACGGTGATGTTCCAGTACGCCGCCTCGCCCAGGAAGTCGGGACCACCGACCGCGTCGACGATGTCGAAGAGAGCGCCGGTGACCAGGAGAGCCAGCGGGAACATCACCAGCATCGGGTGCACGGGGTGGCCGAGCACCTTCAGTCGGCTCTCCATGGTGGGCCTCCACTGCTCGCGTCCGGACGCTGATGGGCGGTACCCCCGGCCCGGGTGGGCAAACCTCGCCCTGGCCAGCGCCACCTACGCTGACGGACTGCGGCCGGTGGCACCCGAGGCGCCATCGAGGTCAACGGACGGGGAAGTCAGACGTGACGGTGGAGATCACCTCAACGGAGGAACTGCGCGAGCTGGTGGGGGCGCCGATACCCCGGGTGGTGGCGAAGGAACGCGTGGTGCCGCACGAAGGGGACCGGCCGTGGCTCGCGGCCTCCCCGTTCTGCCTGGTCGCCACGGCCGGGGCGGACGGTAGCTGCGACGTCTCCCCGAAGGGCGACCCGGCCGGCTTCGTCAAGGTGCTGGACGAGGTCACGCTGGCGATCCCCAGCGGCTTCCGTCGGGGCGGGCGGCGATCGGCTGCGCCGGCCAGAACGGCCACTCCTCGAACGAGGCGCAGCGCCCGTCCTCCGCGAAGCGCATGATCCACAGGTCGCGGTACTCCTGGTCGACCGGGTTCCCGTACCGGACCTCCACCCGCGCCACGGCGGTGTCCCCCTCGACCGCGACGATCTCGCTGGTCATCCGGAACACCTCGTCGGAGCCCTCGCGCTCGTCCTCCCACATCCGGGACAGGGCCGGCAGTCCGATGACCGGCGGCCGGTAGGGCCCCTGCCGGTAGCTCACCCCGTCGGTGAAGATCGCGGCGAGCGCCGCCGTCCCCGGCGTCCGCCACGCCCGCTCGTACGCCGCGATCCAGCCAGCCACCTGCTTCCTGTCCACGATGTCCAGCCTGCCACCCGGTCGGCCGCCCCGACGACGAACCGGCACGGCCGCGATCGGCCGTGGGTTCGACCGCACGTCGACGGCAGGCCCTCACCGTCGGGCGGTGCGCGCCGCCGGGCAGTCCAGTTCACTCCTCAGGTGGCCGATCTCGGCGGCAAGCTGACGCCCGGTGGCGTTCTGTGGAGGCGTCGCGCGGTAGGTGTCGTCGAGCCTCACCACGAGGTCACACAGGCTCCGCTCGGAGGTCCGGGCGACGGAGTTGGCGTACACCATGGAGGAGATGGCGACGGCCGCCGCGAACAGGAGCGACGCGAACACGACCTGCCACGCCCGGGACGGCAGGCGCCAGGGTTCCGTCGTCATCTCACTCACCCGTTCCGCAGAGCGGCGGCGATGGCGACGGCGGCGACGGCGAGTCCTGCGGCCGAGACGGCGATGGCAAGTTGGTCGTACCGCTGCCGCCATTGCCGCGCAGCGACAGCAGCCCGACGCCCGCCGGGATCCCGAGGATCGCCACATACGTCCCCAGGAGAACGGCGTTTGCCTGACCGGGCGGCACGATCGCCGTCTGGTGAACTATCCCGCCGAGGCCCACGAAGATGCAGCCGCCATCGAGAATGATCCTGATTGCTCGTTCTGCTCTCACTGCGCACAGGTCCTAACCCTTTCGTCACCTCCTGGCCGTCGCGGCCGAGTGGGCGAAGCACCAGTTGGCTGGTCGAGGTTGATCCGCCTGGAGGCCCACACGTCCCGCTGATGCCAGCGGTGCCGCGGGTGCGCCTGCTCAGGCGACGCACTGCGCCGGGCGTACCTCCACGGTAGCGATACAGAGGACAAAAGCCCAGGTCAGAGCGCTATCTGCAAACTGCGGACACAGCTCAGCGATCTTGTCGCACCTGGCGGCCCGCCGTTTCGCGCCACCCGCGGCACCCAACAGGGCATCACCGATGGCAGCAACCTGGCTTGTTTGTGGTGCCATCGTCGTGCCACCATGGCACCATGGACTTGACCTCGTATGTGAGCAACCTCGGACGTGAGTTCGCCACACTTGCCGAGACCGGCGGCGAGGAAACGCGTGCGCTGGTCGAGCGCCTGACCGGGTCGCTCGAGTCCGCAATCCGGCTGACGCTGCTGGAGGTGCTGTCGACCGCCGCCGACGAGATCACCCGGGAACTGGCTCCGGGTTCGGTGGAGCTACGCCTGCGCGGACGCGATCCAAACTTCGTCGTGACCCCGCCACCGGCCGAGCCGCTCGGGCTCGCGACCAAGGACGCTGCGGTGACGGTCGACGACGCGCGGAACAGCGATCTGCCGATCGCCGAGGACGGCCCCGCCGCGCGGATCAACGTACGCCTGCCCGAGCAGCTCAAGGCCGCGATCGAGGAGGCCGCGGCCAAGGAGGGGCGCTCGGTCAACGCCTGGCTGGTCCGGGCGGCCGCCGCCGCCGTGCAGCGGTCCGACCGCGACCGGCGTCCCGAGCCACGCGGCAGCGAGAAGCGGGCCCACCAGCACTTCACCGGTTGGGTGCGCTAGCCGCACCACAACGCTCTTCTCACACCACGTCCCCGGCCTGCGGGGATGGCCCACCTATCGGAGATGCGGGGACAACCATGCCCAGTTACGAGACGCCCGAACCGATTTCCGTCACGCTCGAACTCGGCGCCGGCGACGTGCGGATCACCGCGAGCGACCGGACCGACACCGTCGTCGAGGTCCGCCCGAGCGACGAGTCCGACGAGTCCGACGTGAGAGCCGCCCAGCAGGTCCGCGTCGACTACACCAACGGCACGCTCCGGGTGACCGGTCCGAAGTCGCGGGTTTACGACTCCCCCCGCAGGACCAGATCGGTTGACGTGTCCATCGAACTGCCCAGCGGTTCCCAGGTGTCCACCCAGATGCAGGTGGGCGACATACGCTGCGCCGGCCGGCTCGGACAGTGCAGGCTCAAGACCTCCGCCGGGAACGTCTGGCTCGAACGAACCGGCCCGCTGCGCCTGGACACGTCGGCCGGTCACGTCACCGCCCAGAGTGTCACGGGCAACGCCGAGATCTCCACCGACTCCGGCAGGATCCAGATCGGCGAGGTCGAGGGCACCGCGGAGGTCAAGAACTCCAACGGCAACACCACGATCGGCGCGGTCACCGGCGAGGCGCGGGTACGCGCGGCCAACGGCAGCATCCACATCGAACGGGCCGGCGCCGGCGTCGACGCGAAGACGTCCAACGGCAGCATCCACCTCGGCGAGGTGGTCCGCGGCTCGGTCACCCTCGGCACCGCCATGGGCGACCTGGAGATCGGCATCGCCGACGGCACCGCCGCCTGGCTGGAGGTGCACACCGGATTCGGACACGTACGCAACCAGTTGGAGCGCGCCACTCGGCCCGACGACGCCGACGAGACCGTCGAGGTGCGCGGCCGCACCTCCTACGGCGACATCACCATCCACCGCTCCTGACGCACTTCCGGCTTCGGAGAAAGGGAACCATGACCAGCAAGCAACTGGTTCGCCGAGAACCAGCCGTTCACGCCGATCATCGAAACCCTGCGTGCCCTGCTGATGGACGAGCCGACCGGGCACCACCTCCCCGCCGCGTCCGCGAGGGCTGCGGCGAGAAGGTGGTGACCTGCGCAGGCAGGCCTGCGTCAGGGCAGCGCAGACCCCGGTGCGGTGACCCACGCGGGCCGGCCGGCGTTCCTGCCGGGCCGGCCCGGGCAGAGCCCTTCCCGGACAACGGCATCGATGGCGTCGGCGATCGGGTCGGGCGCTCCGGGCGGGTTGTAGAAGCTCATATTGGCGGCCACCGTGATCTGACGGGCCCCGTCGGCGCTGTGCAGCGAGATGGTGCTGTATCCGAAGCCGAGTCCGTCATGACCCCAGGCGGGGCCGCAGGGCAGTGGACGGGTCCAGATACCCAACCCGTAGGAGCCCTTCTCAGGGTGCGCCGGGTCACGCGGGACGACAGTCCGGAGCTGGGCCAGTTCGGCCGGGCGGAGCAGGCGGCCGGTCAGCAGTGCCCGGTAGAAGCGGTTGATGTCGGTCGGTGTGGACACCAGCTCACCGGCGAGCCACAGCCAGGACATGTTGTACTCGCTGAAGTCGCGCAGGATTCCCTCGCCCCACGGGATGTACGCCTCTGAGTGAGGCCCGACGATCTTGGTGGCGTGGCCCGGAAGGTAGGTGCCGGACAGGCCCAGCGGCTGGATGATCCGCCGGTTGATCTCGTACGCGGCCGGCCGGCCGGTCACCTGCTCCAGGATCAGGCCCGCCAGGATGTAGTTGGTGTTGGAGTAGGACCAGCCGGTTCCGGGGGCGCCGGTTCGTGGCTGCGCCAAGCCCATCCGCGCCAGATCCCGCGGCTGGAAGGTGGTGTACCGCCGCGCCTCGATGTCCTCGCCGCTGCGGAACAGGACCGGCACGTAGTCACCCAACCCGCTGGTGTGGTTGAGCAGCATCCGTACCGTGACGCCGGGCACGGGGAACTCGGGCAGGTAGCGGCCGAGCGGGGCGTCGAGCGCCAGCCTGCCCTCGCCGACCAGTTGGAGCAGCGCCGTCGCGACGAGCGTCTTGGTGATGCTGCCAACCCGGTGTCGCATGTGCGGGCGGACCGGACGCCCGGTGTCCACGTCAGCCACGCCGCTCGCGGCGGTGGTGGTGTGCCGGCCGTTCCGCAGCTCGGCGAAGACGCCGGGCATCCCGGCCGCGGTGACCGCATCGAGCCCGACGCGCAGGCCGCGGTCGGGGCGAACGCCGGCCGCCGGGGCGCCAGTTGTGGCGAGCAGGACCGCGGTGAGAGCCACGGCCAGTGATGCTCGCCAGGTCCTCGGGTACGTCTGGAACCAGAACCAGCGCATAGGGGACATGCCTCCTTCGACGAGGTGACGACCCTGCCGCCGCTCGGGGACCGATGTTCGGCACCCGTGAGGGGCGGCTCGGCCTTTCACGTGGCCTTCAGATGCGGTACGCCTACGACGGCCGGATCTGCTGCGTCCGGACCCGACGGGTTCGGGACCGGTGGACGCAGCGCGACGGCGCCCGCGCCCGCCCACCTCGTGCGGAGCCCTCGGTACGCCGACCGACCACAGGGTGTCGGATTTGAGACACTCACCGTGGCAGCGAATCCCGCCGGCCCCGGCGTTACCGGCCAGGAGGTGTCCATGCGCGCCGATGCGGAGACCGGGGCGGAGGAGTTCGCCCGCACGCGGCTGGAGTCGCTACGACGGTTCGCGTACCTGATCTGCGGCAGCCTGGCCGAGGCCGACGATCTGGCGCAGATCGCGGTCGTCGAGGTGTGGCGACGCTGGGCGGCCGCGGCGGCCAACCCTGAGGCGTATGCCCGTCGCGTCATCGTCACACGCAACGTGAGTCGGTGGCGGCGTTGGCGGCGGGAGGTGCCGGTCGACGCGGCAACCGTCGAGCGGGACGATCCCGCGCGAACCCGCGTGAGCGAACCCGCGCTGTGGCAGGCCCTGCAGACGCTACGCAAGCCTGAGCGGACCGTGATCGTGCTGCACGTGCTCTACGCGTACACCTTCGCCGAGATCGCCGCGATGTCCGACGAGCCGGTGGGGACCGTCTCCAGTCGGTACGCCCGCTCCCGGCTGGCCTTGAGCCGATACCTGAAGAGCCAGGCGGACGAGGACCCCGACGCGGCCTGGATTGCGAGGTGGGCAGTGTGAACGAGCATGACCGGCTCACCCGTCGCCTTGCGGCGATGCTCTCCGAGGCGCAGGACGCCGTCCCGCCGGCGACCGACGTCATGACTGCGTTCCGGCGCCGCTACGCCCAGGCCCGGCGACGGCGTGTCCGGACGCTGGCCGTGGCGTGCGCCGTCATGGTGGTGGCGGCCACCGTCCTCATCGGCGCGACGTGGGCCCCGGGGTCACGCCGGCCAGCAGATTTGGCGGGACCGGTCCGCGGGGACGGCCAGATTCAGGTGTGGACCCTGCGCTCACAGTCGAGGGTTTCCGCCCTGCGGGCGTGCGCCGCCGATTTCAGCCGGAGCGCGGACATCGAGGTCGACATCGCGTCCTACCCCAACCAGCGGTACCAGCAGCAGTTGCGGGAAGCGCTGACGTCGACCGACCCGCCCGACATCTTCTTCCACTGGGGTGGCGGCGGTATGAAGGAGATGGTCCGGGCGAAGCAGGTGCTGGATCTGACCGAGGCACTGCGTGCGCGTCCACAGGTCGCCAACGCGTTCGCGCCGGAGGTCCTCACCGCCGGTCGGGTGGACGGCCGGCAGTACGGGCTGCCGGCGAGCGGGGTGGAGCCCATCATGCTGTTCTACAACAGGCGGGTCTTTGCCCAGGCTGATCTGCGACCGCCCGAGACGTACGCCGACCTGCTCGCTCTGGTGGACGCGTTCAAGGCCAGGGGGACCGACCCCCTCGCGCTGGCCGGCGCCGACGGGTGGTCCGAACTGATGTACCTGATGTACCTGGTGGACCGGATCGGTGGCCCGCGACCCTTCGCCGACATCGCGGCGGGCCGGCCCGGCGCCTGGTCGCACCCGGCCGTGCTGCAGGCGGCGCGGATGGCGCGGGAGCTGGTCGAACGGGGCGCGTTCGGCCGTGACTTCACCACGCTGCGCTACGACGACGGGGGCAGCTCGGGCCGGCTGGCGTCCGGGCAGGCCGCGATGCAGCTCATGGGCAGCTGGGAGTACGCCCTGCAACTGACCCTCGATCCGGACTTCGTCCGGGACGGCGATCTCGGGTGGGTACCGTTCCCCGCCGTGCCCGGCGGCGCCGGAGACCCCACCAACGTGGTGGGGGCCCCGGGCAGCTACTTCTCCGTCTCGTCCGCGAGCCTTGATGCCGAACAGGCGGTGGACGTCCTGTTCTCGCTGTTGACCTGCAATCGGTACGTAGACGCGCTGCTGCACGCCGGCGAGGTGCCGGCCGTGACCGACGTGGCGGCGCGAGCGGCCGGAACACCGCACGCGGAGTTCATCCGGTCGACGCACCGCCTGGTGGCCGTTGCGCCGTCCTCCACGTTGGCCTGGGACCAGGCGTTGAGCCCGACCGCCGGTGCCGCGCTCAACGCCAACCTGCGTCGGCTGTTCGCCCTCGAGTTCACCGCCGAGCAGTTCGCGGCAGCCATGAGCGAGGTCCGCTGACGGCTGGCAGGGAAGAGGTGGGGGTGCTCCGCTCCTGGCTCTTCACGGGCACTACAACGCTGGACGTGTAGGCGGGGCTGTGCCGGTGACGACCCGGACGCGGTCGCCAACCGGGTGGACGAGGCGGTCGCGGCGCGGAATGCGGACTGGCACCGTCGGCGGCAGCGTGGTGGACCTCGGAAAACGGCGAAGCCCAGGCCGTTGACCTGGGCTTTCTCACCGAGCCGCCTGACGGAATCGAACCGTCGACCTACGCATTACGAGTGCGTCGCTCTAGCCGACTGAGCTAAGGCGGCAACGATCAGCAAGTGTACGCCACCATCCGCGGGCCGGCCGAGGGGGTTCCCCACCGCGATTCGGACATCAGGCGGTTCCGTGACAGCGGTGCCGTAGGACCCGGACTACGCTGCGGCGGGTGACGGACGACGCAGGAAGCCACCCCGAAGCCGTGCACCCCGAGGATGCTCCTGGTGAGCGGGCCGCCCGGCGGCCGCGCAGCACCGATCCCGTAGAGCTGGGTTTCACCCCCCGCGGGCCGGTGCCGTGGCTCGCGCCGTTCCTGCTGATCAGCACCGGCATCCGTACGCTACTGGCGATGTTGTTCGGGGCGTACCTGGACAAACGGGAGTTGCAGAACGCCCTGGACGCGCGGATCAGCAGGCAGGTGGGGCCGGACGGCGGGCTGTGGCTGGACTACGTGGCGGACCTGGGTGACGGCTTCAACGCCACCTACTCGGTGGCGTACCTGCTGGCGCAGCCGGAGCTGACGGTGGACGGGCACCGGCTGCCCCGGGCGCAGATGCTGGTGATGGGGGGCGACCAGGTCTACCCCTCGGCGGCCTACGAGGCGTACGAGGACCGCTGCAAGGGGCCCTACCAGGCGGCGCTACCGGCGGCCCCACCGGAGCGACCGACGCTGTTCGCCGTCCCCGGCAACCATGACTGGTACGACGGCCTGACGGCCTTCCTGCGGATCTTCGCCCGTTCCCGGGACCGCCACTTCGGCGGGTGGGGCACCGGCCAGTCCCGCTCGTACTTCGCGGTCGAACTGCCGGCAGACTGGTGGCTGCTCGGCCTCGACGACCAGTCCGGGTCGTACCTGGACGATCCGCAGCTCGCCTACTTCGACGAGGTGGCCCGGAGGCTGGGACCGACCAGCCGGGTGATCCTGGCGGTGCCGGCGCCGACCTGGGTCAAGGCCGTCGACCATCCCACGGCGTACGACTCGATCGACTACTTCATCCGTACGATCATCGCCCCGACGGGCGCACACGTGCGGCTGCTGATCTCGGGCGACCTGCACCACTACGCCCGGTACGCCGGCCCGGACCGGCAGCTCGTCACCTGCGGCGGGGGCGGCGCCTACCTCTATCCCACGCACAAACTCCCCGAGCGGATCGAGGTGCCGCCGAAGGACACCCTGTCCCGGCGGGCCAGCCGCACCCGGTCGTACGAGCTGGCCGGCCGTTACCCGGACGCCGCGCGCTCCCGCCGGTACGGCTGGGGGATCTTCTCCCGGCTGCCGATGCGCAACCCCGGCTTCACCGCCCTGCTCGGCACCCTGCACACCCTGTTGATGCTCGCCATGGCCGGGGTGGCGACGAATCGGACGGGCACCACCGAGCAGCGGCTGTTCAGCGTTCCGCTGGTGATCATGCTGGGGGTGACGTTGCTCGGCGCGACGTTCTTCGCGAAGCCGCCCACCGCCGGCGGGAAACGCTACCTGCGGCACTGGCTCCTGGGTGCCGGGCACGGCCTGGCCCATGTGGGACTGGCTGTCGCCGGCACGTGGATCTGGCTGGCCCTGCCGTTCTACCACTGGCCGTGGCCGCTGCCCGTGGCCGCCGCGACGGTCGTCTACGGCCCGGTGATCGGGCTGGTCTCCAGTCAGGTGGTGGCGGGCTACCTGCTCGTGGCGGGCGGTTTCGGGGTGAACCTCAACGAGCTCTTCGCCGGCCAGGGGATCGAGGACGCCAAGTGCTTCCTGCGTATGCGCATCGCCCCGGACGGCACCCTGACCATCTACCCGGTCGCCGTCGACCGGGTGGCCCGCGACTGGCATCTCAACCCCGACCAGTCCCCCGC
>NZ_SMKD01000177.1 GCF_004348595.1 Micromonospora sp. KC723
GAGCGGGGGTGGGCGTCGACGAGGTGGCTCGGTTGCCGGCGGTACGGCAACGCGTCGGTGACGAGCCGGTCGGGGCGGTCACGGATCCGTGGACGGAGTACCTGGCCGCCGCCCGCCAGCTCGACGGAGTACGCCGCGCGGCGGCCACGGCCGCGGTGGAGCAGGCCCGGGCCGTGGAGGCGGCCCGCGAGGAGTTGGTCCGGGTGCACGCCCGGTTGGCGCCGCAGCAGGCCAGGCTGCGTGAGTCGGGCGTACCGCCGATCTCGCTCACCCCGACGCCGCCGGAGCTGACCGAGGCGGCCCGGTCGATGGTGGGTGGCCCGGCGGCGGTGCTGGCGGCGCTGCGGGTGGCCCGGGGCTGGGCGGACGCCGCCGACGCGACGCTGGCGGCGCGGGGGCCGCTCCGTCCGTCGGCGTGGTCGCCACGGCTGCGCAACCTGCTGGTGTACGGGCCGCTGGCCCTGCTGGTGCCGCTGGCGCAGCTAATGTTCTTCGCGGCGGCGGGGACGGGCGCGGTGAGCATCGCGGCGCTGGTCGTCGGGGTGCCGATGCCGGCGGTGGCGTTCGCCGTCGGGTGGGTCGCGGTGGGGCGGGTCTTCCCTGCCGGCGCCGGCGAGCGGTTGGACCGCACGCCACGGCTGGGGGCGTTGACCTGTCTGGTGCCGGCGGTGGCGGTCACCGCCGGGATCATGCTGGCGATGCTGGGTGGCTGATCGCCGGAATCAGCGGGGGATGATGAGAGCCATCGCCTCGGCCCGCGACTTGGCGTCGTGCTGGAGGGTGCCCCGCACCGCGGAGGTGATGGTCTTCGCACCGCTTTTCTGGATGCCGCGCATCGCCATGCACATGTGTTCACACTCGAGCACGACGACGACGCCGCGCGGCGCCAGCTTGCTCATCAGCAGGTCGGCGATCTGTGAGGTGAGCCGCTCCTGCACCTGCGGGCGGCGGGCGAAGACCTCCACCAGCCGGGCCAGCTTGGACAGGCCGGTGATCCGGCCGTCCGGGCCGGGGATGTAGCCGATGTGGGCGCTGCCACGGAACGGCAGCAGGTGGTGCTCGCAGAGGCTCATCACGTCGATGTCCCGGACGAGCACGAGTTCCTCGTGGTTGGCCTCGAAGGTGGTGCTGAGCACCTGGGCCGGGTCGACCCGTAGGCCGGCGAAGAGTTCGGCGTACGCCCGGGCGACCCGGGCCGGCGTCTGCCGGAGTCCGTCACGGTCGGGGTCCTCCCCGACGGCGATGAGGATCTCCCGGACCGCCTTCTCGATGCGGCCGAGGTCCATGGTGTCCTCGACGCGGCGGCCGGTGAGCCTGCCGCTGATCAGCCGGGCGGCGACGTAGTCGAGCGCCTCGTCACCGTCGGGTTCGGTGGACGAGGCGGCCAGCCCCGAGAAGTCGGGACTGGCCGCGGCGTCGCTGTTCAGTGCGTACCGTCCGAGTTGTTCGAGCCGCCGCCGACGGACGCGCCGTCGGCCTGGGCCTGCGCCTTGAGCTTCTCCTTCTCGCCGGGGGTGAGGACCGGCGGCTCGGTGGAGGGCTGACGCTTGCCGAAGCCGTTGTACGGAGCCATCGGCGGGCGCTTGACCACCCGGGCGCAGATGCGGGCCATGTCGGCGGTGGAGAGGGTTTCCTTCTCCATCAGCTCCAGAACCATGTTGTCGAGCACGTCCCGGTACTCCACCAGGATCTCCCAGGCCTCGTCGTGGGCCAGCTCGATCAGGGCGCGCATCTCGCCGTCGATCTCGGCGGCCACCGCGTCGGAGTAGTCCCGTTCGTGGCCCATGTTGCGGCCGAGGAACGGCTCGTCGCCGCTGGTGCCGTACTTGATCGCGCCGAGCTTGGAGCTCATGCCGTACTGGGTGATCATCGCGCGGGCCAGCTGGGTGGCCTTCTCGATGTCGTTGCCGGCGCCGGTGGTCGGCTCGTGGAAGACCAGCTCCTCGGCGGCGCGACCGCCCAGCGCGTACGCCAGGGTGTCGATCATCTCGGCGCGGGTCTGGGTGTACTTGTCCTCGGTCGGCAGGACCAGGGTGTGCCCGAGCGAGCGGCCCCGGGACAGGATCGTCACCTTGTGCACCGGCGCGGCGTGCGGCAGCGCCCAGGCGACCAGCGCGTGCCCACCCTCGTGGTACGCGGTGATCTTCTTCTCCTGGTCGCTCATCACCCGGGTCCGGCGCTGCGGGCCGGCGATCACCCGGTCGATCGACTCCTCCAGCGAGTCGTTGCTGATCGCCCGCTGTTCCTTACGGGCGGTGAGCAGCGCGGCCTCGTTGATCACGTTGGCCAGGTCGGCGCCGCTGAAGCCCGGGGTACGGCGCGCCACCGAGTCGAGGTCGACGTCGGGGGCGAACGGCTTGCCCTTGGCGTGCACCCGCAGGATCGCCTTGCGGCCCTCCATGTCGGGGGCGTCCACCGGGATCTGCCGGTCGAAACGACCGGGGCGCAGCAGCGCCGGGTCGAGGATGTCCGGCCGGTTGGTGGCGGCGATCAGGATGACGCCGCCCTTGGTGTCGAAGCCGTCCATCTCGACCAGCAACTGGTTGAGGGTCTGCTCGCGTTCGTCGTGACCGCCGCCCATGCCGGCTCCGCGGTGCCGGCCGACCGCGTCGATCTCGTCGACGAAGACGATCGCCGGAGCGTTCGCCTTGGCCTGCTCGAAGAGGTCGCGGACCCGGCTGGCGCCGACACCGACGAACATCTCGACGAAGTCGGAGCCGGAGATCGAGTAGAACGGCACCCCGGCCTCGCCGGCGACCGCGCGGGCCAGCAGCGTCTTACCGGTGCCGGGCGGGCCGAACAGCAGCACGCCCTTCGGGATCTTGGCACCCAGGGCCTGGTACTTCGCCGGGTTCTGCAGGAAGTCCTTGATCTCGTGCAGCTCCTCGACGGCCTCCTCGGCCCCGGCCACGTCGGCGAAGGTGGTCTTCGGCGTGTCCTTGGTGATCATCTTGGCCTTGGACTTGCCGAAGTTGAGCACCCGGGAGCCGCCGCCCTGCATCTGCGACATGAAGAAGATCAGCAGGAGCACCAGCAGGGCGATCGGGAGCAGGTTGACCAGCAGGCTCACCCAGATGCTGTCCGACGACACCTCGGCGTCGGCCGGGCCGGTGACCCGGTTGGCCGCCTTGGCTTCGAGGACCTCGTTCCAGACCTCGCCGCCGACCTCGTACGGGAACTGGGCCTCGATCCGGTCGGTGGTGGTGTCGCCGAACTTGGTCTTCTGGGCCAGGTCGAGCCGGAGCGTCTGCTCCTTGTCCTGGAAGACGACCTTGTTGATCTTGGCGGTGTGGAGCTGGTCGAGCGCAACGGAAGTGTCCACCCGGTGGTAGCTGGGACCAGCGGTGAACAGCTGACTGAGCACAACGGCGCCGAGGATGACCAGGATGATCCAGACCACCGGTCGGCGGAAGAAACGCGTACGTTCCATACTGTTGTCGGGCGCCGAGACGCCCGCATCCTCCTGATCGACGTCCTGACCGTCTGAATGGTGTCGCCGCCGTCGGCGGCGCCGGGCCGCCGTGCGGGCCGGCCTCGACCCCGCGCCGCGCGAACTGCCGCGCCGCGGTCATTCGACCGTACACCGTTCGTGCCAGATGTGAGCTTGTGAGCCCAGCACTTACGCGGAGGGCGAACCGAGGTTTCAGCCGGCGTGACGGGAAGCTCCGGACCGGCCCATCCGTCCGCCCGGTCACGCGGGTCGAGGGGCCGGACGCGGAGTCGCCCCCACATCACCGCAACCTACCGTAGTCGGACTGACTGAGAGCCCGCTGAACGTCTGCCAGACAGCCGCCCGGACCGGGCCGACCCGGACCGGGCGGGGGGAGTCGGCCGGCGGCCGGGCCGGTGAGGACAGTCCGGCCGGTGAGCGCGGCCGGGCCGAGCTTCAGGCCCGGGCGTAGACCTCGGGCTTGAGCACGCCGACGTAGGGCAGCTCCCGGTACCGCTCGCCGAAGTCGAGGCCGTAGCCGACCACGAACTCGGTCGGGATGTCGAAGCCGACGTACTTCACCGGCACGGTGACCTTCACCGCCTCCGGCTTGCGGAACAGGGCGACCACCTCGACGCTGGCCGCCGACCGTGACTCCAGATAACGCAGCAGCCAGGAGAGGGTGAGCCCGGAGTCGACGATGTCCTCCACCACGACCACGTGCCGGCCGGCGATGTCCCGGTCCAGGTCCTTCAGGATGCGGACCACGCCGGAGGAGGTGGCGCCCTGGCCGTACGAGGAGACGGCCATGAACTCCAGCTCGGCCGGCGGGCCGTGCCGGCCCAGCGCCCGGGCGAAGTCGGCCATGAACATGACCGCGCCCTTGAGCACGCAGACGAGCAGGAGTCCGTCCTCGACGCCGGCGTAGTCCGCCGAGACCTGCTTGGCCAGTTCCGCGGTCTTCTCGCGGATCTGCGCCTCGGAGATGATCACGTGATCGATGTCGGCGTCGTACCAGGAGCCGTCAGCCATGGCTCCTAGCCTGCCCCATGGCGACTGGTCTCCGTCGACGGGGCCGCCCCTCCGGGAGTGGCCCCGTCCCCAACTTTTTCGGCAATCCGGATTAATCACCCCAACGGACCCGGGAGCGCCAACGGCGGCCCTGGTCGGTCGGTTTCCAGTCGGCCGAGTCGCGGGTGTCGGCCGTGAGGCCGGCCGCCGAGGCGGCGGCCAGGGCGACAAGAAAGAGCACAAGCAGCAGAAACTCCATGGCGGCGCTCGCTTTCGCGTGGTCTCGGATGTTCTCGCCGCCGGTGCGCACCGGACTGATACCAGTCTCCGCCAGGGCATCAGGGCCGAACAGTGGCAGGAATGCCACCGCACCTCGATTTTCTGCCACCGATGGGGTTACCCTCGTCACATGCTCCGTTCGGTCGCCGTCGTCGCCCTCGACCAGGTCGCCCCCTTCGAACTCGGCGTGCTCGCCGAGGTCTTCGGCACCGACCGCACCGCCGACGGGTTCCCCGGCTACCGGTTCTCCGTCTGCACCGCCGACGGCGGCCCCGTCCGCACCTCCTCCGGCTTCGGTCTCACCCCGCACGCCGATCTCGCCCCGGTCGACGACGCCGACCTAGTCGCCGTCCCCGCCCACGCCCAGGGCGGCGAGATCCCGCCGCACGTGCTGGACGCGCTGCGCCGGGCCGCCGCGCGCGGGGCGTACCTGCTCAGCGTGTGCTCGGGAGCGTTCGTGCTCGGAGCCGCCGGGCTGCTCGACGGCCGGGAGTGCACCACCCACTGGCGGTACGTCGACGAGTTGCAGGCCCGCCACCCGCTGGCCCGGGTCCGGTGCAACTCGCTCTACGTCGCGGACGGTCCGGTGCTCACCAGCGCCGGCACCGCCGCCGGCATCGACGCCTGCCTGCACCTCGTACGTCAGGAGCACGGCTCGGCCACCGCCACCCGGCTGGCCCGGCGGATGGTCGTCCCACCGCACCGCGACGGCGGACAGTCTCAGTACGTCGAGACGCCGATCCCGGCCACCCCCGAGGCGCCCACGCTGGAGCCGGTGCTGCGCTGGCTGATCGAGCACCTGGACCGGCCCGCCACGGTGGACGAGCTGGCCGGGCGGGCCGGCATGTCGCCGCGCACCTTCGCGCGCCGGTTCCGGGCGGAAACCGGGACGACGCCGCACGACTGGCTCACCAACCAGCGGGTGTTGCTGGCCCGGCGGCTGCTGGAGGAGACCCGGCTGACCGTGGACGAGGTCGCCGACCGGGCCGGCTTCGGCGACGCCGCCGCCCTGCGACACCACTTCGCCCGCCGCGTCGGCACCACACCCCAGGCCTACCGCACCACCTTCCGCGACCGCCTCGAACCCGCCGTCTGACGCCGGCTGGCGGCGCGGGCCGACCCGGATCAGTCGACGGGTCGCAGGCGACCGTCCCGGCGGGCCACCCGCAGCCCGCCCGGCAACGCCGTCGCGCCCTGCCCGTGCCAGTCGGTGACCAGGGCGTCCAGCGCGGCGACGTGCCGGTGGGAGAGCGCGGCGGGCGACGCGCCCAGCTCCCGCGCCCAGGCGTGCAACACCCGGGTACGTACCGCCGCGGGCAGCGCGGCCAGCGCGCCGGTGGAGAGCCCATCCCCCGCCCCGGACCGCGCCTCGGTGAGCGCGACGGCGGCCAACTCGTCCAGGGCGGCGGTGTCGGCGGCGACCAGCCGGGCGGTGCGGGCCAGGTTGTCCAGCACCGCCTCACCGAGCGCGCCGACCAGCACCGGCAGCACGTCGGCGCGGACCCGGGCGCGGGCGTACGACGGGTCGGCGTTGTGCGGGTCCTCCCACGGCGTCAACCCCAGAGCGGCGCACGCCGAGCGGGTCTGCTCCCGGGTGACGTCGAGCAGCGGACGCAGCAGCGGCACGCCGTCAAGGTCACGGCACGGCGGCATGCCGGCCAGACCGCGCGGCCCGGCGCCCCGGGCCAGCGCCAGCAGCACCGTCTCGGCCTGGTCGTCGCGGGTGTGCCCGAGCAGCAGCGCGGCGGCCCCGTGCCGTCGGGCGGCGGCGGCCAACGCCTGGTAGCGGGCATCGCGGGCAGCCGCCTCGGGACCGCCCGGCCGCCCGGCCACGGTCACCGCGACCGCCTCCACCGGGTCGAGCCCCACCCCGACCGCCCAGCGGGCCACGGCGGCGGCGCGCCCGGCCGAACCGGCCTGCAACCCGTGGTCGACGGTGATCAAACCGGCGGGGCGGCCCGCCCGGGGCGCGACGAAGGCGACGGCGGCTGCGAGAGCGAGGGAGTCGGCCCCGCCCGAGCAGGCGACCAGGACCGGCCCGTCGCCGGGCAGGCCGGTCAGCGCGCGGCGGACCACGGCCCGGACCGCGGCGACCGGCGGGGCGAGGACGGCCACGGCCGTACGCTCAGCCGACGGTAGGAGTGGCGCCCGCCGGCCCGTGCACCCGGGCCACCCAGGCGTCCGGGTCGCCCAGTTCGTCGAGGCGGGGCAGGGTCAGCGGGGAGCCGAAGACCCTGTTGAAGCCGGCCATGCCGACCCGGTCGACCACCCCGTGCACGAACGTGCGGCCCTCGGCGTACTGGCGCATCTTGACGTCCACGCCCAGCAGCCGGCGGATCACCTTCTCCAGCGGGTTGCCCGCCTCCCGACGACGGTTGAACGCCGCCCGGATCTGCTCGACGCTGGGGATGACCTGCGGGCCGACGCCGTCCATGACGAACTCGGCGTGCCCCTCCAGCAGGGTCATCAGGGCGGTGAGCCGGTCCAGCACGGCCCGCTGCGCCGGGGTCTGCACGATGTCGAGGACGCTGGCGCGGCTCTCCGGGTCCTTCACCGCGTCGGAGAGGGTGCTCACGCCGCGGCGCAGCCGCTCCAGCAGGTGCTCTCCACCCTGCGAGGCGTCCACGAACGCCTGCACCTCGCCCAGGAAGTACGCGCGCATCCACGGCACGGCGGTGAACTGGGTGCGGTGGGTGACCTCGTGCAGGCAGACCCAGAGCCGGAAGTCGCGCCGGTCGGCCGCCAGCTTCCGCTCGACCTCGACGATGTTGGGCGCGACCAGCAGCAACTGCCCGGGGTCGGCGGAGAAGACCTCGTACTGGCCGAGGACCCGGCCGGAGAGGTACGCCAGCACGGTGCCGGCCTGCACCCCGGTGACCCGGGAGCCGACCGCCTCGGTGAGCGGGCCGGGCTGCTTGTCACCGGAGAGCCGGCTGACCAGGGGGGTGATCACCTCACGCAGCCCGGCGATGTTGGTCGACGCCCAGTCACGCCGATCCACCACGCGCACCGGCGGGTGGGACACCTGCGAGCGCAGCCCGGTGTAGTCCGCGACGTGCCCGGCCGCCTCGTCGGTGAGCCGCCGCAGGTCGCCGACCGCCTCGGCGGCTTCCGCGTACGACACGCGCGGGCCCGACTTGCCCAGCGCCCCCGCGGTCGCGGCGGCCAGATCCCAGTCCACGAACTGCGCCATGCACCCACCGTACCCGCGCCGGAACACCCCTGGCGGGGGCCACGAGCCGCGCCGGCCGCCCACCGCCGGACGAGCCACATCCGTACTCAGGTCTGGTAGCGCTCGCGACCCGTGCCTGGGGCCGACCGCGCGGCGCGGCACCTCGGCCGGGCCGACGCCGGCTGGAGGGATCAGCGGCAGCCGCAACCCGCCAGGGCGCCGGTGATGCGGTCGAGGGCCTGCCGGGTGCTGTCCGTGTCGCCGACCGCCCGGTCGGTGAGCACAGCGAAGCTGAGCAGCCGGCCCTCGGCGGTGGTGACCAGCCCGGCGATGGAGTGCACGCCGGTCAGGGTGCCGGTCTTGGCCCGCACCGCACCGGCCCCGGCCTTCGTCGCCGCCACCCGGTACCGGCCGTCGAGGGTGCCGGACCAGGCGGCGACCGGCAGGCCCCCGAAGATCGCGGCGAGCTCGGGACGCCGGCCGTTGCCGGCGAGAGCGATCAGGTCGGTCAGCAGGGAGGGGCTGATCCGGTTCGTCCGGGACAGGCCGCTGGCGTCGGCGAGGCTGATCTCGTCGGCCGGCAGCCCCAGCTCGGCGACCACCGCGTCCATCGCCGCCGCCCCACCGGCGAACGAGGCCGGCTGGCCGCGGGCCAGCGCCACCTGCCGGGCCAGCGCCTCGGCGACCACGTTGTCGCTGTCGCTGATCATGATGTCGACCAGGCGGATCATCGGCAGCGACTCGACCCTGCCCAGCTCGGTGCCGGGTGCCGGGGCGGCACCGGCGGATTCGCCGGCCGCCGCCGGCGCCTTCCCCCTGCCGACCCGGACGTCGTCGCCGAGCCCGAGCAACCGGGCGAACGCGCGCCCGGCGGCGAGGTCCGGCTCGGCGAAGCGTGCCGCCGCACCGTTCGTGTCGTCGAAGGTCCGCCGGGCGACCGCCGGGTCGCGCCGCGCCCCGTCGGTCATCAGCGCGGTGATCGACCCGCCGTACCCGCCGGTCGGGATGTCGGCGTCCCAGCCGGGGCCGTGCACCGGCCCGGGGAAGAGCGTGGCGTCCACCGTGACCTTGGTCGGGGCGGCCCCGCCGAGCGCCTGCCTCACCTGCTCGGCCAGGGTGTCGAGGCGGGCCGCGCCGGGGTAGAAGCCGTCGCCGTCGACCGCCAGGGTGGGGTCGCCGCCGCCGACGAGGACCACCTCGCCGGGGGTGGCCCCGGCGACCGCCCGGGTGGGGATCCGGTGGCCGGGACCACGGGCCGCCAGCACGGTCACCCCGGTGACCAGCTTGGTCACCGAGGCGGGCACGGTGCCCTCGTCGCCGCCCCTGGCGTAGAGGGACTGGCCGGTGGTCACGTCGACCACCGACACGTTGACCCGGCTGCCGAGCGCGGCCTGCCCGAGCAGCGGGTCGATCGCGGCGCGTACCCCGTCGGGGGTGGGCTGCGGGGCGTTGGCGTCCGGGCCGGCGAGCACCGGCGACGGGTCCGGCTCGGATGTCGGGGCGACCGTCGGGGCGGGGGCCGCGTCACCGAGCCACCCCGCGACCGGGCCGGGGCGGAGCACCACGACGCCCCCGGCC
>NZ_SMKD01000178.1 GCF_004348595.1 Micromonospora sp. KC723
CGCCCACCCTGCTCGACGTCCGGTGGCGACTGACCGGCCCACCGGGCCGGGACGACTACACCCTCGGTCACCTGCCCGGAGCCGTCTTCGTCGACCTGGACACCGCGCTCTGCGGCCCGCCCGGCGCCGCCGGGCGGCACCCACTACCCGACCCCGCCGCGCTCCAGGCGGTGCTGCGGGCCGCCGGCGTGCGCGCCGGTCACCCCGTCGTCGTGTACGACGGCGGCGACGGGACGGCCGCCGCACGCGCCTGGTGGACCCTGCGCTGGGCCGGCCACCGGCAGGTCCGCCTGCTGCACGGCGGCTGGCCCGCCTGGACCGCCGCGGGCCTGCCCACCTCGACCGAGAGGCCCGCCCCGGCTCCCGGTGACGTGACCGTGCGACCCGGTGCGCTTCCGGTGCTGGACGCCGACGGCGCGGCCCGTTTCGCCGCCGACGAGGGGGTCCTGCTCGACGTGCGGGCCGCCCCCCGCTACCGGGGCGAGATTGAGCCGATCGACCCGGTCGCCGGGCACGTCCCCGGGGCGGTGAACCTGCCCGCCCCCGAGTACGTCACCGAGGGCCGATTCCCGTCCGCCGAGACGCTGCGGGGCCGGTTCGCGGCGGTCGGGGTGACCGGGGAGGCGCCCGTCGGGGCGTACTGCGGCTCGGGGGTGACCGCCGCGCAGGCGGTGCTCGCGCTGCACCTGGCGGGGCGGCCGGACGCGGCGCTCTACGTCGGTTCGTGGAGCAACTGGGTCGCCGACCCGGACCGTCCGGTGGCCACCGGGGAGTCGCCGACGGGGTGAGCCGCGCGGGGCGTGGGCGTCCGCCGGGGCCCGTGCGACGATGGCCCCATGTCGGACGACACACTGGTGGTGTGGGACGAGTCCCTGCTCGGCTACGACCTGGGGGAGCACCCCCTCGACCCGGTCCGGGTGGAGCTGACCATGGCCCTGGCCCGGGAGTTGGGCGTGCTCGACCGGCCCGGGGTGCGGACGATCCGGCCCGACCCGGCCGACGACGCGCTGCTCACCCGGGTGCACCGGCCGGACTACCTGGCCGCGGTCCGGGCCGCCCCGCACGACCCGCTCTTCGCCGGGTACGGGCTGGGCACCGCCGACAACCCCGTCTTCGACCGGATGCACGAGTCCAGCGCGCTGGTCGCCGGGGCGACCGTGGCCGCCGCGGAGGCGGTGTGGCGGGGCGAGGCCCGGCGGGCGGTCAACGTGGCCGGCGGGCTGCACCACGCCATGCCGGACCGGGCCGCCGGGTTCTGCGTCTACAACGACCCGGCGGTGGCGATCGCCCGCCTGCTCGACCTCGGCGCCGAACGGGTGGCGTACGTGGACGTCGACGTGCACCACGGCGACGGCGTGCAGGAGATCTTCTACCGGGACCCCCGGGTGCTCACGGTGAGCGTGCACGAGACCCCGCTGGCGCTCTTCCCCGGCACCGGGTTCCCCGACGAGACCGGCGGCCCCGGCGCCGAGGGCACCTCGGTGAACCTGCCGCTGCCCCCGGGCGTCGACGACGTCGGCTGGCAGCGCGCCTTCCACGCCGTGGTGCCGTCGGTGCTGCGGGCGTTCCGGCCGCAGATCCTCGTCACCCAGTGCGGCGCCGACGGGCACCGGGCCGACCCCCTGGCCGACCTGCATCTGTCCGTCGACGGTCAGCGGGCCACCTACCTGGCGCTGCGGGCGCTCGCCGACGAGCTCTGCGACGGCCGTTGGGTGGCCACCGGCGGCGGCGGGTACGCGCTGGTCGAGGTGGTGCCCCGGGCCTGGACGCACCTGCTCGCCGTCGCCGCCGGCGCGCCGGTCGACCCGGCCACGCTGACCCCGCCGCCCTGGCGGGAACTGGCGGCGGCCCGTCGGCCCGGACACCGGATCCCCCTGCGGATGACCGACGACGTCGACCCCTCGTACCAGCCGTGGCAGCCGACCGGCGAGCCGAACTCCGTGGACCGGGCCGTCGCGGCCACCCGCAAGGCGGTGTTCCCGCTGCTCGGGCTGGACCCGTACGACCCGCGCGACTGACCGGCGACCGGGAGGAGACGACACCGGTGACCACCGTCGACCAGCCGGTGGACGTGCTGCTCAGCGACGGGACCACCGTCCAGCTGCGGCCGATCCGCCCACAGGACGCGCCGGAGATCGTCGCGATGCACTCGCGGTTCTCCGAGCGCACCCGCTACCTGCGCTACTTCTCGCCGTACCCACGCATCCCGGAACGCGACCTGCGCCGCTTCGTCAACGTCGACCACCGCGACCGGGAGGCGTTCGTGGTGCTCGCCGGCGACCGGATCGTCGCCGTCGGGAGGTACGAGCGGCTCGGCCCGCAGGCGCCCGAGGCCGAGGTGGCGTTCGTGGTCGAGGACGCCTGGCAGGGCCGGGGAATCGGCTCGGTGCTGCTGGAACACCTGGCCGACGCCGCCCGCCGCGCCGGCATCGTCCACTTCGTCGCCGAGGTGCTGCCCGCCAACTCGGCGATGTTGCGGGTCTTCGCCGACTTCGGCTACCAGGTCCAGCACCAGTACGCCGACGGCGTGGTGCACCTGACCTTCCCGATCGCCCCCACCGAGGCGACGCTGGAGGTGCAGCGCGGCCGCGAGCACCGTACCGAGGCGCGGTCCATCGCCCGGCTGCTCGCCCCGCGCGGCGTCGCCGTCTACGGGGCCAGCGCCACCGGGCAGGGCGTCGGCGCGGCCGTCCTCGGTCACCTGCGGGACGGCGGCTACCGCGGGGCGATCGTCCCGGTGCACCCGAGCGCGGCCACCGTGGCCGGGCTGCCCGCGTACCCTTCGGCGGCCGACGCCGGGGCGCAGATCGACCTGGCGGTCGTCGCGGTGGCCGCCGAGGCCGCGGCCGGGGTGGTCGCCGACGCGGCCGCCGCCGGGGCGCACGGCCTGGTGGTCATCTCCGCCGGCTTCGCCGAGGCCGGCGCCGAGGGCGCGGCGGCACAGCGGGCGCTGGTCCGGGCCGCGCACGCCGCCGGGATGCGGGTCGTCGGCCCGAACTGCCTGGGGGTGGCCAACACCGCCGGGGAGGTACGCCTCAACGCCACCCTCGCCCCGGTGCTGCCCGCGCCCGGCCGGGTCGGCCTGTTCAGCCAGTCCGGCGTGTTCGGGGTGGCGCTGCTCGCCGAGGCCCGCCGCCGCCGGCTCGGCCTGTCCAGTTTCGTCTCGGCCGGCAACCGGGCCGACGTCTCCGGCAACGACCTGTTGCAGTACTGGCAGGACGACCCGGGCACCGACGTGATCCTGCTGTACCTGGAGACGTTCGGCAACCCGCGCAAGTTCGCCCGGCTGGCTCGACGCATCGGCCGCGACAAGCCGGTGGTGGCGCTCGCGTCGCTGGCCCGCCCGGACGGTCTCGGCGACGGGCCGGCCCTGGACGAGGCGGCGGTGAGCGCGCTGTTCGCGCAGTCCGGGGTGATCCGGGTGGACACCGTCGCCGAGCTGCTCGACGTGGGCGTGCTCCTGGGCCACCAGCCGCTGCCCGCCGGGCCCCGGGTCGCGGTGGTGGGCAACTCCTCGGCGCTGGCCGGGTTGGCCGCGACCGCCTGCGCCGCCCAGGGGCTGACCGTGGCCGACGGGTACCCCCGCAACGTGGGCCCGCACGCCGGGGCGGCCGAGTTCGCCGACGCACTGGCCGGGGCGACCGCCGACGACGGCGTCGACGCCCTGGTCGCCGTCTTCGCGCCGCCGCTGCCCGGGCAGCTCACCGTCGAGGAGGTGGACTTCGCCGCCGCGCTGCCGGCCGCGCTCGCCACCGGCAAACCGGCGGTGGCGACGTTCCTCGCCGGTCGGGTGCCGGCCGGGGTGCCCGCCTATCCCAGCGTGGAGGAGGCGGTGCGGGCCCTGGGCCGGGTCACCCGGTACGCCGCCTGGCTGCGCCGCGAACCGGGAACACCGCCCGAGGTGGCCCGGGTGGACCCGGCGGCGGGGCAGGCGGCGTTGCGCGCCGACGCCTCCGACACGGCCGGGCTGCTCGCGGCGTACGGCATCGACCTGTTCGAGTCGGCCCGGGCGGCCACGGCCGACGAGGCGGTCGCCGCCGCCGGGCGGATGGGCTGGCCGGTGGCGCTCAAGGCCGCCGACCCGGGCCTGCGGCACCGCCTCGACCTGGGCGCGGTCCGCCTCGACCTGGCCGACGAGGCCGCGCTGCGCCGCGCGTACGCCGAGCTGGCTCCGGTCTTCGGCGCGGACGTGCTGGTGCAGCCGATGGTCCCGCCCGGGGTGGCCTGCGTCGTGGAGCTGGTCGAGGACCCGGCGTTCGGGCCGGTGGTCGGTTTCGGTCTCGGCGGAGTCGCCACGGAGCTGCTCGGCGACCGGGCCTGGCGGGCGGTGCCGCTGACCGACCGGGACGCGTTCGAGCTGGTCGACGAGCCCCGGGCGGCGCCGCTGCTGCGCGGGCACCGGGGGGCTACCCCGGTCGACCGGGCGGCCCTGGCGGACCTGCTGCTGCGTGTCGGGCGGCTCGCCGACGAGCAGCCCCGGGTCCGCTCGTTGACGCTCAACCCGGTGCTGGCCCGCCCGGACGGCATCTCGGTGCTGCACGCCACCGTCCGGGTCGGCGCGGCCGGGGCCCGCCCGGACACCGGTCCGCGGCGACTCTGACCGCACCCGGCGGCGCGGGCGGGTTCAGGCGCGCGCGGAGATCTGCTGTACGCCCCAGGCGTTGCCGTCGGGGTCGGTGAAGAAGACGAAGCCGACGTTGTCCAGCGGGTGCGGCACCGGGCGGGGGTTCGTCCCGAGCACCTGGATCTCGCTGACCTCGACGCCGCGGTCGACCAGCTCCGCCCTGGCCCGCTCCAGGTCGGGCACGACCAGTTGCAGGCCCTTGAGCGACCCCGGCGGCATCGACGGCACCACGCCCCGGCCGATCACGATGGAACAGCCCGAACCCGGGGGCGTGAGCTGCACGATCCGCGCGTCGTCGCCGAGGCGGGTGTCGTGGTCGACGGTGAAGCCGAGCCGCTCGGCGTAGAACTCCTTGGCCCGGTCGATGTCGCTGACCGGCACCACCACCACTTCCAACGTCCAGTTCATACGCCGAGGTTGCCCGAGGAGTACGACATCGCGAGCCCGACACACGGCAGAGGCCCCGGCGAACCGCCGGGGCCTCCCGTTCCGGACGCGGTCAGCAGGCGTACGACTCCAGGCGCTGCGCCCGTTCCGGGGCGCGCAGCTTCAGCAGCGTCACCTTCTCGATCTGCCGGATCCGCTCCCGGGACAGACCGAACTCCTTGCCCACCTCGTCCAGGGTGCGCTGCCGGCCGTCGTCCAGGCCGAACCGCAGCCGGATCACCGCCTGCTCGCGCTGCGAGAGCGTGGCCAACACGATCCGTACCTCGTTGCGCAGTTCGCCGTGGACGGCGGCGTCACCCGGCTCCTGGCGCGGGTCCACCGCGGCGACGAAGTCGCCGAGCGCGCTCTCGCCGTCCTCGCCGACGGCCTGGTCCAGGCTCACCGGCTCCCGGTCGTACGAGATCAGCTCGATCACCTGGAACTCGGGGATCTCCAGGGCCCGGGCCACCTCACCCACCGTCGGCTCACGCCCCAGCGTGACCGACAGCTCCCGGCGAACCCGGACCATCCGGTTGACCTGCTCGACCATGTGCACCGGGATGCGGATGGTGCGGGCCTGGTCGGCCATGGCGCGGGTGATCGCCTGGCGGATCCACCAGGTGGCGTAGGTGGAGAACTTGTAGCCCTTGGCGTAGTCGAACTTCTCGACCGCCCGGATCAGCCCCAGGTTGCCCTCCTGGATGAGGTCGAGGAAGGCCATGCCCCGACCGGTGTAGCGCTTGGCGATGCCCACCAGCCGCAGGTTCGCCTCCAGCAGGTGGTCCTTCGCGGCGCGGCCCTGCGCCACGATCAGCTCAAGGTCGGCCCGCAGCTCGGCGGAGACCGGGGTGCACGTCGACAGCTTCTCCTCGGCGAACAGCCCCGCCTCGATCCGCTTGGCCAGCTCGACCTCCTGCGCGGCGGTGAGCAGCTTCGTCCGGCCGATGCCGTTGAGGTACGCGCGGACCAGGTCGGTGGAGACGCCCCGCTCGTCGGTGGCGTCGAGGTCGGCGAGGGACTCCGTGCCGGGCCCGGCGTCGAGGGTGGCGGCCGGGCGCGTCTGGTGTTCGATCATCTGCAGGGCCATCTCTGTCTCTCCCCGTGTCCGCTTCTGTGCCGCGTACCGGCCTGTGGCGCCGGTGATGAACAGCTTTCCAACCGGGGCGTGAAACGGGAGTGAGGCGATCGGGGACCCGACAGCAGAACGGTCTGGTGTACTGCGTCACAGTCCTTGCCGGTGGCGGTTACGGTGCCGCCAGCGGTCGGTCACCGGGCCGGCGACGACAGGCATCGGAGGACACGGTGGTCTTCAAACGGCTCATGCAGGCGATGGGGGTGGGCGGCCCCTCGGTGGAGACCGTGCTGGTCAACCCGCACTGCCGTCCGGGCGGGCAGCTGGAGGGGCGGATCCGGGTGGCCGGCGGGGAGCACGCCGTGGACATCACCCACGTGGCGCTCGGCCTGGTCACCCGGGTCGAGGTGGAGAGCGCCGACTCCGAGTACCACACCGACCAGGAGTTCGGCCGCGGTCAGGTTAGCGGGCCGTTCCGGCTGGAGGCCGGGCAGCGGTACGACATCCCGTTCCGTTTCCAGGTGCCGTGGGAGACGCCCCTGTCCGACCTGTACGGCCGGCGGCTACCCGGGATGACCATGGGGCTGCGTACCGAACTGGAGGTGGCGCGGGCGGTGGACTCCGGCGACCTGGACGCGGTGTCGGTGCACCCGCTGCCGGTCCACGAACGGCTGCTGGAGGCGCTGCTGCGGCTGGGCTTCCGGTTCGCCCGGGCCGACGTCGAGCGGGGGCACCTCTACGGGGTACGGCAGAGCCTGCCGTTCTACCAGGAGATCGAGTTCTTCCCGGCCCCTCGCTACGCCGGTGTGATCAACCAGCTCGAGCTGACCTTCGTCACCGCAGCGGCGCAGACCCAGGTCGTGCTGGAACTCGACAAGCGGGGCGGCGTCTTCACCGAGGGGCGGGACGCCTTCGGTCGGTTCACCGTGGACCACGCCACACACGACACGGTCGACTGGGCCGCCCACCTCGACGGCTGGCTGCGCCAGTCGCTCACCCGCCGGGGTCTGTTCTCCTGACCCGGGCACAACGAAGCGGTGCGTCGACAACGAAGTCGGCGGCGGAGCCGGTCGCGTCGACCGCCGCCAACTCGACGATCGCCCATCCGGCCCTCGGGTCAAAGGTCCAGCAGGAGGGTGCGGGGGCCCACGTTGACGCTCTCGACCAGCATGTGGGCCCGGAAGCGGCCGGTCTCGACCCTCGTGCCCCGGGCACGGAGGGCGTCGGCGACCGCGGTGACCAGTGGTTCGGCGAGCTCCGCGGGGGCGGCGGCGGTCCAGGTCGGGCGCCTGCCCCGGCGGGCGTCGCCGTACAGGGTGAACTGGCTGACCAGCAGGACCGGGGCGCCGGTGTCGGCGGCGCTGCGTTCGTCGTCCAGGATGCGCAGCTCGTGGATCTTGCGGGCCATGTGCTGCGCGACCTGCGGCGTGTCGGTGTGGGTCACCCCGAGCAGCACCAGCAGCCCGTCGCCGATCTCCCCGACCACCTGGCCGTCCACGGTGACGCTCGCCCGGGCCACCGTCTGCACCAGGGCGCGCATCAGGCCGCCACCGGCTCGATGATGCCCCGCTCGACCAGGTGCGCCACGATCGGCCCGGCCGCCTCGGCCAGCTCCTGCGGCGGCACGTCGTGCGCGGCGGCCAGCAGGGCGAGCTGGTCGCGCAGCGCGAGCCGGCCGTCGCAGCCCCCGACCAGGGCCAGCACCAGCGGGTCGACCTCCTCGGTCCAGCGCAGCCCGTGCGGCATGGAAAGCGTCTGCCGGTCCACCGCCCAGCCGTCGTCGCCCATGGTGGCCTCCTGCCGCAGCTGAAGCCCCTCCGCGGCCCGGTAGCGCTCGGCGAGCAGCGCGTCGGTGTCGCGTACCCGCAGGAAGTCCTGGCGGTCGAACCAGGCGGCGATCCGCTCGCCCATCGGGGGTTCCACCCGCTGGCGCAGGTCCTCCACCCGGACCACCGGGTCGGCATGCCCGGAGCGGCGCAGCGACACGATGCCGAAACCGATCGCCTCCACCTTGTGCGCGTCGAACCAGTCCAGCCAGGCCGCCATCCGCTGCGCGTCGGCGGCCTCGCCCACGTCGGTGAGCCACAGGCTGACGTACGCCATCGGGTCGGCCACCTCGCGCTGGATCACCCAGGCGTCCAGCCCTGTTCCGGTGAACCAGCCGGCCACCCGCTCGCCCCAGTCCTCGCCGGTCACGTGCACCCAGTTCGCCAGGTACTGCATGGTGCCGCCCTCGGTGAGCAGGCCGGGCGCGGCGGCGGCCAGCTCCGCGCCGATCGCGTCACCGACCCGACCGGAGTCGCGGTAGACGTGGGTGGTGGTGCCCGGCCCGACCACGAAGGGTGGGTTGCTCACCACCAGGTCGAAGCGGCGGCCGGCGACCGGAGCGACCAGGTCGCCGCGGAGCAGCTCCCAGTCCTGGTCGTTGAGGGCGGCGGTGGTGGCGGCGAAGCGCAGTGCCCGCTCGGAGACGTCGGTGGCGGTGATCCGGCGGGCGTGGGTGGCCAGGTGCAGCGCCTGGACGCCGGAGCCGGTGCCCAGGTCCAGCGCGGTCTCCACCGGCCGGCGCATGGTCGCGCCGATCAGCGTCTGGGTGGCCCCGCCGATGCCGAGCACGTGTTCGGCGTGCAGCGGCCGGCCGGGCCGGGCGCTGGCCGGCACGTCGGCGAGCACCCACCAGTCGTCCCCGTACGGCTCCAGGTCGACCCCGGCGCGCAGGCCGTCGCCGTGCCGCTCGACGAGCCCGCCGGCGAGGGCCTCGGCGATCGTCAGCGGGGCGAGCGCGGCGGCCACCGCCGCCTCCGGCTCGGTCTGGTCGCAGATGAACACCCTGATCAGGGTGGCGAGCGGGTCGCGGTCGGCGGTGGCGCGCAGGGCGGCCCGGAAGTCGTTGCGGGCCATCCCGCCGGTGGCCGACGGGCCGAGCCGGCCGGCGATGCCGTTGGAGGTGAAGCGGGCCCGGTCCAGCGCGGTACGCAGCGCCTCGACGCCGGCGGAAGAGAGCAGCATGTCGTGTCGTTCCACGTCGACATCCTGCCTGGTAGAAGAGACGGAGCGGTCGGCACCTGTTACATCCATATTGCCACCTGGATATATTCGCTGTTATCTCTTTCATGCATCTCGATGGATGGCTAGCATTCCCCCCAACATCCGTCGATGGGCGTCCCCGCGGACACGGAACCGCCGGACGCACCGGTAGGGAGTTCAGACGATGCCGACTGTGCCCGTTTCCCGGCGCCGCGTGATCCACGCGTTCGCCGTGACGGCCGCGGCGGCGGCCCTCACCGCCGCCGCCACCACCCCCGCCCT
>NZ_SMKD01000179.1 GCF_004348595.1 Micromonospora sp. KC723
GTCACGGACGGGGTGCGCCGGCCCTTCCGCCTGTTGCGCGGCGTCTTCCCTCGTCGTCCTAGGCCTCGGCCCATGGATTGGCTAATATATTCACATCCTTGATCCTTAAAACGTTTCACAGCAGAGTTGACCTCCGGCCCCGGCGGGCGACCGCACCGGAATGGCACCCGCTGGGCCGGCCATCGGCCATGCCCGCCTCCCGCTGAGGCCGGCATCGACTCAGGAGACCGAATGAGTCCTCGCAACAGACTCCGTCGCGGGCTCGCCGCGACAACAGGTGCGCTGGTGGCTGTCGGCGCCGTCGCCGTGCCCGTGTCATCCGTCCCGGCGTCGGCCGATCCCGGACGTGGCGCTCCCGCCCGCGTCCAACTGGAGCACCTCGACCGCGGGCTGGTGGCCGCGGCCACCAGCGAGGGGGTCTTCCTCAGCTGGCGACTGCTCGGGCACGAGGTCACCGGTGCCACGGCCAGCGGCATGGCCGGGGCGAACTTCCACGTGTACCGCGACGGCAGGCGGATCGCGACGGTCACCGACAGCACCAACTACCTGGACCGGGACGGCACCGCCACGGCCAGATACCGGGTGGCGGCGGTCGCCGGCGGACACGAGGTCGACCGGAGCGCGACGGTCACCGCGTGGTCCGACGCCTTCCGCGACCTACCGCTGCGCAAACCGGCTGACGGCGTCACCCCGGCCGGGGACAGCTACACCTACTCGGCGGGCGACCTCAGTGTCGGCGACGTCGACGGCGACGGGCAGTACGAGTACATCGTCAAGTGGGACCCGTCGAACGCCAAGGACGTCTCGCAGGTCGGCTACACCGGCAACGTCCTCATCGACGCGTACGAGCTCGACGGCACCCTGCTGTACCGCATCGACCTGGGTGTCAACATCCGTGCGGGCGCGCACTACACCCAGTTCCTGGTCTACGACTTCGACGGCGACGGCCGCTCGGAGATGATGTTCAAGACCGCCCCCGGGACGAAGATCACCAGGTACGGCAGGACCGGCGACGCCATCTCCGAGCGGTACATCAAGCTTCCGCAGAAGGACGTCCGGGCGGGCGTCTCGCACACCGACGACTACCGCCTCAGCCCGACCGGCTACCACGCCCACGTGGTGGAGATGTTCCGGCAGTGGCACCGCCACCCCGAGGTGGTGGGCGGGCGCTGGCCCGCCACGCTGGAGCAGGCCTTCGGCATCGAGCCGCGCTACCAGTACCCGCTGTCGCAGCAGGACGCGCAGGCCCTCGCCGACCACTTCATGGACGTCTACGCACCCAGCCGCAGCACCCGCAACAACCTGCGGGCGTTCCAGGGCTTCATCCTGAACGGGCCCGAGTACCTCACCGTCTTCGACGGCGCCACCGGACGGGACCTGCAGACCATCGACTACCAGCCCGGACGGCACGACGACGGCCTCAGGTGGGGCGACTACGCGATGGCGCGCATCGAGCCGGGCAACCGGGTCGACCGGTTCCTCGCCGGGGTGGCGTACCTGGACGGCCGGCGTCCGTCGGCGGTCTTCGCCCGGGGCTACTACACGCGCTCGACGCTCGTCGCCTACCACTGGGACGGCAAGCGGTTGGCGCAGAACTGGTACGTCGACAGCGGCTGGACGCCGATGACCAACCCGTTCAACGACAGCCCGCACGGCCGGGACGGCGCCGACCCACGATTCGGCACGATCACGACGCAGGGCCAGCACTCGCTCAGCGCGGCCGACGTGGACGCCGACGGCAAACAGGAGATCGTCTACGGCGGGGCCACCATCGACCACGACGGCACCCTGCTGTACAGCTCGTTCGGGCCGATGCCGCCGGAGAGCGCCGACCCCGGCGCGTCGGCCAGGATCGGTCACGGCGACGCCATGCACGTCACCGACATCGACCCCCGCCGTCCGGGGCTGGAGATCTACCAGGTGCACGAGGGCGGGCGGTGGGCCCCCTACGGCTACACCCTGCGCGACGGCCGCACCGGCCAGGTGATCTACGGTGGTTACACCGGCGTCGACACCGGTCGCGGCATGATCGGTGACGTCGTCCCCGAGCACCCCGGCCTGGAAACCTGGTGCTCGCAGCCCTCCGGGTCGATCAGTGGCCTCGGGCTGCGCGGCGCGGACGGGGCGCGCCTGGGTGACCGGGTGCCCGGCACCAACCAGAGCATCAGGTGGGCCGCCGACATGACCACCCAGATCGTCAGCGGGTCGCTCGAGGTCACACCGACCATCGAGGACTGGCGGCGCGGCACCCTGCTCACCGCCGCGGGGACCCGTACCAACAACCACACGAAGGGGAACCCCGGCCTCGTCGCCGACATCTTCGGCGACTGGCGGGAGGAACTGCTCGTGCGGACGGCGGACAGCTCGGCGATCCGGATCTACCTGAGCACCGAGGTGACCGACCGCAAGCTCTACACCCTCATGCACGACCCGCAGTACCGCGCCGAGGTGGCCCGGCAGCAGACGACGTACAACCAGCCCTCGTACCCGAGCTTCTACCTCGGCTCGGACATCGACTGGTCGCAGGTGCCCGTGCCGAAGATCTGGGCGCCGGGCAGCGTCGCCGCGCTCGGTGACCAGCTCGACACGCAGATCCGCGCGGGAGAGGTGTCCGGCCTCGTGGTGCTGCCTCTGAAGGTGGCGCTCGTCGAGGCGGAGTACCAGCTCGACCAGGGCCGGCCGTCGGCGGCGGCCCGGGCGCTGGAGCGCTTCGTCCGGGAACTCGGGCAGGTCAAGCGACCGAGCCACATCTCCGGCCCCGCGCAGGTGGCGCTGACCCACCAGGCCAGGACCGTTATCGCGATGCTGTCGTGACCGGCGGGCCGGGAGGGTCGCCGCGGCCCTCCCGGCCTACCGCACGTCCCGCACAGGTCACCCGAGCGAGGCCGCGATCTCGAGGGCCTCGGCCCGGGTGAGCTGGCCCTCGAGCCGGTAGCTGACCCCCGCGTCCTCCCAGACCAGGGTCGCGGCCGCCAGCCGGGCACTCTCCGTCCGGACCACACCGTCACGGTCCACGTAGGACACCGGGTGCGGGCCGCCGATCCAGATCGCCTGCCGCCCGCCGACCTGCACCCATTCCGCCCCCGGGCCGCCGGCCTGCTTGGCGAAGACCGGATCGAGGCGACCGTCGAAGGCGTCGAGGCGCAGCGCGCCGCCACGGTAGAGCAGGGTCGCCACCCGGTGGCCGCCGCCGCTGTCCGGATCGGCCACCAGCACCTGCTCGGGCGTGCCCAGCCTCGCCGGCACCCGGATGGGGAACCGCACCGCGCGCTGCGCCTCGTCGAACCCCGCCGGGCGCTGCGCGGGCAACGGCGACGGGGAACCGGTCGGCATCACCGGCGCGGACGACGTGCTGATGGTGATCCCAGCGAAGCGGAGCAGACCTGCCAGGGCGTCGGCGAGGGCGGCCCGGCCCGGTGGCAGTACCGCGACCAGCAGCGCGGTCAGCGCCACCGCGACCGGGTACCGCCACCGCCACCGGTGCCGCGTCGGCGCGGCGAGCCGGGCGCGTACGCGGGTCGCCACCTCGGGCGGGTCGGAGGTCTCCAGCCAGCCGGACAGCTCCCGCAACTCGCGCTCCAGGTCATCCACGGCCCACCTCCTCGACGGCGAGCAGACCGCGCAGCTTGGCAAGCGCCCGGGAGGTCCGCGACTTCACCGTGCCGCGCGGCCACCCCAGCATCGTGACCGTCTCGTCCTCGTTCAGGTCGAGGAAGTACCGGCAGACGATCACCTCCCGGTCCTTGACGGGGAGCATGCGCAGGGCCCGCACCAGCGCGGCGCGGCGTTCCCCGGCCAGGACGGTGCCGACCGCGGCGTCCTCGGCGATCTCCGACTGCGGGTGCGCCGTCGCGGCCCGCAGCACGAGCCCGTCACGCCGGTTGCGCGACCGGTGCAGGTTACGCGTCTCGTTGGCCACGATGGCCAGCAGCCAGGAGCGGAAGGACGAGTCCCCCCGGTATCGAGAGAGCTTGCGGTACCCCTTCACGAACGCCTCCTGGATGACGTCCTCCGCGTCCGAGCCCGCGCCGAGCAGCGTCGCCGTCCGGTACGCGGACGCGGTGTACCGGGCGACCAGGAACTCGTACGCCTCCAGGTCACCTGCCCGAGCGCGGGTGACAGCCTCGTCGTCGTCCAGCGCAACCTCCGGTTCGATCACACTGATGACACCGCCCGCGCGGCGTGGGTTCCACGGAACCCGCGCGGTCCCGCAGGTGTCACCGGAGCATGATGGCGAACACCCTGCCGCACCCGTTCGGCGAGGGACCGGCGAACGGGCACGCCATGGCGCTCAGCCCGGACGGCCGCCGCCTTCTGGTCGCCGATGTCACCTCGGGCACCGTCGCGGAGATCTCCACCGAGAAGGTGGCGGTGCGCCGCACCGCCCCGCTGCCGCCGGGCGCCGGCCCCGCCTACGCGGTGGCCGGCCGCGACCGCCTGTTCCTCGGCGCCGGCACCACCCTGCGGACCGTCGACCTCGGGGGCCTCGGCGTCGCCGCCGAACGGTCCGTCCGCGACCCGATCACCGGTCTGGTCCGCAGCCTCGACGGCGCGCGTCTTGACCTGGGCCAGGCCAGCGCGGTCAGCTGGCACGATCCCGCCACCGGCAAGGAACTCGGCCCGGCCGCCGTGTCGGGTCTGGTGGGCCTGCGCGCCCCGGCCACCCCGGCCTGACGGCGGACGAGGACTTCGCCACCGGCGTCCGCCCGCCGGGTCGTGATCGGCCGCGCGGACCCGTCGCCGTTGGCCTGTGAGCTCCGTTACCTCGTGGTGAAGCGGGAATCAGCCGGGCCGGCGGGGGTTTGGAGCCAGATGTGACTGCTGCCCTGATCCCCGCCCGAGTTCGCCGGTCGGAGCCGACCCGATGACCGCCACCGCCGACACCACCCGCCGGCCGGCTGCCCCGCCGACACCGGGTGACCTGATGAGCCCGCGGCAGCGCCTGCGGCTCGTTCTCGTGCTGGGCTCGCTGATCGCGGTGGGGCCGCTGACCATCGACATGTACCTGCCCGCGTTCCCCGCGATCGTCGCCGACTTCCAGACCACGTCCGCGGCGGTCCAACTGACTCTCACCGGCACGTTGGCCGGTCTCGCGCTCGGCCAACTGCTGATCGGTCCGCTGTCCGACGCGGTGGGGCGGCGCACGCCGCTGATCGCCGGGATCGCCCTGCACGTCGTGGCGTCGCTGCTCTGCGTCGTCGCACCGAACATCGTGGTCCTCGGTGGGTTGCGGGTGGTGCAGGGCCTCGGCGTCGCCGCGGCCTCGGTGGTGGCGATGGCCGTGGTCCGCGATCTGTTCGCCGGCGCCGCCTTCGCCACCCTGCTCTCCCGGCTGCTGCTGGTCATGGGTGCGGCACCGATCCTCGCACCGACCCTCGGCGGAGGGTTGCTGCGCTGGGCGGACTGGCGGGGCGTGTTCGTGGCCCTGGCCTCCTTCGGGGTGCTGCTCGTGGTGGTCGCCGCGCTCGGGCTCCCCGAGACGCTGCCGGTCGCCCGGCGGCGGCGCGGTGGCCTGGTCGCCACCGCGAGGGTGTACGGCTCGCTGCTGCGTGACCGTGTGTTCGTGGGCCTGGTCGTGGTGTCCGGGTTGGCCATGGCGGCGCTGTTCGCGTACGTGGCCGGGTCGTCGTTCGTCCTGCAGGACCAGTACGGGTTGGACGAGCAGGAGTTCGGCCTGGCCTTCGGGGCGGGCGCGGTCGGGTTGATCGGGGCGACCCAGTTCAACGTGCGGCTGCTGCGTCGCCACCCGCCGCAACGGATCCTCGTCGCCGCCCTGGCGGTGGGGGCCGTGGCCGGGCTGGTGCTGCTGGCTGTCGCCGCGACCGGGTTCGGTGGCCTGCCGAGCCTGCTCGTGTCGTTGTGGGTGGTGCTCGCCGCGGCGGGTCTGGCGATGCCGAACGCGCCGGCCCTGGCGTTGTCCCGACACGGTGCGGCCGCCGGCACCGCCTCCGCCCTGCTCGGCGCGGTGCAGTTCGGTGTCGGCGCGCTGGCGGCCCCCCTGGTGGGCGTGCTGGGCACCGGCGCGGTGGCGATGGCGGTGGTCGTGGCCGGCGGGCTGGTGGCGGCGACGGCCGTCCTGCTGGTCGTCGTACGGCCCGCCCGGCTCGCCCACCTCGAACCTGGCCCGGTGCTGGCGGCGGCGCACTGACGGGCGGGTAGCCGCCGGGGACGGTACGGCAAGCGGCCGTCCCCGGCGTCGGCGCTGGGCCGCCCCGGGCGAACAGGGCCGGGCGGCGTCGTCCACCTGCGTGGCCTGCGCTCGGGCTGGTTGCCGCGTAGTCCGCGCAACCGGCCCGTACGTGCCCGGTCGGCGGGGCATGGTAGGTGCATGACGACATCGACCCCGAGCGCCCCGGGGCCCGGCGGCGCACGTCCCGCCGCGCCGCCACCGCTGCCCCAGACGCTGCTGTTGCTGGGGGCCACCGGCGACCTGGCCGGGCGTCTGCTGCTGCCCGGTCTGGGGCGGCTGGTGGCCGACGGCGCCCAGCCCGGCCTCATGCTGGTCGGCAGCGGCACGGACGACTGGGACGACGAGCGGTGGCGTCGCCGGGTGGCCGACTCCTTCGCGACGGTCGGGGCGGACGGGCCCCGGGTGGCCGAGCTGATCCGTGCCACCCGGTACCTGCCCGCCGATGTCACCCGGGAAGAGGACCTGCGTCGGCTGTTGGCGGCCTGCCACGGCCAGCTCGTGATCTTCTTCGCCCTGCCCCCGACGGTCACCGCCCGGACCGCCGCCGCGCTGTCCCGGATCGGCCTGCCGCCGAATGCCCGGCTGATGTTGGAGAAACCGTTCGGTACGGACGCCGTCTCGGCGCGCTCGCTCAACGACATCCTGGCCCGGCTCGTTGCGGAGGACCAGGTGCACCGCATCGACCACTTTCTCGGCAAGTCCACGGTCGTGAACATCCTCGGGCTGCGTTTCGCCAACCGGATCTTCGAGCCGCTGCTCAGCTCCACGCACGTGGCGTGCGTGGACATCGTCTTCGACGAGACCCTGGGGCTCGAGGGCCGGGCCGGCTACTACGACGGCGTGGGCGCGCTCGTCGACATGGTGCAGAGCCACCTGCTGCAGGTCCTCGCGCTGATCGCGATGGACCCGCCGCCCACCCTCGAAGCCCGGGACCTGCGCGGCGGCAAGGCGCAGGTGCTGCGGGCCACCCGGGTGTGGGACGACGACCCGGAGAGGTGGAGCAGGCGGGCCCGGTACACGGCAGGGGTGATCGCCGGGCGGCGGTTGCCCGCGTACGTCGACGAGCCGGGCATCGACCCGGCCCGCCAGACCGAGACGCTCGCCGAGGTGGTGCTGGCCGTGGACACCTGGCGCTGGGCGGGCGTGCCGTTCCGGCTCCGTTCCGGCAAGGCGCTGTCCGGCCGGCGCAAGGAAGCCGTCGTCACGTTCAAGCAGCCGCCCCGGGTACCCTCCGGGCTCATCGGGTACGACCAGCCGGACCGGTTGCGGATCGGCTTCGGCCCGGACCAGCTGGGCCTCGACGTGAACATCAACGGCCCGGGCAACCCGATGGAGTTGGACCAGGTGCACCTGGTGGCCGACTTCGGTCCGGGTGAACTGCCGCCCTACGGTGAGGTGCTGCGCGGCGCCTTCGAGGGCGACCCGACGCTGTCGGTGCGGGGCGACACCGCCGAGGACTGCTGGCGCATCGTCGCGCCGGTGCTCGAGGCGTGGCGGACGGGAGCGGAGCCGTTACGGGAGTATCCGGCGGGCAGCCACGGACCGGGTGACTCACTCCTGGCGCCGGCCGCCGGCGAGCGCCGGTGAGCCGGGGTGGACGCGAGGAGTGAGTCACCCCGCCGACGCCGTCAGTACACGTACACGCTCTGCGACGGGAAGTCGATCGAGCTGTAGGAGCCCGACGGCATGATCGTGTACGAGGAGCCCGTGCAGTTCTGGTTGGTGTACAGCCGGGCAGGCTGGTTGGCGGTGTTACGCGCCGACTTCACCCGGCCGCCGCCCCAGCCGTGGGCGGCGAGATCCACGCAGGCTCCCGTGGACGGGTTGCGGGCCTGCGCGGTGAACCGGTTCCCCTGGTATGCCTCCTGGTCCCAGGCGCACAGCGTGCGGACGAATCCGCACGAGCTGTCGGCGACCCCGGCCGTACCCGACGGCGCGGCGGCGGCGCCGCTCGCGCCCACGGTGGCGACGAGCGCCACGGCCGACAGCGCGCCCACAGTGAGTGATCTCCGGACGAACATGCTGATCACAACCCTTCACCTGGTTGCCGGGACGACATCCGTTCACGACACGAACCCGCCCTGGTCCGCCGGTACGCCGGGACGCGACGGACCGGAACGGAGTGGGGCGCGCGGTGACGTCTGGACCCGGAACGACGGCATTCGATTTCAGCCTATTCACTGGCGGACCGGCGGAGCATCTTCTCACGTGCGGTCGCTCGACCCGGCTTCTGTATCGAGGTTTGTCGATTGATGCGCCGCGTTGGACTACCTGACGCAGCGCAGTTCGGTGCGGGACCGGTGGACGCGAGCCGGGCGGCGGTGATGGGGCACTCGATGGGTGGCGGTGGCGCCATCTACGCGGCGTTGCAGCGGCCGGGTCCCGTCCGTAGTGGAGAAGGCGTACCTGGAACTCGGCGGCGCCGGTCAGGTCTTCCCCACCTCGAACAACCCGACCATGATGCGCAACGTCATTCCCTGGTTGAAGACCTTCATCGACAGCGACACCCGCTACACCCAGTTCCTGTGCCCGCTGTCGAACTCCATCGGCATCCGGGCGTACCAGAGCACCTGCCCGCTGGTGCCCTCGCCGGTGCCGACGACCCCACCCACCACGAGCCCGCCGCCCTGATCATCAATGGAACACCATCCGGTTGAGTCCCACCGGTGCCGGCGGGCTACCCAACATCGACTACCTCACCGCCGGCACCGCCTGACATCCAGTCTCCAGAATGAGAGTGAGAGCCAACCCCGACATGCGCCACAACGGCAGACCGTGAGGCGGTGGGCCCGCGCCATCCGGTGATTCCCTTCCGTGACCGACACGGTCCCCGGTGGCAGAAGTTACGCGGGGGACGCGTCGTCGGCAGCCGGGCGCGGGGCGACCGCCGGCGACACCCGCGACGCCCGGCGGTGCCCGGCCTGTTCGGCCCGTCACACGAGCCCGAACGACCAGCCCGGGTGAGTGCGGTCGATACGAGAGCCTGGTGAAGGACGTCGGACAGGCGTCGTGTCGGCGGCGTTCATCGTCGTGCCCGCCCGGCGTCGAAGAACCACAGCATGGCCATCACGCGGCGGTTGTCGGTTGGGGACACCGGCAGGTGCGGTTTGCTGAAGGTGCTGTTGGCTCTGCTCACTCCCGCCGGCCACTCGTCGGGCTCGCCGCGACGCTGCTGTAACCCCCCGGTGGTGGGGGAAGGGG
>NZ_SMKD01000017.1 GCF_004348595.1 Micromonospora sp. KC723
CGCCGGCACCGCCGGGGCCCGCGCAGCTCAGTGGGTACGATGAACCGAACACGCCGCCACTCCGGCGTGCGCCGGTGCCCGCGCGCCACCTCGCTGAAGCCCGTCCGAGCAGCTCAGGGGAGCAATCGTGGAAAATTCGCCCAGCACCGATCTTCCTGGCGCCGCCGACCACGGCGAGCCGGGCGGTCACCTGCCGGAGTTGCCGGCCGGTTCGGCGCGGGTGGTGCCACTCGGCCTGACCTTCGACGACGTGCTGCTCCAGCCCGGCGAGTCGGACGTGGTGCCCAGCCGGGTCAACACCCGTACGCGGCTGAGCCGCAACGTCGAGCTGACGGTGCCGCTGCTGTCCAGCGCGATGGACACCGTCACCGAGGCGCGGATGGCGATCGCGATGGCCCGCCAGGGCGGCATCGGCGTGCTGCACCGCAACCTCTCCCTCGAGGACCAGGCGCTCCAGGTCGACCTGGTCAAGCGCTCCGAGTCCGGCATGATCACCAATCCGGTGACGGCCAGCCCGGAGGACACCCTCCGGGAGGTCGACGAGCTGTGCGGGCGCTACCGCATCTCCGGCGTGCCGGTGGTCGACGGCGAGGGCCAGCTCGTCGGCATCGTCACCAACCGCGACATGCGGTTCGTCTCCGACCCGGCCACCCGGGTCCGCGAGATCATGACCCGGACGCCGCTGGTCACCGCCCCGGTCGGGGTGAGCAAGGACGACGCGCTGGCCCTGCTGCGCCAGCACAAGGTGGAGAAGCTGCCGATCGTCGACGGCTCCGGGAGACTGCGCGGGCTGATCACCGTCAAGGACTTCACCAAGAGCGAGCAGTATCCGAACGCCACCAAGGACGACGCCGGCCGCCTCCGGGTCGCCGCCGCCGTGGGCGTCGGCGAGGACGCGTACAAGCGGGCCCGGACGCTGGTCGACGCGGGCGTCGACGTGCTGATCGTGGACACCGCGCACGGCCACCAGCGGGCCGTGCTGGACATGGTCCGGCGGCTCAAGGCGGACGTGTCCATCGACATCGTCGGCGGCAACGTGGCCACCTACGCCGGCGCGAAGGCGCTGGTCGACGCGGGCGCCGACGGCGTGAAGGTCGGGGTGGGCCCGGGCGCGATCTGCACCACCCGGATCGTCGCCGGGGTGGGCGTACCGCAGATCACGGCGATCATGGAGGCGGCCAGGGCCGCCCGGCCGGCCGGCGTCCCGGTGATCGGCGACGGCGGCATCCAGTACTCCGGAGACATCGCCAAGGCGCTGGTCGCCGGCGCCGACACGGTGATGCTCGGCAGCCTGCTGGCCGGCTGCGAGGAGAGCCCCGGCGAACTGATCTTCATCAACGGCAAGCAGTACAAGGCGTACCGGGGGATGGGCTCGCTCGGCGCGATGCAGTCCCGCGGCCAGGCCAAGTCGTACTCCAAGGACCGTTACTTCCAGCAGGACGTGCTCGCCGAGGACAAGCTCGTCCCCGAGGGCGTCGAGGGTCAGGTGCCCTACCGGGGGCCGCTCTCCACGGTCGCCCACCAGCTCATCGGTGGGCTGCGCGCCGCGATGGGGTACGTCGGCGCGGAGAGCATCCCCGAGCTGCACCGGCGCGGCCAGCTCATCCGGATCACCGCGGCCGGGCTCAAGGAGAGCCACCCGCACGACATCCAGATGACCGTCGAGGCGCCCAACTACCACACCCGCTGACCATCCCCCAACCACCTGGAGTGCCCCATGCGTGACGTGGTCGAGATCGGGCTGGGCAAGACCGCGCAGCGCGGCTACCACCTGGACGACATCGCCATCGTGCCGAGCCGCCGGACCCGGGACGTCGACGACGTCTCCACCAGCTGGCAGCTCGACGCGTACCGGTTCGCCATTCCCTGCGTCGGGCACCCCTCCGACGCCACGATGAGCCCCGCCTCGGCGGTGCGGCTCGGTCAGCTCGGCGGGCTGGGAGTGCTCAACGTCGAGGGCCTGTGGACCCGGTACGAGAACCCGACCAAGGTCCTGGAGGAGCTGGCCGGCCTGGACGAGGACGCCCGGGCGACCAAGCGCCTCCAGGAGGTCTACGCCGAGCCGATCCGCCCCGACCTGATCGCCGAGCGGGTGCGTGAGCTGCGGGCCGGCGGCGGCACGGTGGCCGTCCGGGTCTCCCCTCAGCACACCCTGGCGCTCGCCCCGGTGATCCTCGACGCCGGCGTGGACATCCTGGTCATCCAGGGCACGATCGTGTCGGCCGAGCACGTCTCCACCACCGACGAGCCGCTGAACCTCAAGGAGTTCATCGCCGACCTCGACCTGCCGGTGGTGGTCGGCGGCTGCACCGACTACAAGACGGCGCTGCACCTGATGCGTACCGGCGCGGCCGGTGTGATCGTCGGCATCGGCGGCGACGACTGGTCCACCACCGAGTCGGTGCTCGGCATCCGGGTGCCGATGGCCACCGCGATCGCCGACGCCGCCGCGGCCCGCCGGGACTACCTCGACGAGACCGGCGGCCGGTACGTGCACCTCATCGCCGACGGCGACATCCAGACCTCCGGCGACATCGCCAAGGCGCTCGGCTGCGGCGCGGACGCCGTGATGCTCGGCGAGGCGCTCTCGCTCTGCGCGGAGGCCCCGGCCGGCGGTGCCTGGTGGCACTCGGCGGCCAGCCACCCGTCGCTGCCGCGCGGCGCGTTCGAGGTGGCCGGCGAGCCGCTCGGCTCGATGGAGCAGCTGCTCTTCGGCCCGGCCGACGAGCCGGACGGCCAGCTCAACCTCTTCGGCGGGCTGCGCCGGGCGATGGCCAAGTGCGGCTACCGCGACCTCAAGGAGTTCCAGAAGGTCGGCCTGGTGCTGGACCGCTGACCCGGACAAATCATCCCGACGCGCCGGTCGTGCCGATAGGCTCGGCCGGTGCGTCGTCTCTCCGCCCGGATCCGGCCCGCTCTCGCCGCAGCCGTCGTGGCGGCCCTGGTGCTGGTCGGCTGCACCGACGACGGCGACGACCGCGACGGGTTCCGGCCCGGCGCGGCCGACGCCGGTGACCCGTACGTCCCGGGCCGTGGCAACGGCGGCTACGACGTCTCCGCGTACCGGCTGGCGGTGCGCTACGACCCGGCCAGCGACCGGCTGACCGGGCGGACGACGGTCACCGCGACCGCCACCGCGCCGCTGTCCCGGTTCAACCTGGACCTGGTCGGGCTGGACGTCTCCGAGGTCACCGTCTCCGGAGCCGGCGCCCGGCACCGTCGCGACGGGAACGAACTGGTGGTCACCCCGGCGCGCGGGGTACCCGAGGGCGCCGGGTTCACCGTGGAGGTCGCCTACGCCGGGGTGCCGACCGCCGTCCGCGACGGCGTGTTGGGCAGCGGCGGCTGGCTGCACACCGAGGACGGGGCGATCGCGTTGGGGCAGCCCGAGTCGGCGGCGACCTGGTTCCCGGTCAACGACCACCCCTCCGACAAGGCCACCTACCACATCGAGGTGACCGTGCCGGACGCCTTGGAGGCGTTGAGCAACGGCGTACCGGGGGACCGGACCACCGCGGGCGGGTGGACCACCTGGCGGTGGCGTGAGGACGTCCCGATGGCCAGCTACCTGAGTTTCCTCGTCATCGGCGACTACCGGGTGCGCACCGGCACACACCAGGGCAGGCCGATGGTGACGGCGGTCGCGGCCGACCTGCCGGCGGACGGGCCGGCGGCCCGGTCGCTGGCCCGCACCGGCGAGATCGCCGACTTCCTCGCCGCACGCTTCGGGCCGTACCCGGTTGCCGGGTACGGGGGTGTCGCGGTCGCCGACGACCGCATCGGGTACGCGCTGGAGACCCAGTCCCGCCCGGTCTACGGGCCGGGTTTCTTCCGGCGTGGCGAACCGAACCCGTCGGTGGTCGTGCACGAGCTGGCCCACCAGTGGTTCGGCAACAGCGTGGCGTTGGCGAGGTGGCAGGACATCTGGCTCAACGAGGGCTTCGCCACGTACGCCGAGTGGCTGTGGGCGGAGCACCAGGGCGGCCCGAGCGCGCAGCGCGCCTTCGAACGCCGGTACGCCACCATCGACTGGTCCAAGCCGTCGCTGGACCCGGGCCCGGCGGAGATGTTCGGCGACGGCGTCTACCAGCGGGGCGCCCTGGCCGTGCACGCGCTGCGCCGTACCGTCGGCGACGAGACCTTCTTCCGGATCCTGCGCGGCTGGACGGCGGAGCGGCGGGACGGCACCGCCACCACCGCGGACTTCGTCGGGCACGCCGAGCGGGTCGCCAACCGGTCGCTGCGCCCGCTGCTGGACGCCTGGCTCTCCGGCGCCTCCGCGCCCGCCCTGCCCTGACGCGGTGCCGCGTCCCCACTCGGTACGCTGCCCCGGCGACCGGCCCGCGACGCCGGTCGGCGGTGGCTCGGCGCCACCGCCCGGCACGGGGGAGGAACACGCCATGCGCGGGGTACGACGGAGCCTGTCGGTCGGGTTGGCCCTGGTGGCTGCCGCCGGCCTCGGCCTGACCGGTTGCCAGTCCGACGACGCCGGACCGGCGGTGTCACCCTCGGCTGGCGCCGCACCGACCCCGTCGCGCGACTACCGGCCGGGCGCGGCCGGCGCGGGCGACGACTACTTCCCCACCTACGGCAACGGTGGGTACGACGTGGCCGCCTACACGGTCAAGGTCCGCTACGACCCGCGTACCGACCAGCTCAGCGGGGTGACCACGGTCCGGGCGGCGGCCACCACGGACCTGGCGTCGTTCCACCTGGACCTGGCCGGCCTCGCGGTCAGCGCGGTGACCGTGGACGGTGCCCCCGCCACCCACGCGCAGGAGAAGAACGAACTGGTGGTCACCCCGGCAGCCGGGCTCACCTCGGGCAACGGTTTCGTCGCCGAGATCAGGTACGCGGGGAAACCGAAGGCGCTGAAGAACGAGGTGCTCGGCGAGGGCGGCTGGTTGCACACCGACGAGGGCGCGATCGCCCTGGGGCAACCGGAGTCGGCGAGCACCTGGTTTCCGGTCAACGACCACCCCTCCGACAAGGCCAGCTACGACCTCGAGATCACCGTCCCGGACGGGTTGACGGCGGTCAGCAACGGCGTGCCGGGCGGGAGGAGCAGCGCGGGCGGCTGGACCACCTGGAAGTGGGCCGAGCGGGACCCGATGGCCAGCTACCTGAGCATGGTGGCGATCGGGAGGTTCCGGCTGACCACCGGGGAGCACAAGGGGCGTCCGGTGTGGAGCGCGGTGACCACCACGCTGCCCAGGGGGGCGGCGGACCGGTCGATCGCGCAGACCGTACGGGTGGCCGACTACCTGGAGAGCGTCTTCGGGCCGTACCCGTTCGACGCGTACGGCGGGGTGGTGGTCTCCGATCCCCGGGTCCGGTACGCGTTGGAGACGCAGAGCCGCCCGGTCTACTCCGCCGGCTTCTTCCGCCGGGGCGAGAACACCGAGGTGGTCGCGCACGAGCTGGCCCACCAGTGGTTCGGCAACAGTGTGGCGTTGACGAGGTGGCGCGACATCTGGCTCAACGAGGGCCTGGCCTCGTACGCGGAGTGGCTGTGGAACGAGCACAGCGGCCGGGGCACCGCGAAGCAGGCGTTCGACGGGCGCTACTCGGGGATGCCGGCCTCGGTGTGGAGCACGCCGCCGGGGAGGCCCGGGGTGCCCAACCTGTTCAGCCGGTCGGTGTACGAACGCGGCGCGATGACCGTGCACGCGCTGCGGGTCGCGGTCGGCGACCCGGCGTTCTTCCGGATCGTCAAGACCTGGGCGGCGGAGAAGCGGGACGGCAACGCGACCACCGCCGAGTTCGTGGCGCTGGCCGAGAGGGTCTCCGGCAGGCAGCTCGACGCGCTCTTCGACGCCTGGTTGTACGGCACGAAGCGACCGGCCCGGCCGGTGAAGCTCTGAGACGCGCTACCTCTTCACCCGCAGCGTGGGATGGGCGGCCAGGTACGCCTCGGCGTCGCCGGCCGCGAGCGCGGTGAGGAAACCGGTGCCCACCGACGTGAGCTGCTCACCCCGGTAGCCGCTGCCCTTGCCGACGCCGCTGCCGGGGAGCCCGACCAGGGTGAGCCGGTCGGGGCTCAGCCCGCCGAGGGCGTAGGCGAGGTCGACGATCCGGGGGCCGCCCAGGTAGTTCAGGGTGTCGCCGAGCGCGGCGACGACCTGCTCGACCCGGTCCGGCTGGCGCGCCAGGTCCTCGTCGAGGATCTTGGTGGCCAGCGCCTTGACGAGCTGCTGCTGGTGCCGCTGGCGGGCGTAGTCGCCGCCGGTGATGTAGCGCTGGCGCGCGTAGTCCAGCGCCTGCCAGCCGTTGAGGTGCCGCTCGCCCGGTTCGTAGACCATCTGCGGCCCCACGTAGCCCCCGCCGGTGGGGGCCGGGTCACGGTGCCTGCCGTCCGGCCTGCGGTGGATCGAGACGACCCGCTGGTCGACGTACAGGTCCACCCCGCCGAGGGTGTCCACCAGGCGCGCGAAGCCCGGGAAGTTGATCACGGCGCCGGCGTCGACGCGCAGCCCGGTGTAACCGGCGACCGTGCTGCGCAGCAACTCGTACCCCTGGGTGGCGCTGGGCTGGCGCGGTCGGCCGGGCACCCGGCTGCCGTAGCTCATCGCGTGGGTGAGTTTCGTGCGCCCACCCCGGTAGCCGGCGGGCGGGAAGGCCGGGATGTCGACCAGCAGGTCGCGGGGGAGCGAGAAGAGGTACGCCCGACCGAGCCCGGCCGGCACGTGCAGCACCAGCACCGAGTCGGCGTGCGGTTCCCAGCCGGGCACGCTGACCCGGGTGTCGACGCCGACGAGGAGCAGGTTGAGTGGGCCGGTGACGTCGGCGGCCCCCGGCGGTGGGGTGGGGCTGGGCGTGCCGGCGGGCGGCGTACCGGTCGGGCCGGGTGGGGGCTGCGCCTCGTCGCGGCCGACCAGCCGGGTGGCCACCAGGCTGCCGGCCAGCACCAGCAGGATCGCGGCGAGGGCGGCCAGCAGCAGCGCCCGTGCCCGCCGTGCCGACCCCGCGTCCTGAGCCATCCCCGACACCCCCGTCTGTACAACGCTCCGACGGGCCGGCCGGGTTGCGGGCCCACGGCCACCGGATCGGCCGGTCATCCGCATGGTCACCCGAAACCGGTACTGGCGCGATGGCTACCCGCCGGTAATGATGCCTTCATGCGGTACGACGTGGTCGTCATCGGCTCCGGCTTCGGCGGCAGCGTCACCGCGCTCCGGCTCGCCGAGAAGGGGTACCGCGTCGTCGTGCTGGAGGCCGGGCGGCGCTTCGCCGACGACGAGTTCCCGGAGACCTCGTGGCGGGTCCGGCGCTTCCTGTGGGCCCCGAAGCTCGGCTGCTACGGCCTGCAACGGATCACCCTGCTCCGCTCCGCCGAGCGGCGGGCCGGCGGCGGGGTGCTGGTGCTCTCCGGCGCCGGGGTGGGTGGCGGCTCCCTGGTCTACGCCAACACCCTCTACGAGCCGCTCGACGAGTTCTACGCCGACCCGCAGTGGCGCGACATCACCGACTGGCGCGACGAGTTGGCCCGCCACTATGACCAGGCCAGGCGGATGCTCGGTGTCACCACGTACCCGGTCACCACGGCGGCGGACCGGGCGATGCGGGCGGTGGCCGAGCGGATGGGGGTGGGGCACACCTTCCACGCCACCCCCGTGGGCGTGTACATCGGCCGGCCCGGCCAGCGGGTGGCCGACCCGTACTTCGGTGGCGTCGGCCCGGAGCGCACCGGCTGCTCCCACTGCGGCGAGTGCATGACCGGCTGCCGGCACGGGGCGAAGAACACCCTGGTCAAGAACTACCTCTGGCTGGCCGAACGGCTCGGTGTCGAGGTCCGTGCGCTGACCACGGTTACCGCGGTGCGGCCCGGGCCCGGCGGCGGGTACGCGGTGCACACCGCGCGCACCGGCGCCTGGCCGCGTCGCCGCCGCCAGGTGGTCCACGCCGACCAGGTGGTCTTCGCCGCCGGGGCGCTGGGCACCCAGCGGTTGCTGCACGAGATGAAGGCGACCGGGGCGCTGCCGGCGCTCTCCCCGCGCCTCGGCGAGCTGACCCGGACCAACTCCGAGGCCATCCTCGGCGCGTCGGTCGGGCCCCGGCAGGCCCGTGCCCGCGGGCTCGACTTCACCCAGGGGGTGGCGATCACCAGTTCGTTCCACCCCGACCCGCAGACCCACATCGAGCCGGTCCGCTACGGCCGTGGCTCGAACGCCATGGGCCTGCTCCAGTCGCTGCTGGTCGACGGTGGCCCGCACCGGGCCCGTCGCTGGCTGGGCGACATCCTCCGGCAGCCGGCACTGGCCGCCCGGATGCTCTCCGTCCGACGCTGGTCGGAGCGGACGGTGATCGCCCTGGTCATGCAGTCGGCCGACAACTCGCTCACCACGCGACTGCGGCGCGGCCCGTTCGGCCGGCGGCTCGTCTCCGGTCCCGGGCACGGCACCCCGAACCCCACCTGGATCCCGGCCGGCAACCGGGCGGCCCGGCTGCTCGCCGAGGAGATCGACGGTACGCCGGGCGGCGCGCTGACCGAGCCGTTCGACATCCCGATGACGGCGCACCTGCTCGGTGGGGCGGTGATCGGCGCGTCTCCGGCCGAGGGGGTGGTCGACCCGTGGCACCGGGTGTACGGCCACCCGGGGCTGCACGTGGTCGATGGCGCGGCGGTCTCGGCGAACCTCGGCGTCAACCCGTCCCTGACGATCACCGCGCAGGCGGAGCGGGCGATGTCGTTCTGGCCGAACCGGGGCGAGGCCGACCCGCGCCCGCCGTTGGGCTCGCCGTACCGCCGGGTGGCTGCGGTGCCGCCGCGCGACCCGGCGGTCCCGGCGGGCGCGCCCGGCGCGCTGCGCCCCTGAGCCCGCCCGGTCGGCGGGTCGGACCAGGTGCGGCGCGCCGGTCCGGAGCGGCGGCGATACGCCGCGGCGCGCCCATGGCCCGGCCCGTGCCGGGGGCGGGGGTGACTGTCGGTAGGCTTTCTGCACATGAGCACGCCTCGCCCCGTCCTCGTGGTGGACTTCGGAGCCCAGTACGCCCAGCTCATCGCGCGCCGGGTGCGCGAGGCGAAGGTCTACTCGGAGATCGTCCCGCACTCGATGCCGGTGGAGGAGATGCTGGCGAAGAAGCCGGCGGCGATCATCCTCTCCGGCGGCCCGTCCAGCGTCTACACCCCCGGTGCCCCGCAGATCGACGCGGGGGTGTTCTCCGCCGACGTCCCGGTCTTCGGCATCTGCTACGGCTTCCAGGCAATGGCCCGGGCCCTGGGGGGCACGGTCACGAGGACCGGCAAACGCGAGTACGGCGGCACCCCGCTGCGCGCCCGCGCGGACGCCGGCGTGCTGCTCCGGGAACTGCCGGACGACCTGCCGGTGTGGATGAGCCACGGCGACTGCGTGACCGAGGCCCCCGAGGGCTTCACCGTCACCGCCGAGTCGGCGGGCGCTCCGGTCGCCGCGTTCGAGGACCTGGCCGGCCGGCGGGCCGGCGTGCAGTTCCACCCGGAGGTCGGGCACACCGCGCACGGCCAGGAGATGCTCCAGCGCTTCCTGTACGACATCGCCGGCATCGAGCCGACCTGGACGCCCGAGAACATCATCGACGACCAGGTCGCCCGGATCCGCGAGCAGGTGGGCGACAAGGAGGTCATCTGTGGCCTCTCCGGCGGCGTGGACTCGGCGGTCGCCGCCGCGTTGGTGCACCGGGCGGTCGGCGACCAGCTCACCTGTGTCTTCGTCGACCACGGCCTGCTGCGGGCCGGCGAGGCCGAGCAGGTGGAGAAGGACTACGTCGCGGCCACCGGCATCAAGCTCAGGGTCGTCGACGCCCGGGAGCGGTTCCTCGGCGCCCTGGCCGGGGTCACCGACCCGGAGCAGAAGCGCAAGATCATCGGCCGGGAGTTCATCCGGGTCTTCGAGGCCGCCGCCCGGGAGATCGCCTCGCGCGGCGACGTGGAGTTCCTCGTGCAGGGCACGCTCTACCCGGACGTGGTCGAGTCCGGTGGCGGCACCGGCACCGCCAACATCAAGAGCCACCACAACGTCGGCGGTCTCCCGGAGGACCTGAGGTTCGCCCTGGTCGAGCCGTTGCGCACGCTCTTCAAGGACGAGGTCCGTACGCTCGGGCTGGAGCTGGGCCTGCCCGAGGCGATGGTCTGGCGGCACCCGTTCCCGGGTCCGGGCCTGGCCATCCGGATCATCGGCGCGGTGGACGAGGAGCGGCTCGCGGTGCTGCGCCAGGCCGACCTGATCGCCCGGGAGGAGCTGAGCAACGCCGGCCTGGACCGGGGCGTCTGGCAGTTCCCGGTGGTGCTCCTGGCCGACGTGCGCAGCGTCGGTGTGCAGGGTGACGGGCGCAGCTACGGGCATCCCGTGGTGCTGCGCCCGGTCTCCAGCGAGGACGCGATGACCGCCGACTGGTCGCGGCTGCCCTACGAGGTGGTCGCCCGGATCTCCACCCGGATCACCAACGAGGTCGCCGAGGTCAACCGGGTGGTCCTGGACGTCACCAGCAAGCCGCCGGGCACCATCGAGTGGGAGTGATCCCGCCTCAGCCGGCCGGTGGCTGAGGCTCCGGCCGGGGCTCCGGCTCGGGGGTCGGTCGCCCGGTCGGGATCGGTTCGGTGGCCGGCTCCGGCGTGGGCCGGCCGGCCGGGATCGTCTCGACCGGCATCGTCGGGTCCTGTGGGTCGGGCGTGGCCGCCGGCCAGGTCGCGGGTGCCGGCGTGCCGGCGGGTGGCCAGGCGGTCGGCGGGGCCGGCGGCGCGGCGTTCGTCGGGTGCGGCCAGGCGGGCGCGCCGGGCGGCTCCTCCGGCATCAGGAACCACATGATCGGGTACGCCAGCGCGGCGATCCCGCCGGTGGCCAGGGCCGCGACGGCGAACACCACCCGGACCAGGGTGGGGTCGACGGCGAAGTACCGGCCGAGGCCGCTGGCCACACCGCCGACCATCCGATCGGTGGTGGGCCGGCGGAGCTGCTTGTACGGAGCCTGGGGAGGGGTTGTCGAGGTCATGCCTCCACGGTCCGCATCGGGCGGCCGGACCACCTCGGTGACTGCCCGGATCCTTACCCGGACCGATCCCTGATGGTCCAGTTCTGAGTCAGGAATCTGACAGTTTTCGATGGCGGTAACCGGTCGCGGGGACAATTTCGTCTCGTGACCACCTTGCTGGAGCCGCTTCGCAGGATCGCGGCATACGCAGTCTGTGCTGATTCAGTCGGCCGAGTGTTGCTGGTCCGCGCGTCGGAGCGCTCCGGCACCCCCGGCGTGTGGTCCCTGCCGGGTGGGGCGGTCGACCACGGTGAGGATCCGAAGCACACCGTCGTACGGGAGACCGCGGCCGAGACCGGTCTGTCGGTCGCCGTCTCCGGCCTCGACGACGTCCTCGCCGACATGCGCGCCCTGCCCGAGCGAGGCATCACCATCCACACCGACCGCCTCATCTACCGGGTCGGAGTGCGCGGCGGCACGCTGACCGACCGGGTGGACCGTCCCACCGACCTCGCCCGGTGGTACACCCTCGACGAGGCGCGCGAGCTGCCACTGCGGTCGTTCACCGCGCGCGCCCTGGGGCTGCCGGCCGCCTCGGCCGACATCGTCCCGGACGAGCCACCGGAGTTCCCCTCCTTCTACGCCGTGCCCGGCCCGGACGGCCTGCACCGCGCCCAGCGGTTCGCCGCGTACGCCGTGGTGACGGACCCGCAGGGCCGGGTGCTGCTGACCCGCGTCTCCGACGGGTACCCGGGGGCCGGCTGCTGGCACCTGCCCGGCGGTGGCACGGATTACGGCGAGCAGCCCGGTGCGGCGCTGATCCGGGAACTGGTCGAGGAGACCGGCCAGACCGGTCGCCTCGTCGGGCTGCTCGGGGTGGCAAGCCACCGGGACGCCGCCTCGCTCGGCCCGGAGGGCTATCCGATCGACTGGCACGGCGTACGCGCGTTCTACCGGGTGATCGTCGACCAGCCCGCTCCGCCCACGGTCGCCGATGTAGGTGGTTCGACGTGTGAGGCCCGCTGGTTTGGCCGGGAGGAGTTGGGCGCACTTCCGGCGGAGCGCCTGACCGAGGTCACCGCCGAAGCCGTCCAGGCCGCCAACCTCACCTGACCGCCGATCCACCTCTCCCCGCGGGCTCGTCCGGTGTCGAGGATGTCCGCTCCGCTCCCGTTAACCTCACGATCGACGTGGTGGACGCGGGGCGGGGGAGAGTGGACGGGTGGAAACGCGGCGAAGGGTGGGCAGCTACGGGGTGCTCCGGGACTCCGGCGGGCGGGTGTTGCTTGCGCGCGGTTCGGCGGCGTGCCCGTTCCCGGGCGTCTGGCAGTTGCCGGGTGGGGGCATCCGGCACGGGGAGCATCCGGTCGCCGCGGCGGTCCGCGAGTTCGCCGAGGAGACCGGGCTGGCCGTCGAGGTGGTCCGACCTCGGGCCGCCGTCGCCGACGTGACCACCTTCCGTGATGCCGGTGTCGCGGTGCACACCGACCGGCTGGTCTTCGACGTCGAGGCGTCCGGGGGCGAGCTCCGCCCCGAGCCGACCGGTGGCAGCGACGCGCTCACCTGGGTCACCCCGGACGAGGCCGCCGCGCTGCCGCTGATGCCGTTCACCGCCGAACTGCTCGGCCTGCCCGTGGCGCCCCTGCCGGCCGGTCTGCCCCGAGCCCTGCCGGCCGGGCAGGTCGCTGCGCCGCCCGCCGACCGGCGGCAGCGCTTCGCCGCGTACGGGCTGGCCACCGATCCGCAGGACCGGATCCTGCTGACCCGGATCGCCGCCGGCTACCCGGGCGCGGGGAAGTGGCACCTCCCCGGAGGCGGCACGGATCACGGTGAGCAACCGGCCGCCGGCCTGCTGCGCGAGCTGGTGGAGGAGTCCGGACAGCTCGGCACGGTAGTCGACCTGGTGACAGTCGGTCATCTGCACAACCCTGTGGCTCGCGGTCCGGAAGGGCGTCCGCTGGACTGGCACGCGGTCCGGGTGGTGTACCGGGTGCTGGTGCCGGCGCCCACCGAGGCGGTGGTCACCGAGCTGGCCGGCGGATCCACCGCCGACGCCGCCTGGTTCACCCCGGACCAGCTCACCGGCCTGCCGCTGACCGACGTGGCGGCGATGGCAACCGGACAACAGGGGCGGTAGCGCCCGCCCGACGGGCCAGTCCGGAACAGCTCCGGTACAGTCGGATGTGAGGTTGGCAGAGATAACGGGCGATGCAGCCCGAGATGGGAACAACGGAGCGGTTTGCGCGGTTAACGGAGATATAAGTACCGCCGGCAGCTATCGCCAACCACCACTCCCCTGTGTAATGGTGTACTCCGCTTCGACGGCTGCCGGGCCGACAGTGGTCCGGCACGAGACAGCCGGACACCCGCCCCACGGGGCGGCCAGCCGATCCGGTGATGGAGGAAACGTGCCGAGAGCCCCATGGCGCCGGCGTCGTACGACTGACAGTCCGCGCCCCGCAGGGCGTCGCTGGGCGGGCTCCCTGCGCCGCAGCAGCACGTTCGCCCGTCAGGTGCTGCTGGTCCGCGTGAGCCGCCGTGACGGCGACGCCGCCACCAACCTGGTGCTCCCCGAGCGCCTCGCCGACCGGCCCCGCCGCCGCTACGGCCTCAACCGCTTCGGCCGGGGACACCTCCCGCTCGGCCGGGCCGAGATCGAAGCGGTCATGCCGGTCAGCCCCGCCCTCGCCCCCGCCACACCGGTGGACGAGTCGCCGGCGATGACCATCCCGCTGCTGCCCGGTGAGCGCACCGCCGCCCGCCGGGTGAAGTTCGCGCTGGTCAACGCCTGCACCGTGGCCAGCCTGATGCTCGGCATCAACGCCATCTTCGTGGCCATGGCCGGTGAGACCCGGGTGGCCGCGCTGCTGCTGATCGCCTGCGTGGCCTTCGACGGCCTGGACGGCGCGCTCGCCCGCAGGTTCGGCGTGGCCAGCCCGTTCGGCGCCCAGATGGACTCGCTGGCCGACATGTGCTCCTTCGGCCTGGCCGCCCCGGTCGTGGTCTACGCCTCACTCGCCGGGTCGGCGCCCACCGGCGCCGCCGCCGTGGCCGCGGCCCTCGTCGCCGGCTGCGCCGCGATCCGGCTCGCCCGGTTCAACGTCTCGCCCAAGGACGGCCGGTTCTTCTGCGGCGTCCCGACGACCATGGCGGCGGCGGTGCTCGCCCTCACGGTCGCCATCGGGCTGCCGCTGCCACCGGTCGTCCAGATCGCCGGGGTGGCCCTGCTCGCCTTCGCGATGGTCTCCAGCTTCCCGTACGCCAAGCTGGCCCGGCTGCTGAAGCTGCCGCCGTGGGTCTGGCTCGCCCCGGTGATCGGCGCGCTGGTCGACATCCGGCTCACCTTCGCCCTGGTGGTGGTGGGCTACCTGGTCAGTGGCCCGCTGCTCTGGTTGCACCAGCGCCGCACCGCCTGACCGCCGTACCGCGCAGCAGGGGCACCGCACGAGCGGTGCCCCTGCTTGCTGAGGTCAGCGCCAACGGGCGATGACCGTGGCACCGCCGACCACCCGGTCACCCGGGCCCACCATCGGCTCGGCGGCGTCGGCCGGTAGGTAGACGTCGGTGCGCGAGCCGAACCGGATCAGCCCGAACCGCTCACCCTTGGCCAACAGCGCCCCGATCGGTGCCCGCTGCACGATCCGACGGGCGATCAACCCGGTACGCTGCGCGACCACGACCGTGCCGTGCGCGGTGTCCAGCACCGTGTACGCCGCCACGTTGTGCTCGGCGTCCGGCTTCATCGCGTTGACGAAACCACCGTCGGCGACGAAGTAGTCGACCACCTTCCCGGCCACCGGGGCCCGGTTGACGTGCACGTCCAGCACCGACAGGAAGACCGCGACGCGCAACCACTCGCCGTCGCCGAAACGCTCGTCGTGCAGCCGCTGCACGGAGAGCACCTGACCGTCGGCGGCCGCGACCACGGCCGACGGGTCCTCCGGGACGTCCCGCTCGGGGTCCCGGAAGAACGCGGCCACCGGAGCGGCGGCCAGCGCCGGCAGCAGCCAGAGCTTCGACTTCGGCCGGGCCACCTTCGCCGCCGCCGCCAACCCGAGGGCGATGCCGGCCGCGGCGACCCCGTTGGAGTCGATGTGCATGCCACGGGTCAGCGGCACGCTGGAGGGCCGGTGGGCCGGCGCCAGGCGGGCGGCCAGTGCCGGGCTGGCCGGGGTGAAGCGCAGGTGGTGCACGCGCACCGGCGGGGAGTTGCGCAGCACCAGGTCGGTGCGGACGCCGTGCAGCACCCCCTGCCGGTCCAGCTCGGCGGCGGCCCCCCCGGTGCGGAACACCGGCGCGGACACGCTCAGCACCGAACCGTCGGTGAGGTACTTGGCCAGGCCGTCGACGGTCGCCCGGGCCTGCTCGGCGGTGCCGGCCAGGGGCTCGGCGGCGATGACCACCTCGGCGGCGTCGGCCTCGGCGAGGGAGTCGACGACGCGTACCCGGTCGGCCACCCAGCGGCCCTGGGCCGTGACGTGCTCGCGCAGCTCGGCGGCGTCGGCGGACTCGGCCGGCACCACGGTGAGCGTGTCGCCGGGAAGCAGCGCGTCGATCGCCGCGGCCAGCGCCGCGGACCCCGCGGTCGCGCCGACCAGCAGGGCGGCCTTCGGGTCGTTACGCCGGGCGAGTTCGGCGACGAGGGTACGGGCGGCGCGCTCGCCGATGCGGACCGGACCGGACCGGACCGGGGTGCGCACGGCGGGGGACTGGGTCATGTCGGGCGGGCTCCTGACGGGGTAGAGACGGGCATCGCGACGGCTCGGCCGTGGCCGCCGGTGGCGCGGCGGGCCGGCCGGTGGAGGGCGGAATCTCCACGGGCCAGCATACGAGCCGGTGGCCGGCGGGCGCACCGCCGTGCTCAGGCGGGGGACGTCGCCGTCCCGCCGACGGGCCGGTCACCGGGCCGACCGGGGTCCCTGTTCCGGCGCGTCGGCGGCCCGGTCCTCCACCGCCTCGACGGGCCGGTCGACGACCGCCCCGGTGGGCCACTCGTCGGCCCCGTCGGGCACCGCCGGGTACTGGTCGGGCCGCAGGCCGCGTTCGTCGGTGCCGTCCGGGCTCCAGATCGGGGCCGACGGCTCGTCCGGGCCGGTCAGCCGGATGTCCGCGGCGGTCACCTCGCCGTCACCGGCCGGGTCGGTGCCCGGCCCGTCGAACCGGGTCGGGTCGGGGGCAAGCCGGTCGCCGTCTCCGGCCGGCTCGGCGTCCGGTACGTCCGTTCCGGTCGCCGCCGGTCGGTCCCGCCGCCGGTCGTGCCGGCCCGAGCGCAGCGCCCCCACCAGGCCGAGCAGCCCGATCAACAGCAACGCACCGGCGAGGAACCAGCCGACCGGCGGCAGGGCGAGCCCGAGGATCTGGGCGAGCAGCCACCAGAGTGAGGACCCGACGAAGAGCAGCCCGAAGAAGAACGAGACGAGGTCCGTGCGGTGCGCCCTCATCGGGTCACCTCCAGGTTGCCGGCGTTGACGTGGACGTAGAGCCGCAGCCTGCCGCCGCCCGCCCCGTCCGGGCCCAGGTCGACCAACTCGCGGGACCGGCCGTTCCCCGGCGACCGCCGGCCGAAGACGGTGGCCTCCCCGGCGTTGACGTCGGTGATCGTGGTGACGTCGACGTTCGGTGGCACCACGACGGTGGCCTGACCGAAGTTGACCACGAGGGCGATCTGGACGTCCTGCCCGTCGAGGTCCACCCCGCGCAGGTCCAGGGTGGCGTCGCCGAAGCTGTTCTCGTACCGGTCGGCGAGGTCGCGCCGGTCGGTCGGGGCCCAGGTGACGTTCCCGTCGACGCCGCGGATCCGGTCGTAGGACTCGGCCACCGTCGCCACACCGAGCGCCGCCGCCGTGACCAGCCCCAACGCGATCAGCCAGCGGGCCCGGCCGAACCAGGTGCCGACCAGCAGCCCGAGACCGATGGTGGCAAGCGCGGCCGCGAAGTACGCGGCGGCGCCGATGGGGAAGACGCCGAGCAGGTCGAGGATCGCGACCACGCCCAGGGTCAGGAAGATCAACGAGAAGGTGACGGCGCCGAGCGCGGACCGTTCCCGTGGTCGCTTCGGCGGCTTCGGGGGCCGCACCGGTGGTGGCGGTGTGGGCGATCCGGCGTACGGGCCGTGCGGGGCGAACGGCTGCCGGTAGCCGGGTGGCAGTGGGGCGGCCACCGCGGGCGCGGGCGGCACCGGGGCCGACGGCAGGCCCGGGAAACCCGACCCGGCGTCGGCCGGTGCCGGTGGGTACGGGGTCGCCGGTGACCAGGCCGGGAGTTCGGCGGTGCGCTCCTGCGGCGTCACCCCGGTGGCCGGCCCGGGTGGCACCGGCATGGCCGGTGCGGGCGGCGGGGTGAACAGCTCGGGCGCGGGATAACTGACCGGCGGCACCGGACCGGGTGGCGCGGTGGCCGGGGCCGGCGGGCTCACCCCGTCGGGGATCGGGGTCGGCCGTGGCGCGTGGCCGTCCCGGTTGAGCAGCAGCGCGCCCCCGATCAGGATCGCCGCGCCGAGCAGCACGGCCCGGAACGGGTCGGTGACGATGTAGCCGAAGCTCACGGCGACCAGGATGGTCAGCACGATGACGGTGACCGGGGACATGCTGGACCGGCCTCGGCCCAGCATCGACTCCACCGGGGAGGCGCTGTCACCCTCGCCCGGGATGATCAGCCAGGCGGCGACGTAGACCAGGATGCCGATGCCGCCGAAGAAACCGAGCACGGCGAGGATCACCCGCCAGAGCACCGGGTCGGTGTTGGTGGCCCGGCCGACGGCGGCGCAGACCCCGGCCAGGTAACGGCCCTCACGCGGGCGGACCAGGCCGTACCGCGAGGTGAAGCCGGCGCTGCCGGACGGTGGCGCCGGGATCGGCCCCGCGGTCGGCGGTGCGGCGCCGCCCGGGGGCGCGGTGGCGGGTCCGGTGGCGGGTGCGTCCCATCCGCCGGCTGCCGGGCGGGGCGTCGGGGCAGCTTGCTCGGTCATGCCTCGATCCTGCTGCGTCGCCGTTGCGAACGTCCTCCGGATCCGACCCTGACCCCACCCTGAGATCCCGGGGGCGCGGATGTCGGGGGCGTCCCCGTGGTGGTGGGGCGGCACGCCGTGTGACGATCGAGCCGGCGCCGGGACCGTCCGGCGTGCCTGTCGCACCCTCCGTCACCGGGAGCCTCCGATCAACGCCGTGACGCCGCCACCCCGCCTCTACCGGGCGCCCGAACACCGGCTGGCCGCCGGCGTGGCCGCCGGCATCGCCGACCATCTCGGCATCCCGGTCCTGCGGGTACGGGTCGCGTTCATGATCCTGCTCGGGCTCAGCGGCCTGGGGCTGCTGCTGTACGCGGCGTTCTGGGCGGTGGTGCCGCTGCGCCCCGGTGACACCGCCGTACCGCCCCGCCGGGACCCCGCCCAACTGCTGCCCTTCGTCCTGATCGGGCTGGGTGTGCTGCTGGTGCAGGTGATGGTCTTCGACTCGGTGGGCGCCACGGGCACCGCCGGGTGGCTGGTGGCCATCATCGCGGTGGGCGCCGGGGTGATCTGGCACCAGTCCGCGCCGGAACGCCGTCGACACTGGGGTGGCGCGATGCCGGTGCCCTGGTTGGGCGCGGTGGTGGAGGAGAGCGACCGGCGTTCCTTCGTGCTCCGGTTCGCCGGCGGCGGGCTGCTGGTCGCGGTCGGCATCATCGGCGTGGCGGCGGTGTACTCCCCGATGCAGAACGTCGACGCGGTGGTCAACGGTGTGATCTTCGCGCTGGTCGGGCTGGCCGGGGTCGGGGTGGTGGCCGGGCCGGTGCTGTGGCGGACGTGGAACCAGCTGCGTTCCGAGCGGGAGGGGCGCATCCGGGAGCAGGAGCGCGCCGAACTGGCCGCGATGGTGCACGATCAGGTGCTGCACACCCTGGCCCTGATCCAGCGCAACGCCACCGACGTGAAGACGGTGCAGCGGCTGGCCCGGGGCCAGGAACGTTCCCTGCGTAACTGGCTGTACAAGCCCACCGGCTCGCCGACGGAACGGTTCGCGGCGGCGTTGGAGCAGGCCGCCGCCGAGGTGGAGGACACCTTCGCGATCACCGTGGAGGCGGTGGTGGTGGGCGACCGGGAGACCGACGAGCGGGTCGGGGCGCTGGTCGCGGCGGCCCGGGAGGCGCTGGTGAACGCGGCCCGGCACGCCGGGGTGGCGACGGTGTCGCTCTACGCCGAGGTGGAGCCGGAGCAGGTGAGCGTCTTCGTCCGCGACCGGGGCAAGGGTTTCGACCCGGATACCGTGGAGGACCACCGGCACGGCGTACGAGGATCGATCGTCGGGCGGATGAAGCGGCACGGTGGCCGGGCGGAGATCCGCTCCGGGCCGGGGGAGGGGACCGAGGTCCGGCTGATCCTGCCGATCAGCGGCACCGGCTCCACAGCGGAAAGGGACAGATGACCATGGCGGAGCAGTCGATGGAACCGGTCGAGGGGGCGGACGCCCGGAACGGGCGGCTGCGGGTCTTCCTCGTCGACGACCACGCCATGTTCCGGGCCGGCGTACGGGCGGAGCTGGGCGCGCACGTCGAGGTGGTGGGGGAGGCCAGCACGGTCGCCGAGGCGGTCACCCGGATCGCCGCGTTCCAGCCCGACGTGGTGCTGCTCGACGTGCACATGCCCGACGGCGGGGGGCGCGCGGTGCTGGACGCGATGCGGCGTACCCACCCGCAGGTCAGGTTCCTGGCGCTGAGTGTGTCGGACGCGGCCGAGGACGTGATCGGGCTGATCCGGGCCGGCGCCCGGGGGTACGTCACCAAGACCATCTCCCCGGACGAGCTGACCGCGGCGATCCGCCGGGTGGCGGACGGGGACGCGGTGTTCAGCCCTCGGCTGGCCGGGTTCGTGCTGGACGCCTTCGCGGCCCGGCCGGACGCGCCGGTCGCCGACCCGGAGCTGGACCAGCTCACCAACCGGGAGCGGGAGGTACTGCGCCTGCTCGCCCGGGGGTACGCGTACAAGGAGATCGCCAAGGAGCTGTTCATCTCGATCAAGACGGTCGAGACGCACGTCTCCAACGTCCTGCGCAAGCTCCAGATGTCCAACCGGTACGAGCTGTCCCGTTGGGCGGCGGACCGCCGGCTGGTGTGACGGCGCGGGACGAGACGGAACCACCCCCGGGTACCATCGTGGAAGCCATCCTCCACCCGGTTACGATGCTCCCCGGCCAGTCCGAGGCGGCGTCATCCGGGTGGGCAGAAACGGTCAACGTTCGGTGGGATTTGGAGCGTGGCCGGGTGGTGGCGGGACGGCTCACGGCTGAGCTTCTCGGGTCGGGACGCCCCGGCAACCCGGTTGCCCTGCCTGCTCAGAGGGGCACGAGCGGGACAGTTGGTGATCTTTTCCGAAGTATCGGCAACGTGGCGGGCAACTAACGGCTTGATAACGGCACCTTCACGCAATGGGCAGGTGGGTGTCACAGTGGCAGCACCTCATCCTCGGTGCGAGGCATCCGCACGTTCGCCGGCCACGGCGCCGCCCCTCCATGCGGCTCGTGGCCGTCGAGTCTGCGCGGAGTCGGACGCGGGGGTGTGGTGGCCCGGCGGATCGGTCCCCCTGGGGTGTCCCGATTTCCTCTGCGGTAAACCGGTGGCCTGAGACACGAGGTCCCCGGCGGTGTCACCCCCATACGTGCGTGAAACCCACGACGGAACCAGGTTAGAAAGAGGAGGCCCCTCGGAATGAGAGTCTCGAAGCGGGCGAGTGGCGCCATCGCGGTTGGCATGGCCGCCGCGCTGGTCGCCAGCGGTTGCTCGAACAGCGACAGCGGCGAAGGCGACGCCGCCGCCAGCAAGGACGGCGCGATCGTCGTCAACGGCGTCCAGCCCGAGAACCCGCTGGTTCCGGCCAACACCACCGAGACCGGTGGCGGCAAGCTCATCGACAACCTGTGGACGGGTCTGGTCGAGTACCCGAACGACGGAAGCGCCCCGCGCAACGCGCTGGCCGAGTCCATCGACACCACAGACTCGAAGGTCTTCACCATCAAGATCAAGAAGGGTACCAAGTTCCACGACGGTACCGAGGTGAAGGCGAAGAACTTCGTCGACGCCTGGAACTGGGCCGCCTACTCGCCGAACGGCGCGGCGAACGGCAGCTTCTTCGCCGACATCGCCGGCTACGGCGACGTCGCCACCGAGGACCCGGACGGCGACGGCCCGCAGAAGGCGCCGGCCCCCAAGGCCGACAAGCTGTCCGGCCTGAAGGTCGTCGACGACCAGACCTTCGAGGTCACCCTCGGCGCGCCGACCGCGGTGTTCCCCACCAAGCTCGGCTACAGCGCCTTCATGCCGCTGCCGGACGTCTTCTTCACCCAGAAGCCGGAGGAGTTCGGCAAGAAGCCGATCGGCAACGGCCCGGTCAAGTTCGTGTCGTGGGAAGACAACGTCGCGATCAAGCTCACCCGCTTCGACGACTACACCCTGCGCGACAAGGTGAAGGTCAAGGACTTCACCTACAGGCTCTACCAGAACGAGGACGCGGCCTACGCCGACCTGCTCTCGGGCAACCTCGACTTCCTGGAGCCGATCCCCACCTCGGCGCTCGCCGGTGACAAGTACAAGACCGACCTGGGCGACCGGGCCCTGTCCACCGTCGTCCCGGCGACGGCGTTCATCGCCTTCCCGATCTACGACAAGCGCTTCGCCAACCCGAAGCTGCGCAAGGCCGTCTCGCTGTCGATCAACCGGCAGGAGATCTCCGACAAGATCTTCTTCGGTACCCGCAAGCCGGCCGACAGCTGGGCCAACCCGCTCACCCCGGGTGCCCCGCAGGGCAACTGCACCGCCTGCAAGTTCGACCCGACGCAGGCCAAGCAGCTTCTCCAGGAGGCCGGCGGCTTCCAGGGCGAGATGGTCTTCTACTACAACGCCGACTCCAGCCACAAGGACTGGATGGAGGCCGTCGCGCAGCAGGTGAAGACGAACCTCGGCATCGAGGCCCGCGCCGAGGGCGTGCCGACCTTCGCGGTCTTCCGCCAGAACGTCAACGCCCGCAAGATGACCGGCCCGTACCGTGCCGCCTGGCAGCAGGACTACCCGGACATCGAGAACTGGGTGAACCCGCTCTACGTCAAGGGCGGCTCCTCCAACGACGGCCTGTACAACAACCCGCAGGTCGACGCGCTGGCCAAGGAGGCCAGTGGCGCCGCGAGCCTGGAGGCGTCGCACGCCAAGTTCGCCGATGCGCTGAAGATCGTCGACGAGGACGTCCCGAGCATCCCGATCTACTTCTACGGCCTGCAGGTCGGCCACTCGGAGAAGATCAAGAAGCTCGAGCTGACCAACGTCGGTGAGCTGGACCTCTCCTCGGTCGAGCTCTGATCCGAACGGTCTGACTGACCCCGGGTCGGGTCCGCCACATCCGGTGGACCCGGCCCGGGGCCGTTCCGCGAGCGGGTGACACCATACCCACCCTCGCCTGCTGCCCCAGCGTGTCGGCCGCCGGCGCGCTCCCTGTCTGGAGGACCACCCCATGGGCCGTTACCTCGTGAGACGGCTGCTCCAACTCGTGCCGGTGTTTCTCGGCACCACGTTCCTGATCTACTGGCTGGTCTGGTCCGTGCCCGGTGATCCGTTCGCCGGCAAGTGCGGCGAACGCCGTTGCCCGCCGGAGTACGTCGCGGCGATGACCGCGAAGTACCACCTGGACCAGAACGTCTTCGTGCAGTACGCCACCTACATGAAGAACCTCCTACAGGGGGACTTCGGCACCACGTACAGCGGCCGGTCGATCAACGACATCATCGCCACCGCGTACCCGAACACGCTGAAGCTGGCCGTCGTGGCGCTGGCGATCGAGGCCGTGATCGGGCTGACCGCCGGCGTGCTGACCGGCCTCCGCCGCAACGGCTTCCTGGACAACCTGGTCCTGGTCTCGACGCTGTTCCTGATCGCGCTGCCGGTCTTCGTGGTCGGCTTCGTGCTCCAGTGGCTGTTCGGCGTGCAGTGGAAGATCGTTCCGGCGACCGTCTCCAGCGAGATGCCGTTCTCCCAACTGCTCATCCCGGGTTTCGTGCTGGGTAGCGCCTCGATGGCCTACATCGCCCGGGTGGCCCGGACGAGCATCGCCGAGAACCGGCGGGCCGACTACGTCCGTACCGCGATCGCCAAGGGTCTGCCGATGCGCCGGGTGGTCGGGGTGCACCTGCTGCGCAACTCGCTGATCCCGGTGGTCACCCTCCTCGGCACCGACCTCGGTGCGCTGATGGGTGGCGCGATCGTCACCGAGGGCATCTTCGGCATCAACGGCATCGGCCGGCAGGTCTACCGGTCGATCGTCACCAAGGAGAGCGCTACCGTTGTCTCCATCGTGGTGGTGCTGGTGCTGGTCTACCTGCTGATGAACCTGCTGGTCGACCTGCTCTACGCCGCCCTGGACCCGAGGATCCGCTATGAGTGACCCCTCCGCCGCCTCGATCGTCAGCACCCCCCGGCCGGAACAGCCGACCGAGATCGGTGCCCCCACCAACGCCGGCCTGCCGGAGAGCGCCCGCACCGAGAAGCCGCGTGGCCTGCTCGGCGACGCGTGGCGTGACCTGCGCCGCAAGCCGCTGTTCTGGATCTCCACGTCGGTAATCCTGCTCTTCGTGGTGATGGCGGCCTTCCCGTCCCTGTTCTCCTCCGGGGACGCGGTGAACGGCTCGCTCTCCCACAGCCTCGAGAAGCCCTCGTCGCAGGCCTGGTTCGGCTACGACATCCAGGGCCGGGACGTCTACGCCCGGGTCATCTACGGCGCCCGCGCCTCGATCGTGGTGGCGCTGCTCTCCGTGCTCGGCACCATGTTGTTCGGCGGCCTGATGGGCATCATCTCCGGCTACCGGGGCGGCTGGGTCGACGCGCTGCTCTCCCGCATCGCCGACGTCTTCTTCGGCCTGCCGTTCGTGCTCGGCGCCATCGTGATCCTGACCACCTTCAACGGCTCGGGCAGCAACAACAGCAAGGTCAAGATCATGGGGCTGGTCATCGCCTCCCTGGTGATCCTGAGCTGGCCCGTCGTCATGCGGCTGATGCGCTCCTCGGTGCTGGCCACCAAGGAGGCCGACTACATCGTGGCGGCGCGGGCCATGGGCGCCAGCACCGGCCGGATCATCTTCAAGCACCTGCTGCCGAACTGCCTCGCGCCGCTGCTGGTCTACTCCACGATCATGGTCGGCTCGTTCATCGGCGCGGAGGCCACGCTCTCCTTCCTGGGCGTCGGCCTGAAGAGCCCGGTGGTGTCCTGGGGCATCATGATCAGCGAAGCGCAGAACTACATCCGGGTCGCGCCGGGCCTGGTCTTCTTCCCCGCCGCGTTCCTCGTGACCGCCGTGCTGAGCTTCGTCATGCTCGGTGAGGCCGTCCGCGAGGCCCTCGACCCGAAGCTCCGATAGGGGACTGAGTTGTCCGACATTCTCGTGTCCGAGCAGAGCGCACCCGGCGCCGGCGGCGCCGGCCGCCCCTCCGGCCGGCTGCTCGAGGTCGACGACCTGCGGGTGGAGTTCCGTACCCAGGACGGCGTCGCCAAGGTCATCAACGGGGTCACGTACCACGTCGACGCGGGGGAGACCCTCGCCGTGCTCGGCGAGTCCGGCTCCGGCAAGAGCGTCACCGCGCAGACCGTCATGGGCATCCTGGACATGCCGCCGGGCTTCGTCACCGGCGGGCAGGTCCGCTTCCACGGCAAGGACATGCTCACCATGTCCGCCGAGGAGCGCCGCCGCATCCGCGGTGAGGGCATCGCGATGATCTTCCAGGATTCGCTCTCCGCGCTGAACCCGGTCTTCACCGTCGGCTTCCAGATCGCCGAGCAGTTCCGGATCCGGCGCGGCACGAGCCGCGCGGAGGCGAAGAAGCGCGCGATCGAGATGCTCGACCAGGTCAAGATCCCGAACGCCAAGGGCCGGTTCAGCAACTACCCGCACCAGTTCTCCGGCGGTATGCGGCAGCGCGCGATGATCGCCATGTCGCTCGCGCTCGACCCCGAGGTGCTCATCGCGGACGAGCCGACCACCGCGCTGGACGTGACCGTGCAGGCCCAGATCATGGACCTGCTCGGCGAGCTCCAGCGGGAGCGGCAGATGGGCCTGATCCTGATCACCCACGACCTCGGCGTGGTCGCCGACGTCGCGGACCGGATCGCCGTCATGTACGCCGGCCGGATCGTCGAGGAAGCCGACGTCTACGACCTGTACGCCAAGCCGGCGCACCCCTACACCCTCGGCCTGCTCGACTCGATTCCCCGGATGGACGAGAAGGGGCAGCAGCTCCGTACCATCAAGGGCCTCCCGCCGAACCTGATGAACATCCCGCCGGGCTGCCCGTTCAACCCGCGCTGCCCCATGGCGCAGCCGGTGTGCCGGGAGAAGGTTCCGCCGCTGCTGCAGATCGGCGCCGGCCGGGCCAGCGCCTGCCACTTCGCCGAGGAGCTGGTGAACCGTGACTGAGAACATCCTCGAAGTCCGTGACCTGGTCAAGCACTACCCCGTCACGCAGGGGATCGTGTTCAAGAAGACCGTCGGGCACGTCAAGGCCGTCGACGGCGTCTCCTTCGACCTGAGGGCCGGTGAGACGCTCGGCGTGGTGGGCGAGTCGGGCTGTGGCAAGTCGACCCTGAGCCGGGTGCTGATGAGCCTGGAGAAGCCCACCGCCGGCCAGGTGGTCTACAAGGGCCAGGACGTCGCCACGCTCTCCGCGGGGGCCATGCGTCGGCTGCGCCGGCAGATCCAGTTGGTCATGCAGGACCCGTACACCTCGCTGAACCCGCGGATGACCGTCGGTGACCTGATCGGCGAACCGTTCGAGATCCACCCGGACGTGGCCCCGAAGGGCAGCCGCCGGGGCAAGGTCAAGGAACTGCTCGACCTGGTCGGCCTCAACCCGGAGCACATCAACCGGTACCCGCACCAGTTCTCCGGCGGCCAGCGCCAGCGCATCGGCATCGCCCGGGCGCTCGCCCTGCGCCCGGAGATCATCATCTGTGACGAGCCCGTCTCGGCCCTGGACGTGTCGATCCAGGCACAGGTGATGAACCTGCTGGAGAAGCTCCAGAACGAGCTCGGCCTGTCGTACGTCTTCATCGCCCACGACCTGTCGGTGGTACGTCACCTCTCCGACCGGGTCGCGGTGATGTACCTCGGCAAGATCGTGGAGATCGGCACCGAGGACGAGATCTACGAGCGGCCGACCCACCCGTACACCCAGGCGCTGCTCTCGGCGGTGCCGGTGCCGGACCCGACGCTGCGCGAGAGTAAGGCGATCATCCGGCTCACCGGTGACGTCCCGTCCCCGATCAGCCCGCCCTCGGGCTGCCGGTTCCGGACCCGGTGCTGGAAGGCGCAGGACGTCTGCGCCGAGCAGGTGCCGCTGCTGGAGGTCCGGCCGGGCTCGGACCACCCGAGCGCCTGCCACTTCGCCGAGAAGCGGGAGATCGTCGCCAGCCACCCGGCGTGAGTCGCCCCGAACCGCCTGCCGGCCACACACGGACGCCGGCAGGCGGTTCGCCGTTTCCGGCCCGGCCCGCCGCCCACCTGCCCGGACCACGGACCCGAGGGTGGGGCGATCCGGCCGGTCCGCCCCCGCCGGGCGCGGACCAGGGTGCGCCGAACCCTGGACGCGCCGCCACGGCCGCCGCTCAGAGCGGCCCGCGGCCGGCTCGCAGCAGGAGCAGGGCGAGTTGGGTGCCGTCCGCGCCGAGCGCCTCCCGGAACCGCTCCAGGATCTCCCGCTCCCGGGAGAGCACCAGCCGGGTGCCGCCCGAGGCCATCCGGGTGGTGCCGACCTCCCGGGAGAGTTCGGCGCGTTCCTGCCAAAGCTCGATCAACGTCCGGTCGATCTCGTCGATGCGCTCGCGGATCGCGGCGATGCGGGCCGCCGCGGCCGGTTCGTCGGTCCCGAAGCGGGCCGCGGTGTTCCCGCCCGGCGTACCCGTCGACCCGGCCGCCGCCTCACCGCTCTGCTCCACCACGTCTGCCATCATCGGTCGTACCTTCCTGACGTCGTGCCCGGTGTCGGGATCCCGGGACGGAGAAAGCCCCGGGCTCCAAGAGCCCGGGGCTTTCTCGTAGGTCTGGTTGATCAGGCGCGACCTACGGCAGCCGGACTCCCGGTGCCGTAGTAAAAGTAGAGGCGCTGACCGAACACGTCGTCGAGTATGCCGACCGTCGCCGCGGCGGCGCAAGGATTCCGCCAATACGTGGGATGTCGCACGGCCCCGCAGGGCCCGGGGCCGTGCGACGGCACGTCAGCCGAGCCTGGTGATCCGGTCGGCCGGGCCCGGTCCCACCGGCTCGCCGGCTCCGAGGTACGCGACGAGCGCGTCCACGTCGAAGCCGGGAGACGTGGTGCGGCCGGTGCCCGCCCGCAGCTCGGTGAACCCGTCCCCGCCGTTGGCGAGGAAGTCGTTCGTGGTGACCCGGTAGCTGGCCGCCGGGTCGACCGGGATGCCGTGCAGCGCCAGCGCGCTGACCCGGGAACCCGCCGGGGCGGTGGTGTCGTACGAGTAGGTCAGCCCGGCGGACGGCTGGAGGATCCGCTGGCTGGTCTGCCCCTTGAAACCGACGAACTGCTGCTCCAGCACGCTCTTGAGCTGGGCACCGGTGAACGTCTGGGTGACCACGAGGTTGTTGAACGGCTGCACGGTGAACGCCTCGCCGTAGGTCACCTCGCCCGGCGCCTCCCCGCCGGCCGACGCCGCGTACGCCAGGGAGGACCGGACGCCACCCGGGTTCATCAACGCGATCTGCGCTCCGTCGCCGCGGGTGTACGCCAGCTGCGCGTCGGCGATCACGTCACCCATCGGGCTCTCCCCGTTGGGGCGGGCTTCCCGGCCGATGTCCGCGCTGATCCGCCCGACCACCCGGTTGGCGATCGGGGCGACCGCCTCGCGGTACTTGTCGGCCAGCGCCTCGGCGCCCCGGTCGACCAGCTGCGGGTTCTTGACGAAGACCCCGCCGGTCTGCTGCCAGGTGCCGTCGGCGTTGCGGACGCCGTTCTCCACGACCACGTTCTTCGCGGTGATGCCGGTGAACCGGCCGGTGCGCCGATCCAGCGAGTAGTCGATGTCGGTGATCAGCTGGCCGTTGCTGCCGGCGCTGGTCACCACGCTGTGCGCTCCCGAGGAGTTCGGCAGCGAGCAGGAGTAGAAGCGGTGGGTGTGCCCGGAGACCACCACGCCGAACTCGGGGCGCAGCCCCTTGACGATGTCCACGATCGGGCCGGAGAAGTTGGCGCAGTCGGAGATGCCGGGCAGGCTCGGCGGCGCGGCCTGCCCGCCGCCCTCGTGCACCAGCAGCACCATCGCCTTGACGCCGAAGAGCTTCAGCAGCCCGCCCCACTTGTTGGCGGTCTGGACCTCGTCGGTGAAGGTGACGTCCTTGATGCCGGCCGGGTTGACGATGCCCGGGGTGCCCTCCAGGGTGACCCCCACGAAGCCGACCGGCACACCGCCGACGAAACGGACGTCGATCGGGGGCAGGATCGGCAGCTTGGTCTTCTTGCTGATGGTGTTCGCCGCGAGGTAGGTGAACTTCGCGCCGGCGAAGCCGTCCCCGTCCTGGCAACCGTCGACCGGGTGGCAGCCGCCCTTGTTGATCCGGATCAGCTCGTCGACGCCCTCGTCGAACTCGTGGTTGCCGACCGAACTGATGTCCAGCCCGATCTCGTCCATCAGCTCGATGGTGGGCTCGTCGTGGAAGGCGGCGCTGACCAGCGGGGTGGCGCCGATCAGGTCACCGGCGCCGACGGTGGTGGTGGTTCGCCCCTCGGCCTGCGCCTCGGCGCGCAGCTTCTTCAGCCAGGTGGCGAGGTATTCCACGCCGCCGGCGGGGGTGCCGTTGACCGTGGCACCGCTGCCGCCCGGCGGGTCGATGGCACCGTGGAAGTCGTTGTAGCTGAGGAACTGGCCCTTGACCTCGTGGCCGGCGGGCTTGGCGTAGGAGACGGCGACGGGAACGAGCCCGGCGGTGTCGTCGGCGGTGGCCGGCGGCGGCGTGGACCGGCCGGCGACCGGCAGACCGGCCACCACGGCCAGGGCGAGGGCGGGTACGGCGAGGTGACGCAGCACGGCCCGACCGCGCGAGCGCGGTTGACTCATGGTTGTTCTCCCAAGTCGGGTACGGGGGAGTGGTCGGAGCTTTCCGCGTCATCGTCCCGGGTCGGGGACGAAGACACCAGGGGCGACACCATGACAGGTTTGTCTCAGTCGCCACTGACCGGGCCGGCGCGGGGCGTGCGCGGTCGGGAAGTGTCCGGCGTGCGGCATAGACTCGCCGTGCGATGCATCCTCTCTTCGACATCCCCGCGTCCCCGCCCACGCCCGAGCCTGCCCGGACGCCGCCGCGCCGGCCGGGCTCCGCCGTCGCGCGCCTCGACCCGCAGCAGCTCGTCGAGGGGTTGAACGGCCCGCAGCGGGACGCGGTCACCCATGCCGGTTCGCCCCTGCTGATCGTGGCCGGCGCGGGCTCGGGCAAGACCAAGGTGCTCACCCACCGGATCGCCTATCTGCTGGCCGCACGGGACGTGCACCCCGGCGAGATCATCGCGATCACCTTCACCAACAAGGCCGCCGGGGAGATGAAGGAACGGGTGGCCAACCTGGTCGGCCCGCGGGCCCGGCTGATGTGGGTGTCGACGTTCCACTCCGCCTGCGTGCGCATCCTCCGCGCCGAGCACGAGCACGCCGGGCTCAAGTCGACCTTCTCCATCTACGACGCCGACGACTCCCGCCGCCTGATGCAGCTGGTGGCCCGCGAACTCGACCTGGACCCGAAGCGGTACCCGGCGCGCGGGCTGGCCGCCCAGGTGTCCAACCTGAAGAACGAGCTGGTCGACCCGGAGGCGTTCGCCTCCCGGGCGAAGGGGCCCAACGAGCGGGCCCTGGCCGAGGCCTACACGCTCTACCAGCGTCGACTGCGCGAGGCACACGCGCTGGACTTCGATGACCTGATCATGACCACGGTGCACCTGCTCCAGTCGCACCCACACGTCGCGGAGAGCTACCGCCGCCGGTTCCGGCACGTGATGGTCGACGAGTACCAGGACACCAACCACGCCCAGTACGTGCTGATCAAGGAGCTGGTCTCCGGCACCGAGGGAATCCCGCCGGCCGAGCTCTGCGTGGTCGGCGACGCCGACCAGTCGATCTACGCGTTCCGCGGCGCGACGATCCGCAACATCCTGGAGTTCGAGCGGGACTTCACCGACGCCCGGACGATCCTGCTGGAGCAGAACTACCGCTCCACGCAGACGATCCTCAACGCCGCGAACGCGGTCATCGACCGGAACACCTCACGGAAACCGAAACGGCTGTGGAGCGACGCCGGCGCCGGTGAGCGGATCGTCGGCTACGTCGCCGACACCGAGCACGCCGAGGCGGACTGGGTGGCCCGGGAGATCGACCGGCTGGTCGACGACGGTGCCGCCCGCCCCGGGGACGTCGCGGTCTTCTACCGCACCAACGCCCAGTCCCGGGTCTTCGAGGAGGTGTTCATCCGGGTCGGCCTGCCGTACAAGGTCGTCGGCGGCGTGCGCTTCTACGAGCGCAAGGAGGTCCGCGACGCGTTGGCCTACCTGCGCGCGGTGGTCAACGACGACGACACGGTGAGCCTCCGCCGGATCCTCAACACCCCCCGCCGTGGCATCGGCGACCGGGCCGAGGCCTGTGTGGAGGCGCTGTCCAGCCGGGACCGGATCTCCTTCGGCGCGGCGCTGCGCCGGGCGAAGGACGCCCCCGGCATCTCCACCCGGGCCGCCAACGGCATCGCCGACTTCGTGGCGCTGCTCGACGGCGCGCGAGAGCTGGCCGAGACCGGCACCCCCGAGGAGGTGCTGGAGGCGTTGCTGACCCGCTCGGGTTACCTCACGGAGCTGGAGGAGAGCCTCGACCCGCAGGACGCCGGCCGGGTGGACAACCTCCAGGAGTTGGTCAGCGTCGCCCGGGAGTACACCGAGCGGATCGAGGCGACCGCCGAGGAGGGGGAGCGGGCCACCGTCGCCGGCTTCCTGGAGCAGGTCGCGCTGGTCGCCGACGCCGACCAGGTCCCTGCGCAGCCCGGCTCGACGCCTGACGGCGCCGAGGCGGACGACGACGCGCCGTACCAGGGCGTGGTCACCCTGATGACGCTGCACACCGCCAAGGGGCTGGAGTTCCCGGTGGTGTTCCTGACCGGCCTGGAGGACGGCGTCTTCCCGCACCTGCGTTCGCTGGGCGACACCCGTGAGCTGGAGGAGGAGCGCCGGCTGGCGTACGTCGGCATCACCCGGGCCCGGCAGCGGCTGTACCTGTCCCGGGCGGTCACCCGGTCCGCCTGGGGGCAGCCGTCCTACAACCCACCGTCACGGTTCCTCGAGGAACTTCCCCCCGAGCTGGTTCGCTGGGAGCGCACCGAAGGGTCGTACACCTCGTGGGCCGGTGGGGGCGGCGGTGTCGGGGGCCGTGCGGACCGCGCGCCCGGCGGGCGTGGCGGCTTCGTCGGGGGTACGCCGAAGGCGGCGCAGCTCGCCCAGCGCCTCGGGGTGGACGCCAGCCGGCTGGCCACCGCCAGTGAGCTGCGGCAGGCGCCGAAGGTGGCGGTTGGTGACCGGGTCAACCACCAGCGCTACGGGCTGGGCCGGGTGCTGGCCGTGGAAGGGCACGGCCCGGGGGCCCGGGCGCAGATCGACTTCGGTGACCAGGCTCTGTGGTTGGTGCTGCGGCACGCCCCGATCGACAAGCTCTGACATCGGCGCGGCGGGGCCGTCGCACCGGGTCGCCCCCTCGGCGTCGGCGCGTCCGGCCGGACAGCGCCGCGCGTCCGGGTGGGAATAGGATATCGACGGTCTTGCCGGGTCGGTGGCTGTCGACCCGCCCGTACGCCCCTCGCTGGAGAGTCGGTGACCTCTTCCATCCGCTGGATCTCGATCGACTGTGCCGATCCGTACCCGCTGTCGCGGTTCTACGGCGCGGTGACCGGCTGGGCAACCGACGATGAGGACCGGCCCGGCCATGACGAGTGCGCCGTGCTGCCGCCCGCGCCGGGACACCCTGGCCTGTTGTTCACCCGCGTGCCGGAGCCGAAGACCGGCAAGAACCGGCTGCACCTGGACCTGCAGCCGCGCGAGAGCACCCGCGACGAGGAAGTCGACCGGCTCGTCGCCCTCGGTGCCACGGTGATCGCCGACCGGCGTGGCGAAGGGCAGGGCTGGGTCGTGCTCTCCGACCCGGAGGGGAACGAGTTCTGCGTGAACACCAGCTCCGCCGAGCGCGGTACCCCTGGGTGAGGACGCCCTCGCGGCGGGAGGGCGGGCAGTCGGTGCCGGCGCCCCGACGCGGGACGACCCACCGGAGGTCCGGTCAGCAGGCGACGTCGATGCCCCGGGCGCGCAGGAACGGCGCCGGGTCGATCTGGTTCCACATCTGGCCCTGGTGCACCTCGAAGTGCAGGTGCGGGCCGGTGGAGTCGCCGGTGGAGCCCTCCAGGCCGATGGTCTCGCCGGCGGCCACCCGGTAGCCTGCGCTCACCTTCGCGCTGCTGAGGTGGGCGTAGTGGGTCAGGTAGCCGTTGCCGTGGTTGATTACCACGGAGATGCCGTAGCCGTCGCCGGCGTCGCCGGCCTTCTCGACGGTGCCGCCGAACGCGGCACGGACCGGGGTGCCGGCGGGCATCGCGAAGTCGATGCCCGCGTGCAGGGTGCCCCCGCGCATGCCGTAGCACGAGGTGATCTCGGCGCCCTTCATCGGGATGACCCAGGACGGCGTGGGCTTCGGCGTCGGCTTGCTGGTCTTCTTCGGGGTGCGCCTGGGAGCGGGTTTCCTCGAGGCTGCCGGTGATGCGCTGGCGCTCGGGCTCGCCGTCGTGGGACTCGGGGTGACCGAGGGGCTCACCGACGCGATCGGCTCCCGGGCGGAGCGGTCGGCCCGGTCGGCGGCCTCGGCGCGGGTCTGGGCGTCGAGCGACACGGCGGTCGGGGCGGGGGTGTCGTCGGAGCCGAACGCGACGGTCGCGGCACCGGCGACGCCGAGGCCGACCAGGGCGACCGCGCCGACGACGAGGCCGCGTCCGCCGCGGCGCCTACGCAGCCGGTGCCGGGCCGGTCCGGCCGGGGTCGTGGCGTTCGGGGTGTTGCTGTCTTCCTGCACGGCGGACCTTCACACACTCGGAGGGCGGGGACCCGCCCATCCTGGGTGCCACCCGGGGCGGCGGCCGGTACCGGTACGGGCGGGTGGCCGGAGCTGCCCGAGGCGGCGTGCCCGCTTTGCGGCGGTGTCACCGTCTCCACGTGCATTTCTGATCATGTGGCCCGTGGCCTCGATCACACTCCGTGGTGTGACGTAGTTGACTTTGGCGCACGAGAAACCGCCCGGATCGTTCGATCCGGGCGGTCAACGGGCGATACGGAGCGTCAGGAAGCCGCTACCTCGCTGTAATATGCCTCGACTTGCAGCTTGATGTCCACTCCGCGCTCCTGGAGCCACGGCACCGGGTCCAGTGGCTCGCCCTTGACATGGATCTCCAGATGCAGGTGGGAGCCGTACGAGTGGCCGGTGTTGCCCACCAGGCCGAGCTGGTCACCGGCCTTGACCTGCTGCCCCTCCCGGACGCTCACCTCGGAGGAGTGGCCGTAGATGGCCTCGCTGCCGTCGGGGTGCTGGACGATTACCGCGTAGCCGTACCCGCCGAACCAGCCGGCCTTGGTGACGGTGCCGGAGTGGATCGCGACGTACGGGGTGCCCTCCGCCGCGACCAGGTCGATGCCGGTGTGCAGCTTGCCCCAGCGCATCCCGTAGGGGGAGTTGAAGTCGTAGCCCTGCAGGGGCAGCAGCCACGGGTCCGCCTCGGTGGACGCTCCGTTGCCGCCCCGAACGGTGTCACGGGTGGCGCGGTCGGCGGCCTCGGCGCGGGCCGCCGCGTCCTGGCTGGTGATCGAGGCCTGCTTCAGCTCGTCGAGGACCGACGGGCTGACGCTCTTGCTGTCGGGAAGGGCGTTCGCGCCGAGGGCGACGATGCCGGCTCCCACGAAGGCGGTGGTGACCACCGCCGCGTAGCGGCTGCGTGGGGGAGTGGGTACACGGCGGCGGCCACGATATCTATCGGGCTCAGACGACAGGCGCTGGCGCACGCACACCCTCCGTTGTCGGGGATCCGATGCCGACTCGGGCCGTCCGGTGAAGTGCGGTCGAACGTCCGTTGGCGGCGTCGTCACCCGTCGGTGGACCTGATGACAACCGTGGACACGTTAGCCCTCCGCCGCCCCCGTCACAAGCGGAAGCGCCGAACCAGTCGGGCTTTCTGTCCCTTTCCGTCCGTCATTGTCATATCTCTGGACGCCGTACGGCTGTCCCCCATACTGCCCATAAGTTGCGCACAGTGACCGTTCGGCGGAGGTGTCCGGCTTCCGTTCGGCTGGCTTCGGCGATAGGGGTTGCAGGCCGGTTTCCCAGCCCCCCGGTCGCCGGGTTACCGTTCGTTCAGGTGGTAGCCGCGGAGCCCGTGGAAGGTGTGCGCTGATGAGCTCTCGTATCCGGGTCGTCGTCGCCAAGCCGGGCCTCGACGGCCATGACCGCGGCGCCAAGGTCGTCGCCCGCGCCCTCCGCGACGCGGGCATGGAGGTCATCTACACCGGCCTGCACCAGACCCCGGAGCAGATCGTGGAGACCGCCATCCAGGAGGACGCCGACGCCGTCGGACTCTCCGTGCTCTCCGGCGCGCACATGACGCTCTTCCGTCGGGTGCTGGAACTGCTCGCCGAGCGGGACGCCCGGGACATCGTCGTCTTCGGTGGCGGCATCATCCCGGACGCCGACATCCCCGAGCTGGAGCAGCTCGGTGTCGCGAAGATCTTCACGCCCGGCGCGACCACCCAGTCGATCGTCGAGTGGGTCCGGGCGAACGTCGCCCAAGCCGTCGCCTGACAGCGACACTCACGCCTCGCCCTCCGGCAACCTGCCGGGTGCGCGAGCCGGGGCGGGCCGAGCGTGTCGCGACGGGACGACCCGGAACGGGTCGCGGGCAGGGGGAAGGGCCGGACGCACCCCTCACACGCCCGGCCCTTCTATGCACGATGCCCCGCCGCCACCCCTCGACCGACAGGGCATCGGCCGCTCCCGTCGTCGCGCCATCAGCGCTTCGACATCAGACTCAACGACGCCCCCACCAGGGGGTTACGCCCCTTCTCCGGGATCTTCGGCGGCCATCTCGGCCGGGTGCCGGGCACCGGCGCGTCGCGCGCGGCACGCTGTGCATTACCGCACACCACGCACCCGCTCGGTTGCCGGCGGTTCCTGTCTCGCTAGGCTGCGGCCGACGGCTGTTTGAACTGATGACGGGCGTCAACGGAGTTTCCACAACGCTGGTGGCGGCGCGACGGCGCGCCGCGGAGACGGGACGGGACGCGCAATCGTGGACCTGTACGAGTACCAGGGGCGGGACCTGTTCGAGCGGCACGGTTTGCCCGTGCTCGCCGGCGGCGTCGCCACTACCCCGGAGGAGGCCCGCGCGATCGCCGAACGCCTCGGCGGTCGGGTGGTCGTCAAGGCGCAGGTGAAGGTCGGCGGCCGAGGCAAGGCCGGCGGCGTCAAGCTGGCCGAGGGCGCGGAGGAGACGGTGGCCCGGGCCACCGACATCCTCGGCATGGACATCAAGGGTCACACCGTCCACAAGGTCATGATCACCGTGACCGCGGACGTGGCCGAGGAGTACTACTTCTCGTACCTGCTCGACCGGGCGAACCGCACCTTCCTCTGCATCGCCAGCGTCGCCGGCGGCATGGACATCGAGCAGGTCGCCGCCGAGACCCCCGACAAGGTGGTCAAGGCCCCGATCGACGCCGTCGAGGGCGTGGACGAGGCGAAGGCCCGCGAGATCGTGACCGCCGCCGGGTTCCCCGCCGAGGTCGCCGACCAGGTCGTCGAGGTCGCCGTGGGCCTGTGGCAGGCCTTCGTCGCCGAGGACGCCACGCTGGTCGAGGTGAACCCGCTGGCCAAGACCGGCGAGGGCAAGCTGCTGCTGCTCGACGCCAAGGTCACCCTCGACGAGAACGCCGGCTTCCGGCACCCGGACCACGAGGCCCTGGTCGACCAGGCCGCCGTGGACCCGCTGGAGCAGGCCGCCAAGGAGAAGGACCTCAACTACGTCAAGCTCGACGGCGAGGTCGGCATCATCGGCAACGGCGCGGGCCTGGTCATGTCCACGCTCGACGTGGTCGCGTACGCCGGTGAGCGGCACGGCGGCGTGAAGCCGGCCAACTTCCTCGACATCGGCGGCGGCGCGAGCGCCGAGGTGATGGCCAACGGCCTGGAGATCGTGCTCTCCGACCCGTCGGTGAGGAGCGTCTTCGTCAACGTCTTCGGCGGCATCACCGCCTGCGACGCCGTCGCCAACGGCATCGTCCAGGCGCTGGCCCTGCTGGAGCAGCGCGGCGAGAAGGCCACCAAGCCGCTCGTCGTCCGCCTCGACGGCAACAACGCCGAGGCCGGTCGGGCGATTCTCGACGGCGCGAACAACCCGCTGATCCAGCGGGTCGACACCATGGACGGCGCGGCCGAGCGGGCCGCCGAGCTGGCGGCTGCGGGGGTCTGACAATGGCTATCTGGCTGACCAAGGACTCGAAGGTCATCGTCCAGGGGATGACCGGCTCCGAGGGCATGAAGCACACCCGGCGGATGCTCGCCGCCGGCACCACCGTCGTCGGCGGCGTGAACCCACGCAAGGCCGGCACCACCGTCGACTTCGACGGCGCCGAGCTGCCGGTGTTCGCCTCCGTCGCGGACGCGATGAAGGAGACCGGGGCCGACGTCACCGTCATCTTCGTGCCGCCGCAGTTCACCAAGGGCGCGGTGGTCGAGGCCATCGACGCGGAGATCCCGCTCGCCGTGGTGATCACCGAGGGTGTGCCGGTGCACGACACCGCCTCGTTCTGGGCGTACAACGTGGCCAAGGGTGCCAAGACCCGGATCATCGGCCCGAACTGCCCGGGCATCGCCTCGCCGGGGGCCTCCAACGCCGGCATCATCCCGGCCGACATCACCGGCACCGGCCGGATCGGCCTGGTCAGCAAGAGCGGCACGCTGACCTACCAGATGATGTACGAGCTGCGTGACATCGGCTTCTCCACCTGCGTGGGCATCGGCGGTGACCCGATCATCGGGACCACGCACATCGACGCTCTCGCCGCGTTCGAGGCCGACCCGGAGACCGACGCCATCGTGATGATCGGTGAGATCGGCGGCGACGCCGAGGAGCGGGCCGCCGAGTTCATCAAGGCCAACGTCACCAAGCCGGTGGTCGGCTACATCGCCGGCTTCACCGCGCCGCCCGGCAAGACCATGGGCCACGCCGGCGCCATCATCTCCGGCTCGGCGGGCACCGCCGAGGCGAAGAAGGAGGCGCTGGAGGCCGTCGGCGTCAAGGTCGGCAAGACCCCGACCGAGACCGCCAAGCTGATGCGGGAGATCATGTCCGGCCGCTGAGCGGACGGACGGGACGTCGAGGGGGTCGACCGGTGACGGTCGGCCCCCTCAGCGGTTGTCCCAGAGCGGGTACGTCCCGGTGGCCCGCCAGATCGCGGTGCCGATGATGTTGATCACTCCGAAGGCGATGGCCAGGTAGCCGAGCAGCGGCGACTGACCGTACCGCTTGGCGTCGCGGATCGACAGGTAGCCGAGGACGATGCCCAGGATGCCGCAGCAGATCAGGCCGAGGACGATGCCGAGGACGCCCCACAGTGTGGTGCGGTCCCTGCCGGCCGCGGGTGGCGGCGGGGGCGGCGGGTACGGAGCGGTCACGGCTTCCTCCCAGCGCTCGGTGCCGCGACGTCAGTCGCGTCCTGGGCCGAGGCTAAACCGGATCGAGGCGCGGAACCGGTGGATCGGGGAACTCGCCGGCCGCGGGGCGGCCCCGCCGGGCAGCCGACATCCGTCCGGCGTGCCAGAGTAGACCCGATGTCCTCGGTCACCCCTGATCAGCCCCGCCGTCCCGCCGCCGGCGTCCACGCCGACTCCGGCCCGCCCGGCCGGCCGACGGCGGGCCCCCGGGTGCCCGCTCCCCGCCGCCCCGAACCGTCCCGCCGTCGGGCGCCGCTCGCGGTCGCGGCCGGCGTCGCCGCCGGCTGGGCCGCGGTCACGTCGTACCTGCCGGTCGCCCTGGTGCTCGGGTTGGCCCAGCTCAGCGAGGGCACCGCCGCCGTGCCCGGCGCGCTGCGCGCCGGCCTGGCCGGCTGGCTGCTCGGCCACGGCGTCCCGTTGCACACCACCGCCGGCCCGCTCGGCCTGGTTCCGCTGGCGCTGGCCGCGCTGGCGTTCTGGCGGCTGACCCGCGCCGGCGTGCACACCAGCCGGGCCATGGGGGCGCGGGGCGGACGCTCCCCCCGGCAGGCGCTCACCGCCGCGGTCGCCGTCGGTGTCGGGTACGCGCTGCTCGGAGTCCTCGCCGCGCTGCTGGTCGGCTCCGGCGGCCTGCGGGTGTCCCCGGTCCGCGCCGGGGTCACGTACGCGTTCGTCGGCGCGCTGGGCGCCCTGGTCGGAGCGGTACGCACCACCGGGGTCGCCGGCCTGCTCGCCGAGCGCGCCCCCGCGCGGCTGCGCGACGGGGTGCGTACCGGGTTGGTGGCCGGGCTGCTGCTGTTCGGCGCGGGAGCCGGGGCGGCCGGGCTGGCGGTGGCCACCGGCGGGGGCGACGCCGCCGACATGATCGGGGCGTACCGCACGGGGGTGGCCGGGCAGGCCGGGATCACCCTGGTCAGCCTCGCGTACGCGCCGAACGCCACGGTCTGGTCGACCGCCTACCTGCTCGGGCCCGGTTTCACCGTCGGCACCGGCACGGCGGTGCGCACCAGCGAGGTGACGGTCGGCGCGCTGCCGGCCGTACCGCTGCTCGCCGGCCTGCCCAGCGGTCCGGTCGACGGCCTCGGGGCCGCTCTGCTCGCGGTGCCGGTGCTGGCCGGCATGACCGCCGGCTGGCTGCTCACCCGTCGGCTGTCGCGCGCCACGGGCGACGAGCGGGCGGAGCCGCGCTGGCCGGCGCTGCTCGGCCCGGCGGTGCTCGCCGGGCCGGTGGCGGGCCTGCTCGTCGCCATGGCCGCCGGGGCCTCCGGTGGCCCGCTCGGTGGCGGCCGGCTGGCCGAGATCGGCCCGGTGCCCTGGCAGGTGGGCCTGGTGGCGACCGCCGTGGTGGCGGTCGGGGCGCTGCTCGGGGCCGCCGCCGGCAAGCTGCTCAGCCGCCGCTGAGCCAGGCCGCGCCCGAGAACGGGAGTGCGCCCGACACCAGGGCCCCGCCCGCAAACGCGACGGGCGCCCCGGAAGTCCGGGGCGCCCGTCGCGGTGGTGCGCTCAGAACCGGCTCGGCATGTCGAGACCGACGAAGAGGTTCACGACGAGTCCCAGCACGCCCAGGGCGACGGCGATCCCGCCGCAGATCAGCCCCGCCTTGGCCTGGCCGCCGTTGCTGGCCAGACCCTGGTCCGCCTTCTGTTTGCCCAGCCAGCCGGTGACCACGGCGGCGACGCCGAGCGGGATGCCGACGGAGAAGCAGCAGAGCATCGGGATCGAGGCGATGCCGAGGATCATCGACACCAGTCCGAGGGTGTTCTGCTGCCCGGCCGGCTGCGGATACCCGGCACCCGGGTACGTCGGCGGGGCGGCAGGCGGTGGGGCGTACGGGTCGGCCGGCTGCCCGTACGGCTGGCCGGGGGCGGGCTGCCCGTACGGGTCGTGCGGAGGCTGTTGGCCGTACGGGTCCTGACCGGGGGGTCCGGGCTGCATGTCGTCGATGCTCCTCGGTTGCTGGGCGTCAGTAGGTGCTGCTGCCGGATTCGCCCATCATGCCGGCCAGGCCACCGGCGAGGCAGCAGACCAGAACGATCGCGAGCCAGACGGCGCCGATGATGATGGCCCACTTCGACCACTTCTTCGACTCGGCGGCCGCCGCCTGCGCGCCAGCGTAGTCGCCCTGCTGGAGCAGGGGGTTGACCTTCGAGGCGTTGATGATGGCGGGGATGGCCAGCGGCCAGAAGAAGAAGATGGCCACGATGGACATCGTCATGTTGTTGTTGATCGGCTGCTGTGCGGGGTTCGGGTAACCGGGCTGCATGGAAGCTCCTCGTTTCATCGGCACTGCTCGTGCCTGATCACTCGTGAAAGGTGCGGTGTCGGGCGTACGCCGGCCACCGAGCGACCGGCAGCGTATCGCGTGCGTGCCACATTCGTGATCACCCGAATCGTCGCTGCCCAATCGCTGGGCGGCCCGACGTGCCCGATAGGGTGGCCCGGTGACCGAGCCCGCGTCCGCCGCCCGCCTCGTCGTACTCGTCTCCGGTTCCGGCAGCAACCTCCAGGCGCTGCTGGACGCCACCGCCGACCCCGCGTACGGGGCGAAGGTGGTCGCCGTCGGCGCCGACCGGGACGGGATCGCCGGCCTGGACCGGGCCGCCGCCGCCGGGGTGCCGACCTTCGTGGAACGGGTGAAGGACCATCCGACCCGGGAGGACTGGGACCGGGCGTTGACCGCGCGGGTCGCCGAGCACCGGCCCGACCTGGTCGTCTCGGCCGGCTTCCTGAAGCTGGCGGGGGCGCACTTCCTGGCCGCGTTCGGGGGCCGCTACCTCAACACGCACAACACCCTGCTGCCGGCGTTCCCCGGCATCAACGGCCCCCGGGACGCGCTCGAGTACGGCGTCAAGATCACTGGGGCCACTCTCTTCTTCGTCGACGCCGGGACGGACACCGGCCCGATCGTCGCCCAGGTCGCCGTGCCGGTGCGGGACGACGACGACGTGGAGACGCTCACCGAGCGCATCAAGCAGGCCGAGCGACGCCAGCTCGTCGAGCAGGTCGGTCGCCTGGTCCGTGCAGGTTGGACGATCACCGGAAGAAAGGTCACGGTCGGAGTGAGTGCCAGTCAGGACGAGCGCCGCCCCATCAGGCGGGCACTGGTCAGCGTCTACGACAAGAGCGGCCTGGTCGAGCTGGCGCGGGCGCTGCACGACGCCGGGGTGGAGATCGTCTCGACCGGCAGCACCGCCTCGACCATCTCCGGTGCGGGGGTGCCGGTGACCCCGGTGGGGCAGGTGACCGGCTTCCCGGAGATCCTCGACGGCCGGGTGAAGACGCTGCACCCCAAGATCCACGGCGGTCTTCTCGCCGACCTGCGCAGGAACGCCCACGCCGCGCAGCTCGACGAGCACGGCATCGCCGGGATCGACCTGCTGGTCTCCAACCTCTACCCGTTCCAGGCCACCGTCGCCTCCGGCGCCAGCCAGGACGAGTGCGTCGAGCAGATCGACATCGGCGGTCCGGCGATGGTCCGCGCCGCCGCCAAGAACCACGCCTCGGTCGCGGTGGTGACCGACCCGGCGGCGTACCCGGCGCTGCTGGCCGCGCTCGCCGAGGGTGGGTTCACGCTGGCCCAACGCCGGGCGCTCGCCGCCCGGGCCTTCGCCGACATCGCCGAGTACGACGTGGCGGTCGCCGAGTGGTTCGCGCGTGAGCTGGCCCCGGAGGGTGAGCGGTGGCCGCGGTTCGCCGGGCTGGCCCTTCGCCGGCAGGCGGTGCTGCGCTACGGCGAGAACCCGCACCAGGACGCCGCCGTGTACGCCGACCCGGCCGGCCCGTCCGGGTTGGCCCAGGCCGAGCAGCTGCACGGCAAGGAGATGTCCTACAACAACTACGTCGACGCGGACGCCGCCTGGCGGGCCGCCAACGACTTCCCCGACCGGCCGGCGGTGGCGATCATCAAGCACGCCAACCCGTGCGGCATCGCGGTCGGCGCGGACGTGGCGGAGGCGCACCGCAAGGCGCACGCCTGCGACCCGGTGTCGGCGTTCGGCGGCGTGATCGCGGTGAACCGCCCGGTGAGCGTGGCGATGGCCCGACAGGTCGCGGAGATCTTCACCGAGGTCGTGGTGGCCCCCGGTTACGACGACGGCGCCGTCGAGATCCTCCAGGGCAGGAAGAACGTCCGGTTGCTGCGCGCCCCGCAGTTCGCGCAGCAACCGGTCGAGTGGCGTCAGGTCTCCGGCGGTGTGTTGGTGCAGTCACGGGACCGGATCGACGCCGAGGGCGACGATCCCACCAACTGGCAGCTGGCCACCGGCGAGGCGGCCGATCCGGCGACCCTGGCCGACCTGGTCTTCGCCTGGCGGGCGGTCCGGGCTGTGAAGAGCAACGCGATCCTGCTGGCCAGGGGGGGCGCCTCGGTCGGCGTGGGCATGGGTCAGGTCAACCGGGTCGACTCGGCGCGGCTGGCGGTCAGCCGGGCGGGCGCGGACCGGGCCCGTGGCGCGGTCGCCGCCTCGGACGCGTTCTTCCCGTTCGCCGACGGTCCCCAGATCCTCATCGAGGCCGGCGTCAGGGCCATCGTGCAGCCCGGCGGTTCCGTCCGCGACGAGGAGACCATCGCCGCCTGCAAGGAGGCCGGGGTCACCATGTACCTCACCGGCACCCGCCACTTCTTCCACTGAGCGCGGCCCTGGCGCTCAGGCGTCCGCCCCATCTCCGCCAACGTGCCGTCCGCACCCGTCCCGTCGCGGCTGCGGCGTACCGGGGGCATCCCCGCGACCGAGAACCACAACCTGGCGCGGGCCGGCGACGGACCCCGCGCCCGGCGAGCACACCCCCATGAGACGATCAGGTCGTGACGGCGAAGATCCTGGACGGCAAGGCGACCGCGGCGGAGATCAAGGACGAGCTGCGGACACGGGTCAAGGCGCTCGCGGAGCGCGGCATCATCCCCGGGCTCGGTACGGTCCTGGTCGGCGCGGACCCGGGCTCCCAGGCGTACGTCGACGGCAAGCACCGCGACTGCGCCGAGGTGGGGGTCGCCTCCATCCGCCGCGAGCTGCCCGCGGACGCCACCCAGGAGCAGGTCGACGAGGTCCTCGCCGAGCTGAACGCCGACCCGGCCTGCCACGGCTACATCGTCCAACTGCCGCTGCCGGCCCACCTGGACACCCAGCGGGCGCTGGAGATGATCGACCCGGACAAGGACGCCGACGGCCTGCACCCGGTCAACCTCGGCCGCCTCGTGCTCGGCTACGACGGTCCGCTGCCCTGCACCCCACGGGGCATCGTCGAGCTGCTGCGCCGGCACGACGTGCCGCTGCGCGGCGCCAAGGTGGCGGTGGTCGGCCGGGGCAACACGGTGGGCCGTCCGCTCGGCCTGCTGCTCACCCGACGCAGCGAGAACGCGACGGTGACCCTCTGCCACACCGGCACACTGGATCTCGCCGCGCACACCCGGGCCGCGGACGTCGTGATCGTCGCGGCGGGGGTGCCGGGGCTGCTCACCGCCGACATGGTCACACCCGGCGCGACCGTGGTGGACGTCGGCATCACCCGGGTCGTCGGGGCCGACGGCAAGGGGCGCTACACCGGTGACGTGGACCCGGAGGTGGCCGGGGTGGCCGGGAAGCTCGTGCCGATGCCCGGCGGCGTGGGGCCGATGACCCGCGCCATGCTGCTGACCAACGTGGTCGAGCGGGCCGAACGGGACTGACGCCGCCGCAAGCGGCCGACGGTGACGTTCACCCCATCCGGCCGATGCCCGCCGCCCCTGGCCCGACCGATGCCAGGATGGCTGATACGGTCCGGAAAACCGACTGGTAGCAGGGAGTGGGACGACCATGGGTAAGAAGGTCACTGTCGTCGGGGCCGGCTTCTACGGCTCCACCACCGCACAGCGCCTGGCCGAGTACGACGTCTTCGACACCGTCGTGATCACCGACATCGTGGAGGGCAAGCCGGCGGGTCTCGCGCTGGACCTCAACCAGTCGCGGGCGATCGAGGGTTTCGAGACCAAGGTCGTGGGCGTCACCACCGGCCCCAACGGCGAGGGTTACGAGGCCATCGAGGGCTCGGACGTCGTCGTCATCACCGCCGGACTGCCCCGCAAGCCGGGCATGAGCCGGATGGACCTGCTGGAGACGAACGCCAAGATCGTTCGTCAGGTCTCCGAGAACGTGGCCAAGTACGCCCCGAGCGCCGTCGTCATCGTCGTGTCCAACCCGCTGGACGAGATGACCGCGCTGGCCCAGCTCGCCACCCAGTTCCCGAAGAACCGGGTGCTCGGCCAGGCCGGCATGCTCGACACCGCCCGGTTCACCAACTTCGTCGCCGAGGCGCTCCAGGTGCCGGTGAGGTCCGTGAAGACGCTGACCCTCGGCTCGCACGGCGACACCATGGTTCCGGTGCCGTCGAAGAGCTCCGTCAACGGCAAGCCGCTGCGCGAGGTCATGCCGGCCGAGCAGATCGAGGAACTCGTCGTCAAGACCCGTAACGGTGGCGCCGAGGTGGTGGCGCTGCTGAAGACCGGCTCCGCCTACTACGCCCCGTCCGCAGCCGCCGCCCGGATGGCCAGGGCCGTCGCGGAGGACTCCGGCGAGGTCATGCCGGTCTGCGCCTGGGTCGACGGTGAGTACGGGATCGCCGGGGTCTACCTGGGCGTCGAGGCCGAGATCGGTGCCGAGGGCGTCAAGAAGGTCGTCGAGACCGACCTGGACGCCGACGAGCTGGCCAGCCTCAAGGAGGCCGCCGAGGCGGTGCGCGCCAAGCAGGCCGACGTCGCCAACATGTGATCCACCAGTACCACCGCAAGGAGGGCACGCCGGCACGCCGACGTGCCCTCCTTGCGCGTCCCTCCCACCGCCGTCCACCGCCGCACCGCCCCGGCGACCAGGAGGTTCGCGTCGGGAGCCGGCCCCGGGATGACGCAACCCTCCTGAACATGGGTGAGGGGTCAGAGAGGGGTGAAGGGAGCGCCCAGGTGCGGGGTGGCGAGGAGGGTCGGGGGGCCCTCGGCCAGCGTGTGCAGCAGGATGCTGCGGGAGGTCCGGGCGGTTTCCGGGTCCATCTCGTGGGCGTACGCCAGGGCGGGGTCGACGAGTTGCACGGTGTGCACCAGGAGGTCGCCCGTGAGCAGGAGCCGCTCGTCACCGGCGTCGACGAGCACCGACTGGTGACCGGGGGTGTGCCCGGGCGTGCTCAGCAGGCGTACCCCGGGGGTGAGTCGGGTGTCGCCGTCGACCACGCGGAGCTGGCCGGCGGCACGCAAGGGGGCGACCAGGCCGGCCGGCAGCCCTGGGTTGATCGTCTCCATCGCGTCCAGTTCGGCCCGCTGCACGAGGTAGTCGGCGTTCGGGAAGTACGGGCGGCCGGGCGTGCCGGTGACCGCCCACCCGATGTGGTCGCTGTGCAGGTGGGTGAGGACCACGGTGCCGACGTCGGCGGGCTCGATGCCGGCGGCGGCCAGGTCGGCGGGGAGCCGCCCCGGCACCGGCGTCCAGCTCGCGGCGGGGGAGTCGGCCGGTCCGATGCCGGCGTCGACCAGTGTGACCGGTCCGTCGCCGTCGCGTAGCGCGAAACTACGGAACGGCAGCCACCAGCGGCCGTCGGCGGTGACCGAGGTGGGGTCGCGCCGGTCCGCCTCGCGCCAGTGCGTCTCGGTGGCGTCGGGGAAGGCCTCGGTGCGGGGTTGGAAGAACGGCCCCTCGCCGTCGGTGAGCGCGGTGACCGTGATAGACCCGAGGGTGCGGCTCGCTGGCATCGGCCGATGATGCCAGCGATCTCCGGTGCCGGTCGCCCGGTTTTCCCACCAGCCGAGGGCGGCTGTGGGTTGCCGGCCCGTTTCCAGTACGCTCGTACTGCTTGAGCACGTGTCCCCCGAGAGGAGCGCCGGCCGATGGCGAAGATCAAGGTAAACAACCCGGTCGTGGAGCTCGACGGCGACGAGATGACCCGGATCATCTGGAAGCAGATCCGGGAGCAGCTGATCCTGCCCTACCTCGACGTCGACCTGCACTACTACGACCTGTCGATCCAGTACCGCGACGAGACCGACGACCAGGTCACCGTCGACGCCGCCAACGCCATCAAGCAGCACGGCGTCGGCGTCAAGTGCGCGACCATCACCCCGGACGAGGCCCGGGTCGAGGAGTTCGGCCTGAAGAAGATGTGGCGGTCGCCGAACGGCACCATCCGCAACATCCTCGGCGGCGTCGTCTTCCGCGAGCCGATCATCATGTCCAACGTGCCGCGGCTGGTCCCCGGCTGGACCAAGCCGATCATCATCGGCCGGCACGCCCACGGTGACCAGTACAAGGCCACCGACTTCGTCGTGCCCGGCCCGGGCACGGTGACCATCACCTACCAGCCGGCCGACGGCGGCGCGCCGATGGAGATGGAGGTCGCCAACTTCCCGGGCGGCGGCGTCGCCATGGGCATGTACAACTTCGACGAGTCGATCCGCGACTTCGCCCGCGCCTCCATGCGCTACGGCCTGGACCGCGGTTACCCGGTCTACCTGTCGACCAAGAACACCATCCTCAAGGCGTACGACGGCCGGTTCAAGGACATCTTCGCCGAGGTGTTCGAGAACGAGTTCAAGTCGGAGTTCGAGGCCGCCGGCATCAGCTACGAGCACCGGCTCATCGACGACATGGTCGCCGCCGCGCTCAAGTGGGAGGGCGGCTTCGTCTGGGCTTGCAAGAACTACGACGGTGACGTGCAGTCCGACACCGTCGCGCAGGGCTTCGGCTCGCTCGGCCTGATGACCTCGGTGCTGATGACCCCCGACGGCCGCACCGTCGAGGCCGAGGCCGCGCACGGCACCGTCACCCGGCACTACCGGCAGTACCAGAAGGGCGAGAAGACCTCGACCAACCCGATCGCCTCGATCTACGCCTGGACCCGGGGCCTGGCCCACCGGGGCAAGCTGGACGGCACCCCGGCGGTCACCGAGTTCGCCAACACGCTGGAGCAGGTCATCATCGAAACCGTCGAGGGCGGCCAGATGACCAAGGACCTCGCGCTGCTCATCTCGCGCGACGCCCCGTGGCTGACCACCGACGAGTTCATGAACGCGCTCGACGAGAACCTGGCGCGCAAGCTCGGCGCCTGATTCCCGCCGCATCGACCGAGCCCGCCGGCCGCCCAGGCCGGCGGGCTCCGTCGTACCCGGACGGCGGGTGCGTCACCGGTGCATGGACGGGTCGTTGAACGGGGTGGACGTGGTGCCAGTCGCGTCCACGGAAGGTTGACCGAGGTCGCCTCGCGGCACGCGTGCCGATCAGCCAGCCTTCCCGGCTGTCGTGCGCAGCCAGCCGTCCCTTCCCTGCGGGGGGCCCTGTCCCGGGCCCCCCGCGCCCTGTCGTTCTGGGCCCGCCCCGGATTCCGCTTCGGGTCAGGCGGCGCGGAGCAGTTCGGCGGCCCGCTCGGGCGCGATGTCGTTGATGAAGACGCCCATGCCGGACTCCGAGCCGGCCAGGTACTTCAGCTTGTCCTTCGCCCGCCGGATGCTGAACAACTGTAGGTGCAGGTGCCCCAGCTCCCGGTCCACCCGCACGGGCGCCTGGTGCCAGGCCGCGATGTACGGCATGGGCGTGTCGAACAGGGTGTCGAAGCGGCGCAGCAGATCCAGGTAGAGCGGGCCGAACGCGGCTCGTTCGGCGTCGTCGAGCGCCGGGATGTCCGGCACCGGCCGGTGCGGCGCCACGTGCACCTCGAACGGCCAGCGGGCGGCTGCCGGGACGTACGCCGTCCAGTGCTCGTTGGCGACGACGATCCGGTCCCCGGCGGCGCGTTCGGCGGCGAGCACGTCGGCGTAGAGGTTGCCGCCGCCGGTGCGTTCGGCGTGCCGGCGGGCGGCGGACAGCATCGACCGGGTGCGCGGGGTGACGAACGGGTACGCGTAGATCTGCCCGTGCGGGTGGTGCAGGGTCACACCGATCTCCACGCCCCGGTTCTCGAAGCAGAACACCTGCTCCACCCCGGGCAGTTCGCTCAGCGCCACGGTCCGGTCGGCGAGCGCGTCCAGCACGGTGCGGACCCGGCCCGGCGGCAGGCTGGCGAAGGAGGCGTTGTGGTCGTCGGTGAAGCAGACCACCTCGCAGCGGCCCTGGCCGGGGCGTACCGGGGTGAACGGGGTGATCTCCGCGGGCTCCTCGGCGATCCGCTGGCTGAGCGACGGGAAACGGTTCTCGAAGACCGCCACGTCGTAGTCGGGGGCGGGGATCTCGCTGAGCCGGTCGCCCCGAGAGGGGCAGAGCGGGCACTGGTCGGCCGGCGGCAGGAAGATCCGGGTCTGCCGGTGCACCGCCACCGCCACCCACTCGTCGGTGAGCGGGTCGTACCGCAGTTGGGAGGCCGACGGCGGTGGCGGCAGGTCTCGCCGGTCGGGCTGGTCGCGGACCGCGTCGTCCCGCTCGTCGAAGTAGATCAGCTCGCGGCCGTCCGCCAGCTCGATCGCCGTACGCTTCACCGCGACTCCTCCGCCACTGTCCGGCCCGTGCTCGTCACGACCACCAGCTCACCCACCTTCTCGTCGAGTACCCGGCGCGCCTCGGCTGTCAACTGGTCGTCGGTGACCAGCACGTCGGCGGCGGCCAGACCGACGATCGAAGAGATGCCCACGGTTTCCCACTTGGTGTGGTCGGCCAGTACGACCAGCCGGTCGGCGGCGGCGACCAGGGCCCGGTCGGTCTCCGCCTCCATCAGGTTCGGGGTGGTGAAGCCGGCCCGTTCGCTGATCCCGTGCACGCCGAGGAAGAGCACGTCCAGGTGCAGTGAGCGGATCGCGTCCACGGCCAGCGGCCCGACGAGCGCGTCGGAGGGGGTGCGCACCCCTCCGGTGAGCACCACGGTCTGGTCGGGTCGCCCACCGGTGTGCAGGATCTCGGCCACCGGCAGCGAGTTGGTCACCACGGTCAGGCCGGGCACCTCGACGAGACGTCGGGCCAGTTCGGCGGTGGTGGTGCCGGCGGAGAGCGCGACGGCGGCGCCGGGGCGGACCAGTTCCACGGCCCGGGCGGCGATGGCGGCCTTCTCGGCGAGCTGCCGGACGGACTTGGCGTGGAAGCCGGGTTCGTCGGTGGAGCCGGGGCCGGCGACGGTGGCGCCGCCGTGCACCTTGGCGAGCAGGCCCTGCTCGTGCAGGGTGTCCAGGTCGCGCCGGATGGTCATGTCGGAGACGCCGAACTCGGCGGCCAGCTCGCTGACCCGTACCCCGCCGGTGGCGTGGACCCGGTCGAGGATGGCCGCCTGTCGTTGTCGCGCCAGCATCCGTCGCACCTCCAGCTCCCGGGCACCTCACGCGCTCGAACGCGTTCCAACAAGAACGAACACTAGCGCGCAGCTGGCAGCGGCGGAAGGAGAACTGCGGGGTAATCAGGCGGACTGGAGCCGGGGTTCCACCCAGCCGGTCTCGGTGAGCAGATGCATCACCGCCCGCACCGCCTCCTCCACCGTGAGGTGGGTGGTGTCGATCACCAGATCGGCGTCGGTCGGCTCCTCGTACGGGTCGTCGACGCCGGTCATCCCGGTGAGCAGACCGGCGCGGGCGCGGGCGTACAGACCCTTGCGGTCCCGCTGCTCGCAGACCTCCAGCGGGGTGGCCACATGGACCAGCACGAAACCCGCCCCCGCCGCGAGCGCCATCTCGCGGGCGGTCGCCCGCGCCTGCGCGTACGGGGCGATGGGACAGCAGATACCGACCCCCCGGTGCTTGGCGATCTCGGAGGCAACCCAGCCGATCCGGCGCACGTTGGCGTCCCGGTCGGTCTTGCTGAAGCCCAACCCGGCCGACAGTTCCCGGCGCACGACGTCCCCGTCGAGCAGGGTCACCGTCCGGTCGCCCTGCTCGCGGAGCAGATCCGCCAAGCCCCGCGCGATGGTCGACTTCCCCGAACCGGACAAGCCGGTCAGGAAGACCACCAGACCCCGGTGCCGGCGCGGCGGCCGGGCCCGGCTCAGCTCCTTGGCCACCGCCGGCGGGGTGTGCCACTCGGGCAACGGGAAGCCCCGGTCCAGCAGGTCGTCGATCTCCGCCTGGCTGAGCGCCAGCCGCCGGTTGCGGGGCGGGATGTCCTCCCGCCAGCGCCACTGTCCGTCCCGGTTGTCGTAGGCCAGCTCGCGGGGAACCAGCACCCGCAACCCCGGTCCGGAGAACGACTCGCCGGTGGAGAGCAGGTGGGTCACCCCGTACGCGGCGGAGATCCGGGCCCGCAGCAACGCGTCCCTGATCTCGTCGCGGCGGCGCGGCACCGGCACCGCGACCAGGGTCGCCGGGGGCATCCGGTCACGGGCGGCGAAGATCGCGCGGACCAGCGCCTCCGAGGGCAGGCCACCATGGCCGTCCTCACCCACCGGAATCATCACCAGCAGGTGCGCGCCCAACGTGCGCGCGGCGTGGGCGATCTGCGCCAACTGCGGCCGGTGCAACGGCCGGTCGGCGATCACCCCGAGCACCCGGCCCGGGGGCAGCAGGGCACGGACCTCCTCCGGGGTGCGGCGCAGCCGCTGGAACGGGCCGTGCCCGCCGTCGCCGAGCCGGCGGACCGGGCCACCCACGCCGGCCACGCCCTCCCGGGCCGTCCAGACGTCGACGACCTCCAACGCCGCCACCGGTGCGCCCTCGCCGTCGCTGAGCACCAGGGTGCGGCGGCCGGGGTCGGTCGGGTCGAGCCCGGCGGCGAGCGCCGCCGGCACCTGGAGGGTCACCGGCACCGGCCAGGACGTGCCGTCGGCGAGCCGGCCCCGCCGTTGCAGGGAGGCCAGGTCGGCCCGGGTCATGAAGCCGGCCAGCGGGGCGTACGCCCCGGTCAGCAACAACTCCAGGTCGGCCAGTTCACCCGGGCGCGGCGTGTACGCCGGAGCGTCCCGAAGCACCTCGTCGGGCAGCACCCACCCGTTGCTCATCCGTACCCCTCACTCACTGACCTGGCCGGCACACAGTTTCGCAGCCGACCGGCGATCGGTCGAGAGCGCCACTCCACTCCCGCCGATGAGGGTGGCGCCGATCAGCCCACCGGGGTCAGCGGGGCGGCGCCGAAGGAGACCGAGAATCGCTTGCACCAGATCGAGACGCTGGTCAGCCCAGCCAGGTCCGTCCCGGCGGGGATGCCGTACACCTGGTCGCCGCGGTTGCCCTTCAGCCGACCCAGCTCGACCCAGCGGCCGTCGTCGAAGACGTCCCAGCCGGCCCGGCCGGTGCGCACCGGCTGGTCACTGAGCCAGACCCGCAGGTCCGGCCCGTTGGAGGTGGACAGCCCGACCAGTTCCAACCGGTGGCTGCCGTCGTCGGCGCGGACCACCCGGGCGGTGCCCGACGTGTCGTGCTCGTGGGTGACGAACTGTCCGCGACTGACCAGCACCGGACCCGCCGGGACAACCGGAGCGTCGGCTGTGGGCGCCGCGGTGGGGCCGGTGGCGGCCGGCCCCACGGTCGCCGGCTCGACCACCCCCGACAGCCGTTCGTCGACCCGGGTGTCGGTCGCCAGCTTCCACGGCTGGAACCAGTACAGCCCGAAGGCCGTTGCGACCACGAGGACGGAGACGACGAACCAGGTCAGCGGGGTACGCGACAGACGGACCATGCCGTCCAGTCTCGGGCCGACCGGCCCGCGAGTCACCACACCAGCGGCTTACGAGATCCTTACCGCCGTCCCCGCCGGGTATCAGGGGCGACCCCGGGCGATTCCTGATACCCGCCGGGGGGTCCGCTTCCTAGGCTGACGGTCGTGACACTGATCGCGACCGAGTCGCTTACCAAGACGTACGGGGGCCGGGTCACCGCGCTGTCCGACCTGACCGTCGCGGTCGAGCCGGGAATCATCGGGCTGGTCGGCGCGAACGGCGCCGGCAAATCCACCCTGATCAAGATCTTGCTGGGCCTGCTCGCTCCGAGCGGCGGACGGGTCCGCGTGCTCGGCCTCGATCCGACCACCGACCCGGCCGCGGTGCGCGCCCGGGTCGGTTACATGCCCGAGCACGACGCGCTCCCACCCGATCTCTCCGCCGCCGAGCTCGTCACCCACCTGGGGCGGATGAGTGGTCTGCCACGCACGGCCGCCCGCGAGCGGGCCTCCGAGGCGCTGCGACACGTCGGCCTGCACGAGGAGCGGCACCGTGCCGTCGGCGGCTACTCCACCGGCATGAAGCAGCGGGTGAAGCTGGCCCAGGCCCTGGTCCACGACCCCGACCTGCTGCTGCTCGACGAGCCGACCAACGGCCTCGACCCGGCCGGTCGCGACGACATGCTCGCGCTGGTGCACCGCATCGGCACCGAGTTCGGCATCTCGGTGCTGGTCTGCTCACATCTGCTCGGCGAGGTGGAGCGGATCTGCGACACGCTGGTCGCCATCGACGGCGGCCGGCTGCTGCGCGCCGGCCCGATCGCCGCGATGACCTCCGCCACCGACGTGCTCGCCGTCGAGGTCAGCGAGGGTACGGACAGCCTGGCCAGCCGGCTCGCCGCGCTCGACCTGCCGGTGACCCGGGACGGCCCGACGCTGCTCGTCCCGCTCACCGACGAGGCCACCTACGACCTGATCCTCGGCGCGGTCGCCGAGTTGGACCTGCCGCTGCACCGGCTGGACCAGCGCCGGCACCGGGTGGCCGAGCTGTTCGCCCTGAGGGAGCCCACCCATGTCTGAGCCGACCGGAGTCATCCACGACATCGGCTACCAGCGCTACACCGGCCCCCGGCTGGGCCGCCGGCACGTCTTCGGGGGGCTCTGGCTGCACGGCCTGCGCACCATCTTCGGTCTGGGCCGCAGCGCCAAGGCGAAGATCTTCCCGTGGCTCGTGATCGGCATCGTCACCCTGGTGGCGGCCGGGATCACCGCGATACGCAGCCAGACCGGCGAGGTGGTGATGACGTACGCCCAGTTCGCCGACGCGATGAGCTGGCTGGTCATCTTCTTCGCCGCGGTCGCCGCCCCCGAGCTGGTCTCCCGTGACCTGCGCAGCGGGGTACTGCCGCTGTACTTCTCCCGTCCGCTGCCGCGCGGCGACTACGCGCTGGCCAAGCTGCTGGCGTTGGTGGCCGGGCTCTGGCTGCTGCTCGGCGGGCCGCAGCTGGTGATGTTCCTCGGTGCCGCCTTCGCCACCGGCGACGGGCTCGCCGGGGTGCGCGACGAGGCGTTCGACCTGCTGCCGGCGCTGCTCTACGCCGGTCTGTGGGCGGTCGTCTTCGCCTCGGTCGGGCTGCTGGTCGCCTCGCTCACCGGCAAGCGGGCGTTCGCCGCCGGCGGCGTCGTGGCGGTCTTCCTGATGACCACCCCGATCGTCGGCGTGCTCTCCATCCTGCCCTCCCGCACCGTCAACGAACTGGCCATGCTCGCCTCACCGTCCACCCTGGTGCAGGGGGTCGGCCTGTTCACCCTGGGCGACCGGCTGGCGCCCGCCGGGGCGGCCGACCAGATGATCGGCGGCTTCGGCCCGGTGTACGCCCTCGGCGCGGTGCTGCTGGTCGCCGCCTGTGTTGCCCTGCTGCTGCTGCGATACCGGAAGGTGGCCGCCCGATGACCACGCTCAGCGCCGAGGCCCCCGCCCCGGCCGTCACCACCAGCACCCTGGCCCTCACCGGCGTGTCCCGCTGGTACGGCAACGTGGTGGCCGTCAACGACGTCAGCATGCGGCTCGGGCCGGGCGTGACCGGTCTGCTCGGCCCGAACGGGGCGGGGAAGACGACCCTGCTGCACATGATGGCCGGCTTCCTGGCCCCGTCCAGGGGGACGGTGACCCTGGACGGGGAGCCGACCTGGCGCAACCCGCCGGTGTACCGGCGGCTCGGGTTGGTCAGCGAGCGGGAGGCGGTGCACACCTTCCTCACCGCGTACGAGTTCGTGCTGGCCAGCGCGAAGCTGCACCGGCTGCCGGATCCGGCGGCGGCGGCCCGCCGGGCGATCGCCCTGGTCGAGTTGGAGGACGCGCAGGACCGCCGGATCGGCACGTACTCCAAGGGCATGCGGCAGCGCGCGCGGGTCGCCGCCGCGCTGGTGCACGACCCGCAGGTGCTGCTGCTCGACGAGCCGTTCAACGGCATGGACCCGCGCCAGCGGCTGCACATGATGACGTTGCTGCACTCCCTCGGTGACGCCGGCCGGACCATCCTGTTCAGCTCGCACATCCTGGAGGAGGTCGAGCAGGTCTCCGGCACGGTGCAGGTGATGGTGGCCGGGCGGCTCGCCGCCTCCGGCGACTTCCGCACCATCCGTCGGCTGATGACCAACCGGCCGCACGTGTTCACGGTCCGCTCCACCGACGACCGGGCACTGGCCGTCGCGCTGATGGCCGAGCCCTCGGTCACCGGCGTCGAACTGGACCGCACGGGGTTGACCGTCAAGGCCGGTGACTACGGCGCGTTCACCCGTGCCCTGCCGAAGATCGCGTTGGCCCACGGCGTCCGGGTCCGGCAGCTGCTGCCCGAGGACGAGTCCCTGGAGAGCGTCTTCTCCTACCTGCTGGAGGGTTGAGCGGTGTCGACCGTTACCTGGATCACCGCGCGGGGCCTGTTCGGCCGCCGCCGGTTCCTGATGCTGCTGCCGCTGCCCGCGGTGCTGGTGGCCCTCGCGGTCCTCTGCACTTCGTTGGGCGTGGACCCGCGGGAGTGGGGGCCGCCGGTGCTGGTGGGCCTCGGCCTGGCCGTGGTGCTGCCGGTGGTGGCGCTGGTGGTCGGCACCGGCGTGCTGGGCGCCGAGATCGACGACGGCACGGTGGTACACGTGCTGACCAAGCCGCTGCCCCGCTGGCAGATCGTGCTGCCGAAGCTGGCCGTCGCCACCGGGGTCAGCGCGGTCACCGTCGCGGTGCCGATCGTCGTCGCGGGGGTGCTCGCCGACTCGGTACGCCTCGGCGTGGCGCTCGCCGCCGCCTCGGCGCTGGGCGCGCTGGCGTACTCGGCGTTGTTCCTGGCGTTGAGCCTGGTCACCCGGCGGCCGGTGCTGCTCGGGCTGGTCTACGTGCTGATCTGGGAGGGGCTGCTGGGCCGGTTCGTCAGTGGCACCCGCGTGCTGTCGGTGCAACAGTGGGTGATCACCCTCGCCGACCGGCTCGCCCCCACCGACCTGCTCACCGCAGCGGTCTCGGTGCCCGTCGCCGCCGTGCTGACCACCCTGGTCGCGGTCGGTCTCACGATCCTGGCGATCGACCGGCTCCGCTCGTTCAGCGTGGCCGGCGAGACGAGCTGACCACCGGTACGCCCGACCGGGTGGTCAGAAGGCGCAGGCTACGACCAGCTCCGGGGTGCGGTCGGGAAGCAGGTCGAGTTTGTCGATGTGACCGGCGGCCCGGACGTCGTCGGCGACCAGGGTGAGCTGCTCCAGCAGGGCCGCCGGGCCGAGCGCCTCGGCCAGCGGCACCTCCGCCCTCATCGACAGCTTCCGTTCCGACTTGGCCCGACGCACCTGACCCAGCGCGTTCGCCGCCAACCGCAGCAGCGCCGGGTCGCCGGTGCCGGTGACGACCTGGCCCACCTCGTACGTGGTGGGCCAGGTCGCGCGGTGCACCGAGCCGTACCGCCACCAGGACCACACCTCCTCGGTGACGTACGGCAGCACCGGGGCGAAGAGGCGTAGCTGCACCGACAGCGCGGTCGCCAGCGCCGACCGGGCCGAGTCGGCCCCCGGCCCGCTGCCGTAGGCGCGCTCCTTGACCAGCTCGATGTAGTCGTCGCAGAACCGCCAGAAGAACGCCTCGGTCGCCTGCAACGCCGCCGTGTGGTCGTAGGCGTCGAAGGCCGTCGTCGCCGCCGTGACAACCGTGGAGAGTTCGGCCAGCAGGGCGGTGTCCAGCGGTGCGGTGGCCGGGGTGCGCAACGCGTCGGCGGCGCCCAGCCCGAGGGCGAACTTCGAGGCGTTGAGCAGTTTCGTGGCGAGCCGCCGGCCCACCTTGATCTGGGCGGTGTCGAAGGCGAGGTCCATGCCCGGCCGGCCGTTGGCCGCCCAGTAGCGCACCGCGTCGGAGCCGTGCTGCTCGAGCAGCGCCATCGGGGTGACCACGTTCCCCTTGGACTTCGACATCTTCTTGCGGTCGGGGTCGAGGATCCAGCCGGAGAGCACCGCCGTCCGCCAGGGCAGCACGCCGTGTTCCAGATGGGAGCGGACCACGGTGGAGAACAACCAGGTCCGGATGATCTCCTGGCCCTGGGGGCGCAGGTCCATCGGGAACACCTGGCCGAACAGGTCCGGGTCGGACTCCCAGCCGCCGACGATCTGTGGGGTCAGCGACGAGGTGGCCCAGGTGTCCAACACGTCCGGGTCGCCGACGAAGCCCCCCGGCACCCCGCGCTGCGACTCGTCGTACCCGGGCGGCGGCTCGCCGGACGGGTCGACCGGCAGCATCGACTCGTCGGGTGTGAGAGGGTGGGTGAAGTCCGGCTCGCCAACGTCGTCGAGCCGGTACCACACCGGCACCGGCACCCCGAAGAAGCGCTGCCGGCTGACCAGCCAGTCACCGGTCAGCCCACCCACCCAGTGGTCGTACCGGTGCTTCATGTGCTCCGGCACCCAGCGCAGTTCGCCGCCGCGGGCCAGCAGCCCCTCCCGCAGGCGGGCGTCCCGGCCGCCGTTGCGCAGATACCACTGTCGGGTCGACACGATCTCCAGCGGCCGGTCGCCCCGCTCGTAGAACTTCACCGGGTGGGTGATCGGGCGTGGCTCGCCGACCAGGTCGCCGGCGTCGGCCAGCATCCCGACCACGGTGGACCGGGCGCCGTTGACCGTCTGCCCGGCCAACGCCGCGTAGGGGCCGGCAGGCACGCCGGCGGGCGGCTCCGGCAGCAGCCGGCCGTCCCGGCCGACCACCACCCGGGTCGCCAGGTCCAGCTCCCGCCACCAGGTCACGTCGGTCAGGTCGCCGAACGTGCAGACCATCGCGATGCCGGTGCCCTTGGCCGGGTCCGCCAGCGGGTGCGCGCGCACCGGCACCTCGACCCCGAAGACCGGGGTACGCACGAGCCTGCCCACCAGGTCCGTGTACCGCTCGTCGTCGGGGTGGCAGACCAGCGCGACGCACGCCGGCAGCAGCTCCGGCCGGGTGGTGTCGATCAGCACCTCGCGCCCGTCCGGCCCGGTGAACCGCAGCCGGTGGTACGCCCCCGGCCGCTCCCGGTCCTCCAGCTCCGCCTGGGCCACCGCGGTGGCGAAGCCGACGTCCCACAGGGTCGGCGCCTCCGCCTGGTACGCCTCACCCCGGGCCAGGTTCCGCAGGAACGCCCGCTGGCTGGCCGTCCGGGCGGCCCGCCCGATCGTGGTGTACGTCAGCGACCAGTCCACCGACAGCCCGAGTCGCCGCCACAGCGCCTCGAAGACCTGCTCGTCCTCGGCGGTCAACCGTTCGCACAGCTCGACGAAGTTGCGCCGGGAGATCGAGGTCGGCTGTCTGCGCTGCCGTTCGGTGACCGGGGTGGCCGGCGGCTGCCAGGCCGGGTCGTACGGCAGGGCCGGGTCGCAGCGCACCGCGTACACGTTCTGCACCCGTCGCTCGGTGGGCAGACCGTTGTCGTCCCACCCCATCGGGTAGAAGACCGCCTTGCCGCGCATCCGCTGGAAGCGGGCCACCGTGTCGGTGTGTGTGTACGAGAAGACGTGCCCCATGTGCAGCTCGCCCGACACGGTCGGCGGCGGGGTGTCGATGGAGAACACGTCGCTGCGGCGACCGCTCCGGCCCGGGGTGTCCGTCGGTACGTGCGCCCTCGTCCGATCGAACGCGTAGGTGCCGTCCTCCTGCCAGCGGCGCGCCCAGGTGTCCTCGATGCCGTCCAGGGTGGGACGGTCGGGGACACCGGCGCGGGCCGTTCTCGCCGTGTCGGTCATCCGTCGATCCTAGGCAGCCGGTGCCGTCTGCCGCCTCCATGATTGACCCGACCCGCGGAACGGCCACCGGCTGCCGCACGCCGTGCCGTCCGTGAGACCGGACACTCCGTTTGGCCCCAGGCGGGAGGCCAGCCGGGCCGCGGCCGGCGGGGGCGCTCAGATCAGGGAGGTCCGCCAGTGCTCGTGCAGGGCCGCGTACCGGCCACCGGCGGCGGCCAGCCGGGCCGGTGGGCCGTCCTCCACGATCCGACCGCCGTCGAGGACCAACACCCGGTCGGCGATCTCCACCGTGGAGAGTCGGTGCGCGATGACCAGCGCGGTACGGTCGCGCAGCACCGTGCCGAGCGCCCGCTGCACCAGTCGCTCGGTCGGCACGTCCAGTGACGACGTCGCCTCGTCGAGGATCAGCACCCGCGGGTCGGCCAGGAAGGCCCGGGCGAACGCGACGAGTTGCCGCTGCCCGGCGGAGAGCCGGCCACCGCGCCGGTGCACGTCGGTGGCGTACCCGTCGGGGAGGGCGGTGATGAAGTCGTCGGCGCCGATCGCCCGCGCGGCGGCCTCCACCGCCGCGTCGTCGGCGGTGGGCCGGCCGAACCGGATGTTCTCCGCCACCGTGCCACTGAACAGGTGGTTTTCCTGGGTGACCAGCACCACCGCCCGGCGCAGCTCGGTGTCGGCCAGGTCGCGCAGGTCGACGCCGTCCAACTCCACCGTGCCGGTGGCCGGGTCGTGGAAGCGGGCCAGTAGCTTGGCGATGGTGGACTTGCCGGCGCCGGTCGGCCCGATCAACGCGACCGTCTGCCCGGCCGGCACCCGAAGGTCCAGGCCGGTCAGGATGGGAGCCTGCGGGCGGTAACCGAAGGAGACCGACCGGAACCGCACCGCGCCGCGCTCCGGCCCGGGTGGCAGCGGTGTCGGCCGAGCCGGCTCCGGCACGCCGGGAGCCTCGTCCAGTACCCCGGCCAGCTTCTCCAGCGCCGCCGTGGCGGACTGGAGCGTGTTGTAGAACTGGCTCAGCTCCTGCATCGGCTCGAAGAAGCGGCGCAGGTAGAGCAGGAACGCCGCGAGCACGCCCACCTCCGTGCCGCCGCCGAGGACCCGCCAGCCGCCGTAGCCGAGCACCACCGCCAGGGTGCCGTTGCCGATCACCTTGATCCCCGGGGAGTAGGTGGCGATGAGCCGGAACCCGTGCAGGTTGGCCCGCCGGTACTCGTCGTTCAACCCGTCGAAGATCTGCTGGTTGCGCGGTTCCCGGCGGAACGCCTGCACGGCCCGGATGCCGCGCAGCGACTCCACGAAGTGGACGATCACCAGCGCCGCCGCGTCCCGGCTGCGCCGCCACGCGCTGGTCGAGGCGCGGGCGAACCAGCGGGACAACGCGAACAGGAGCGGGAACGCCAGCAGGGCAACCGCCGCCAGCGGCAGGTCCAGCCAGAGCAGGACGGCGGCTACCGACACCACGGTCAACGTGGCCGTCACCAGGCTGTCGATGCCGCCGTCGACCAGTTCGGCGATCGAGTCCAGGTCGCTGGTGAGGCGGGAGACCACCCGGCCGGAGGTGTAACGCTCGTGGAAGCCGACACAGAGGCGGAGGAAGTGGCCGTACACCCGCTGGCGCAGGTCGAGCAGGACGGCCTGGCCGATCCGGGCGGAGAGGGTGAGGAAGCCGCGCCGGGCCGCGTACTCGGTACCGGCCGCGACGGCGAAGGCTCCGGCGACGGCGGCCAGCGGGCCCGGGTCGCCGGCCCGCAGCGGCGCCACGGCCCGGTCGATGCCGAGCATCACCAGGTACGGCCCGGCCATCGCGGCGGCGTTCTGGGCCAGCAGCAGCACGGTGGCCAGCCCCAGCCGGGCACGGTGCGGGCGCAGCAGGTCACGCAGCAGCGCCCGGCTGCGGGCGCGCAGCCGGGCCACCGCCTCCGGCGCGGTGTCCTCGGCGCGGCTGCGGTCGGCGTCCGGGTCGGTGGCCCGGCCCCGCCAGTGCGACGCGCCGGCGCCGTCCGCGCGTGGTTCGGGCACCTGGCCGGTCACGATCGCACCAGACCGTCCCGGCTCGCCGGTTCGGCGCAGAGCACCGCCCGGTACGCCGGGACCGTGGCCAGCAGCTCCGAGTGGCGGCCGATCGCGGTGATCCGCCCGCCGTCGAGCAGCGCGACCCGGTCGGCGAGCGCGACCGTGGACGGCCGGTGCACCACCAGCAGCGCGGTGCTGTCCCGCAGCACCTGTTTCAGGGCCGCCTCGACCAGCGCCTCGGTGTGCACGTCCAGCGCGGAGAGCGGGTCGTCCAGGACGAGCAGCGCCGGCCGGCCCAGCACCGCCCGGGCCAGCGCCAGCCGCTGACGCTGCCCGCCGGAGAGCGACAGCCCCTGCTCGCCGACCCGGGTGGCCAGCCCCCACGGCAGCTCGTACGCGAAGTCGGCCTGGGCCAGCGCGAGCGCCGCCCGGACCTCGTCCTGGCCGGCGTCCGGCCGGCCCAGGGTGAGGTTCTCCCACACCGACATGGAGAAGAGGGTGGGTTCCTCGAACGCCGTCCCGACCAGCCGGCGCAGTGCGGACAGCCGCAGGTCGCGCAGGTCGTGCCCGTCCAGGGTGATCCGGCCGCCGGTCACCTCGTGCAGCCGGGGGACGAGGGAGAGCAGGGTGCTCTTGCCGGCGCCGGTCACGCCGACCAGGGCCAGCGTCTCGCCCGGCTCGACGGTCAGGTCGATCTCCCGCAGCACAGGCGTGCCGGCGCCGGGGTAGCGGAACGTCACGCCCTCGAACCGTAGCCGGCCACGGACCCTGTCCCGGGCCAGCGTGACCGCGTGCGGGGCGTCCACGATCGAGGGTGGGGTGTCCAGCACCTCGTGGATCCGGTCGGCGGCGGTGGCGGCCTCCTGACCGTTGGCGATGATCCAGCCGAGCGACTGCACCGGCCAGATCAGCATGAGCTGGAGGCTGACGAAGGCGATCAGTTCGCCGACGGTGAGCGTGCCTCCGGCGACCAGCGCCGCCCCGCACACCAGCACCACGCCGAGGGTCAGGTTGGGCACCAGGTCGAACAGCGCGGAGGTGCGGGCCAGCAGCCGTGCCTTGCCGACGCCGGTGTCGTGCAGCGCCCGCGCCCGGCCGGCGAACCGGTCGGCCAGCTCCGGTCCCCGCCCGTACGCCTTCACGGTGCGCAGCCCCTGCGCGGTCTCCTCGACCAGGGTGGCCACGTCGCCCTGCTGGTCCTGCATCCGCCGGGACGCCGCGTGGTAGTGCCGGGCGAACCGGCGACTGATCAGGAACAGCGGTGCCGCGCTGGCGGCCACCAGCAGGCCCAGCGGCGCGTGCAGCCGTACCAGCAGCACCACCACGGCCAGGTAGGTGACCAGGTTGAGCACCAGGAAGAGCAGCCCGAAGGAGAGGAACCGGCGGATCACCGACAGGTCGCTGGTGACCCGGGAGAGCAACTGGCCGGACTGCCACCGGTCGTGGAAGTCGACCGGGAGGCGTTGCAGGTGGGCGTAGACGTCGGCGCGGATCGCCGCCTCCATGCCGACCGAGGAGGAGGACTGCGTCCACCGGCGGATGAAGATCAGCACCGCCTCGGTGAGCCCGAGCAGCAGGGCCAGGCCGCCGAGGCGGAGCAGGCCGGCCGCGTCACGGTCGGCGACCGGCCCGTCGACCACCCGCTGGGTGAGCAGCGGCACCGCCAGGCTGGCCGCGGTGGCGGCCAGGCTCGCGAACAGCAACCAGCAGAACTGGCCCGCGTACGGGCGCAGGTAGCGGCGTAGCCGCCAGAGGTTGCGCAGGGGGCGCGGACCGGCGTCGACCCGTCGGGCGGGGTCGCCGTCGCGCAGCGCAGGCACTACCCGACGGTAGCGTCAATCGGGAGCGTCGCCGGTGTCGGCTTGCCGTCAGAGTGCCGCTCGTGGCCGAGGAGCCATGTCTTGACGTCCAGCCCCCAGCGGTAGCCGCCGAGCGTGCCGTCGGTGCGCAGCACCCGGTGACAGGGGACGAAGAGGGCGGCGGCGTTGCGGGCGCAGGCGGCGGCGGCCGCGCGGACCGCCGCCGGCCGGCCGGCCCGGGCGGCGAAACCGGTGTACGTCACCGGCTCTCCCGCCGCCACCTCGCGCAGCACCTGCCAGGCGTGCGCCATGAACGCGCCGCCGGTGTGCTGATGCACCGGCACCACGTCGATGGCGGTGAGTTCGCCGTCCAGGTAGGACGCGACGGCCCGGCTGACCGGCCCGAGGTCGGCGCGCGGGCGGAGATCGCCGCGCAGGGGCGGGTGGACGAGGGGAAGCAGGACCGCCGGGTCCGGCGTGAAGCCGGCGGCGCGTACCGCCCCGTCGGGGCCGGCCAGCACGCTGAGCGGGCCGATCGGGGTGCCGATGACGGTGCTGTCGATGATCATGCTGCTCTCCAGAGTCGGATCACCGCGTACGAGCGCCAGGGGCGCCAGCGGTGCGAGTGGGTGTCCAGGGTCGAGGGGGCGTCGGGCAGGCCGAGAGTGGCGGCGCCCCGGCGTGCCGCGAGGTCGGTGGCGAGCAGGACGTCCGGGTCGCCGAGGGCGCGCATGGCCACGTACCCGGCGGTCCAGGCGCCGATCCCGGGGACCGTGAGCAGCCGGCGTACCGTCTCCTGGCGGTCCCCGCCCGGGTCGAGCACGAGCTCCCCGGCGGCCACCGCCCGGGCGAGCGCCCGCACCGTCTCGCGCCGCCGCGCGGGCATCGCGAACGCCGGATCCGCGAGCCCCGCGATCTCCTCGGCCCCTGGGAACCCCCGCAACCCGCCTGCTTCTTGCCCGCGCTCTCGCTGCTGACCACGAAGTTGGTGGCCGTCCTGGAGATCCGCAAGGCGGTCAACTTCATGATCAATCCGGGGGTGGGGTGGTGGAAGGG
>NZ_SMKD01000180.1 GCF_004348595.1 Micromonospora sp. KC723
CCCCCACCGTCATCTCGATCCCCCGCATCGGGGTCGAGGCGGAGGTCATGACACTCGGCACCAACCCCGACGGGACCGTCCAGGTGCCTCCCCTGGAGCAGGCCCACCGCGCCGGCTGGTACTCCCCCGGCGTCAGCCCCGGCGAGGCCGGCAACGCGGTGATCGTCGGGCACGTCGACTCGGCGAAACTCGGCCCCGCCGTCTTCTTCTCGCTCGGCTCGTTGACGAAGGGCGACACCATCACGGTGTCCAGGGCCGACGGCACGCGGGCCACCTTCACCGTCGACGAGGTCCGGGCGTACCCGAAGAACGCCTTCCCCAGCGAGCTGGTCTACGGCCCGAGCGACGTCCCGGCGCTGCGGGTGGTGACCTGCGGTGGGGTGTACGACCAGAACACCGGCGGCTACACCGACAACGTCATCGTCCTCGCCAGGATGACGTCCTGACGACGCGCCTCCGGCAGGAACACCGGAGGCGCGTCGACGGACGCCTCAGGCCGCGGCGGAGGTCCGCACCAGGGTGCGGATCTGGCGCAGCAGCACCGAGAGGGCGGCCAGGTCGGCCCGCGACTCGTCGAACTCCCCCATCGCCCGGCGGGCACGGTGGATGGAGGTGGCGTTCGACTGCTCCCACTCGCGCACCCGGTCCTGCCCGGACAGGCTGTCCGGGGTGGAGTCGAGCACCTCGGCGGTGAGCGCGGCGAGCGCGGCGTACAGGTCGTAACGCAGCGCCATCCGGGCCAGGGTCTGCCAGCGGTCCTCCCGGGGCAGCAGGGAGATCTTGGACAGCAGGGAGTCCACCCGGAACAGGTCGGACAGGACGAAGTAGACCGAGGCCACCTCGTCGACGTCCCGTCCGCTGGCGGCGGCGGTCTCCACCACGTCCAGCAGTCCGAAGCTGTACATCAACCGGGTGGCCTGCTCGGCCAGTTCCCGCGGCAGCCCGCGTGCGGTCATCGTGTCGATGTGCGCGGCCAGCGACTCGCGCTCGCCGCCGTGGAAGCGGGTCTCCAGGTCCGGCAGGAGGCGGGCCACCCCGGAGCGCAGCCGGTCGATCTCCGCCGGCACGTCGATCGGCGAGCGCCGGTTGGTGACCAGCCAGCGCACGGCGCGGTCGAGCAGTCGCCGGGTGTCCAGGTAGACGCTGGTCTGCAACTCCGGCGAGATCCTGTTGTCCAGCGCCTCGACCGCGTCCCACAGTTCCCGCAGTCCGAACACGTCGCGCACGACCACGTACGCCCGGATCACGTCCGCCGGCGAGGCGGCCGTCTCCTCCACCACGCGGAAGACGAACGAGATGCCGCCGCGGTTGATCGCCTCGTTGACCAGCACCGTGGTCACGATGTCGCGGCGCAGCCGGTGCCGGGCCATCCGGTCGGCGAACCGCTGCCGCATCGGCGTGGGGAAGTAGTTGACCAGGACGTCGGTCGTCCACTCCTCGTCCGCGAGCCCCTCGGCCAGGATCTCCCGCTCCAGGACGATCTTGACGTACGCCAGCAGCACCGCGAACTCCGGCGCGGTCAGCCCGGACTCGGCGCGCACCGCCAGCTCCTCGTCCGGCGGCAGCGCCTCCAGCGCCCGGTCGAGCTGGCCCGCCCGCTCCAGCTCGCTGAGCATCCGACGGTGCACCGGCAAGAGCGAACTCGCCTGGGCCTGGGCGTTGTTGATCGCCCGCGCCTGGTCGTAGTTGTCCCGCAGCACCAGCTCGGCGACCTCGTCGGTCATCTCGGCGAGCAACTCGTCCCGCTCGGCGATGTCGAGCACCCCGTCGGCGACCGCCGTGTTCAGCAGGATCTTGATGTTCACCTCGTGGTCGGAGCAGTCCACCCCGGCCGCGTTGTCGATGAAGTCTGTGTAGATCCGGCCGCCAGCCAGGGCGTACTCGATCCGGCCGAGCTGGGTGCAGCCCAGGTTGCCGCCCTCACCGACCACCCGGCAGCGCAGGCTCCTGCCGTCCACCCGGATCGCGTCGTTGGACTTGTCGCCCACCTCGGCGTTGGTCTGGCTCGACGCCTTCACGTAGGTGCCGATGCCGCCGTTCCAGAACAGGTCGACCGGCGCGGTGAGGATCGCCTTCATCAACTCCTGGGGCGACAGGTGCGTCACGTCGTCGTCGAGGTCGAGCACCGCCCGGACCTGCGGCGAGATCGGCACGGACTTGGCGGTACGCGGGTACACCCCGCCGCCGGCGGAGATCAGCTTCGGGTCGTAGTCCTCCCAGGACGACCGGGGCATGTCGAACAACCGCTTGCGTTCCTCCCAGGAGGTGGCGGCGTCCGGATCGGGGTCCAGGAAGATGTGCCGGTGGTCGAAGGCGGCCACCAGCCGGATGTGCCTCGACAGCAGCATCCCGTTGCCGAACACGTCGCCGGACATGTCGCCGACGCCGACCACGGTGAAGTCCTGGGTCTGGGTGTCGTGCCCCAGTTCCCGGAAGTGCCGCTTGACCGACTCCCAGGCGCCCCGGGCGGTGATGCCCATCTTCTTGTGGTCGTACCCGGCGGAACCGCCGGAGGCGAACGCGTCGCCGAGCCAGAACTGGTGCGCCGCCGAGATCTCGTTGGCGATGTCGGAGAAGGTCGCGGTGCCCTTGTCGGCCGCCACCACCAGGTACGGGTCGTCGCCGTCGTGCCGGACCACGTCCGTCGGGGGCACGATCTCCCCGGCGACGATGTTGTCGGTGACGTCGAGCATCGCGCCGACGAACTCCTTGTAGCAGGCGACCGCCTCGTCCCGGTCGCCCGGCTTCTGCTTCAGCACGAAGCCGCCCTTGGCGCCCACCGGCACGATCACGGCGTTCTTCACCATCTGCGCCTTGACCAGGCCGAGCACCTCGGTGCGGAAGTCCTCCCGCCGGTCGGACCAGCGCAGGCCGCCCCGGGCGACCGGCCCGAAGCGCAGGTGCACGCCCTCGAACCGGGGCGAGTAGACGAAGATCTCGAACTTCGGCCGCGGCGCCGGCAGCTCCGGAACCGCCTGCGGGTCCAGCTTGAACGCGACGTACGACTTCGGCCGCCCGTCGGCGCGCCTCTGGTAGAAGCTGGTCCGCAGGGTGGCCTGGACCAGGGTCAGGTACGACCGCAGGATCCGGTCCTGGTCGAGGCTGGCCACCTCGTCCAGCGCCTCGCCAATCGCGGTGACCAGCCCGCTGCTGCGCTCCCGGCGCTGCTCGGCGGTCGCCGTCCCCGGGGCGAACCGCACCTCGAAGAGCTCCACCAGCAGCGCCGCGATCCGCGGGTACGCGATGAAGGTCTGCTCCATGTACTCCTGTGAGAAGACCGTGCCGGCCTGGCGCAGGTACTTCGCGTACGCCCGCAGCACCACCACCTGCCGCCAGGTGAGGCCGCCGCGCAGCACCAGCTCGTTGAAGCCGTCCACCTCGGCCTCGCCTCGCCAGGCCGCGGCGAAGGCGTTCTCCACGTGCGGGCGCACCTCGGCCAGCTCCTGGTGCCCCTCGGGCAGGCGCAGGCCGAAGTCGTACAGGAAGACCCGACCGTCGATCCGGTCCACCTCGTACGGGTGCTCGTCGACCACCTTGACACCGAGGGAGTGCAGCACCGGCAGCACGGCGGAGAGCATCATCGGCTCGCCGTACCGGTAGACCTTGAACCGGACGTCCATGGTGTCGTCGACGTCCGCGCCCCGGTCGCCGCCCGCCCGCGGGGCGAGCTGCTTGCGGAACAGGTGCATCTCCAGCTGGCCGGGTTCCTCCAGCAGTTCCAGCTTGGCCAGGTCCTTCATCGCCTCGTACGGGGTGTGCCCGTCCTTGTAACCCTCGGGGAAGGCGTCGGCGTACCGGGCGAACAGGTGCTTGGCCTGCTCGTCGCCGAGCTTGCGCTCCAGCACCAGCCGGTAGTCGTCGTCCCACAGTCGGGTCGCGTCAGCCAGTTCCTCGGCGAGCAGGTCCGCGTCGATGTCGCCGGGCGGGTTGGCCGGGTCGGTCCGGACGATGAAGTGCACCCGGGCCAGCATCGACTCGGTGACCCGGGTGGTGTAGTCCACCCCGACGCCGTTCAGCTCGCGCAGCAGGATGTCCTGCATGCGCAGCCGGTTCTGGGTGGTGAACCGGTCCCGGGGCAGGTAGATCAGGCAGGAGATGAACCGCCCGTACGCGTCCCGGCGCAGGAAGACGCGCAGCTGTCGGCGGCCGGCCATCCGCAGCACGCCGATCACCGCGTGGTACAGGTCGTCGGTCTTGATCTGGAACAGCTCGTCGCGCGGGTACGTCTCCAGGATCTGCAGCAGGTCCTTGCCGGAGTGGCTGCGCAGGCTCAGTCCGGAGCGGTCCAGCACCTCGGCGACCTTGCGCCGGACCACCGGCAGCTCCTGCACGCTGGTCCGGTACGCGGCGGTGGAGAACAGGCCCAGGAAGCGCCGCTCACCGACCACCTCGCCGGCGTCGTTGAAGATCTTGAAGCCGACGTAGTCCAGGTACGCCGAGCGGTGCACGGTGGCCCGCGAGTTCGCCTTGGTGATGATCAGTAGGCGCTTCTCCAGCACCTTCTCGTGCGCTTCGGGAGTCATCGAGGACAGCGACCGGGCCTCCGGCGAGTCCGACCGCAGGATGCCCAGGCCGGTGCCGAGCACCGCCTCCAGCGCCTGGCCGCCGTCCCCGCTGTCCACCAGCCGGTACTCGCGGTACCCGAGGAAGGTGAAGTGGTCGTGGGCCAGCCAGCGCAGCAGCTCCACCGAGTCGGTGATGTCCTTCTCCGGCACCGGTGGGCGGTTGTCCGAGGTCCGCGCCGCGGCCAGCTCGTCGGCCAGGGCCAGGGCCCGCTGGCGCATCTTCGGCCAGTCCTCGACGGCCTCGCGCACGTCGGTGAGCACCCGTTGCAGCTCGCGGCGGAGCTTCTCCCGCTCCTCCGGGTCGCGGACCGGGTCAATCTCGATCCGCATCCAGCTTTCCACCAGGTCACCGGCGATCGCGTCGTCCGGCTCGACGTCGGCGGAGACCTCGGTCAGCCGGCCCAACGGTTCGCGGCGGACCACGACCAGCGGGTGCACCAGCAGGTGCACGTCCAGGTGGTAGGAGTTCAGCAGCGCCGTCACCGAGTCGACCAGGAACGGCATGTCGTCGGTGACGATCTCGATGACCGTGTGGTGCTGCTCGGCGCCGGGTGAGTGGATACGCAGCTTCAGCTCGCCCGGCACCCGCTGCTGGGCCAGTTCCCGGTGCGCCCGAGCCGCCTCCAGCATCTCCTCGGCGGTGAACCCGATCAGCTCCTCGTCCGGGGCGAACCGCCAGAACCGGCTGACCAGGGTCGCCGCGTCGTGGTCGTCACCGGCCAACACCACCGCCTGGGCCACCAGGCGCTCCGCGTTGGGTACCGGCTCGTCGAGTTCGGTGTCCTCCCCGTCCTCGCCGAGCGCCTCGGGGGGCAGACCCAGGTCGTAGAGGGTGTCGATACTCGCACCGGTCATCCCGGTCGCTCCTGTGTCGAGCCGGCCGAAACCGTCCCCGTCGGTCGCCGAATCGAAGCTGTCGTCCCGGCCGGTGTCAGCCTGCCGGAGGTCGGGTCCCGGTTTGATCGCCGGACGCCGGTCCATCGGTGCCACTCCCCTCGACCCACCGCGTTGTGGGTCACTCTGCCGCCCAGCCTAGGCCTGCCGTTCTGTCCGTACGTCGGCGGACCACCGGCCGGACGTCCGGTTCGGGACTGTCGTCCTTTCGCCTGTTGCAGATCCGTGGTCGGCCGGTCGCCGAGTACCCCGACTGGCGATGTTCATCACACCTCTGTCGAGGCGTCTTCACCCAGCGTGCGGACGTGCGGGGCGGTACGGGAGGGTGGACCGTACTAGCCTGCGGGCGGCGTCGAGACCACGGAGGTGTAAGGCTTCATGAGCCTGTCGTACCCGTACCGCCGGTTGCGCACCCCGGCCCGCCGGGCGTTCGCCGCGCTGGCCGCCACCGTGCTGGCCGCCGGTGCGCTCGTCGGCTGTTCCGACGGTGACGGGCCGGAGCGGAGCGTGGACGCGTTCCTGGCCGGCTGGCGCTCGGGCGACCTCGACGCGGTCGGCTTCCGTGACCCGACCGGCGCCCGACTGCCCGCCGAGGAGGTCGCCGAGGAGCTCAAGACGCTCTGCGGGGAGTTGGCGGCCACCCCGCCCACCCTGCGCCGCAACGGCGAGCCGACGGTCACCAAGGACATCGCCACCGTGCCGGTCCGGGTGGAGTGGTCGCTGCCGGGTGGAACCACCTGGGCGTACGACCGCCCGGTGCGGCTGCGCCAGGGGCGGGGCGACCAGTGGCAGCTCATCTGGGAGCCGCAGCTCGTCCACGAACGGCTCGAGAAGGGCGACCGGCTGACCCTGCGCCGGGAAGGGCCCACCCGCGCCGCCGTCCTCGACGCGGCCGGGCAGCCGATCGTGACGCCCCGCCCGGTGGTCCGGGTCGGGGTGCAGCCCGGTGAGGTGGACGATCCCGCCGCCCTGGCGAAGGGGCTCGACGCCGCGTTCCGGTCGGTCCGGCCGGCGATCACGCCACCGGTCGACGTCTCCGACCTGCCCCGCCGGCTCAGGGACGCGGATCCGGAGGCGTTCGTCGAGGTGGTGACGTTGCGGGACGAGGCGTACCGGCAGATCAGGTCACGCATCCACGGTCTGCCCGGCACGACGTTCGCCACGGAGCAGCGGGACCTCGCCCCGACCCGGGAGTTCGCCCGGGCACTGCTCGGCTCGGTGGACGAGGCGCACGCCGACGACCTCGCCAGGCACCCCGAGAAGTACGCCCGGGGGGACCGGGTGGGCCACGGCGGCCTCCAGGGCCGGTACGACGACCGGCTGCGCGGTGTGCCGGGGGTGGCCGTGCTGATCGCCCGGAACGGACCGGACGGCCGGCCGCTGCCCGGCATCGAGGTGCACCGGCACGAGCCGGCTGCCGGGCAGCCGCTACGCACCACCCTCGACGTCGCCACCCAGAACGCGGCCGACGGCGCGCTGCGGGGCGAGAGGCGCCGTTCGGCGCTGGTCGCCGTCCGGATCAGCGACGGCGTGGTGCTCGCCGCCGCCAACGGTCCCGGCGCGGCCGGCGAGAACCTGGCCCTCACCGCCCAGGTGCCGCCCGGCTCCACCTTCAAGATGGTCAGCGCCCTCGGCCTGCTGGACCGGGGCGCGGTCACCGCCGGCACCACGGTGGACTGCCCGAAGACCTTCGTCGTCGACGGCCGCTCGTTCAAGAACTCCGACAACTTCGCCCTCGGCCCGGTGCCGTTCCGGACCGACTTCGCGAAGTCCTGCAACACCGCCTTCACCGCGCTCGCGCCGAGGTTGGGCCCGGACGGCCTCGCCGTCACCGGCCGCACGCTGGGCCTGGAGGGGCAGTGGGACCTCGGGGTGGACGTCTTCACCGGCAGGGTCTCCGCCGACGGCGGCGCCACCGAACAGGCCGCCGCCGCGATCGGTCAGGGCACGACTCTGGTCAGCCCGCTGGCCATGGCCGGCGCCACCGCCGCGGTGGCTCGGGGCCGGTTCGAGCAGCCGAAGCTGGTGCTCGACCCCGCGCCGGCGAAACCGGCCGGGCCCGGACCGCAACTGAAGGCCGAGTCGGTGGAGCCCCTGAGGGCGATGATGCGCGAGGTGGTGACCGCCGGCACCGCCAAGGCCCTCGCGGACGTGCCGGGCGCTCCGGTGCACGGAAAGACCGGCACCGCCGAGTACGACGACAACCCCGAGCACACGCATGCCTGGTTCGTCGGCTGGCGGGGTGACGTGGCGTTCGCGGTCTTCGTCGAGCAGGGCGGGTCGAGCACGTCGAGCGCCGTCCCGATCGCCGAGCGTTTCCTCCGCGCCCTGCCCTGAACACCAGCCGCCGACACCGACGGCGCCCTCGGTCTTCTCCTCCGCCGCCGCCCACCCGGTTCACCGAGGGTGATCCTGCCGCACGGCCCGGAAACCGTCCGCGCCGGCACTCGACCGGCATTTCCGCGGTGACCGTTGCTAATGGCGTTCGGTGAGGAACTCGTCCAGGCGCTGCCGACGGCGGTTGTCCGCCGTGGTGCAGATGCCCCGGCATAACCATCGACGTCACGACGGACGCCTATCCGGTGATGTCCATTCGTGCGATCCTTGCCGATGGCGATCGGCTGGATGATACGACTTCCGACAACGCCGGGAAGGGTGTCACGGTGTTCCCCGACTTCTACGCCACGGCCGCACAGGTTCTCCCGGTACTCATGCTCGCGCTGATCTGGGAATCCCGATTTCTTGATCGCCTCACCGCACAGAACCGTCGACCCCGCCGGACGGACCCGGACGGCGTTCTCTTCTGGACCCGGCCGCGGGTGCGCGCGTACTCGTTGTTCATCGTCGCCACCATCATGACCGGCACCGCCCTGGCGCTGCTGGTGCTGGCCGGGGCCGTGCCGCCCGGTGAGGCGCCGCGCGCGGTCCTGACGGGCTGCGCGCTCCTGGCGCTGGCCACCCTGCTCACCCGCGTGGTGGTCGACGTGGTCGCGGCCACCAGACCACCCGGCGGGGAGGATGAGCCGGTCGCCGCCCCGGTGGAGACCGACGTCGGGCACCCGCCCGGCGCGACGCCTCCGGCCGTCGAGCCGCGCGGGAGGTGAGGCCGGGTGGCCGCCGTCGACGTCGTCTTCGTCCACGGGCTGTTCTCCTCCCCACGAGCCTGGGAGCCGATGGCCGCCCTGCTGGCCGGCGACCCGGACCTGCCTCCGCTGCGGACCCACTTCTTCCAGTACGACTCCCGGATCGTCCGGCTCCGTCCCGACCGCCGGATCCCGCACCTCAACGACATCGCGGACCGGCTACGCACCTACCTGCGCGACGAGGTCGACTCGGCGACCGCCATCACGCTGGTCTCGCACAGCCAGGGCGGTCTGGTGATCCAACGGTTCCTGGCCCGGACCCTGGCCCGCGCAGCCGGGTACGAACTGGCGCCGATCCGGCGGGTGGTCATGTTCGCCTGCCCCAATTCCGGAGCGGAGTTCGCCCGCTCGCTGCGCCGCCTGGCGCTACCGTGGCGCAATCCTCAGGAACGGGAATTGCGCCCGCTTCAGGAAACGATCATCGAAACCCACCGGGCGTTGGACCGGGGCATCTTGAACGCACACGCGTACGGCCCCAACGAATGGCCGCTGCACATCGCCGCCTACGCGGGTATAACAGACAATATCGTCCCGCCGATCAACGCCAACGGGCTGTTCCGGGCCGGCGGCGTGGTCGACGGCGACCATTTCTCGGTGATCCGGCCGAGGACCCGGGCCGACTCCAGCTACCTGGCGCTGCGCAACGAGATCATCGCCGCGGCCACCGCCCCCGGCCCGCCGCACCCCGACGACCGGCCGGAGCCGGCCGGGCC
>NZ_SMKD01000181.1 GCF_004348595.1 Micromonospora sp. KC723
CGCTGGTCGGCACGCTCGGGCGGCGGCTGATCTGGCTGGTCGACGGGGTGCCGTGCGGGTACGCCGACGGCGCGCTGCGCACCATCGACGGCACGCCGGTCGTGGCGGCCGACGACGCCGAGGTGCTGATCTGGCACCCGATCGGGCGGGACGTCGCCGAGGTGCTCGCCCGGCTCGGCGCGAACCTCACCGACTCCACCATGACCCGGCTGCGGGGTCACTTCGCGATGACCCTGATCTGCGTCGGTCCGGCCGCCGCCGAGGTGGAGGCCGCCCTGGCGTCGCTGGCCGCCGACGGCCAGCTGCTGGCGACCGTACGGGCGGTCAGCCCCGACGGCGAGAAGGTGCCGGCCGGTGAGCCGTACGTGATGGCGGTGCACGGCGCGGACCGGATGGGCATCGTGGCGGCGATGACCCGGGTGCTCGCCGAGGCCGGCGGCAACGTCACGGACCTGAGCACCCGGCTCACCGGGTCGCTCTACGTGGTGGTGGCCGAGGTGGACCTGCCGCCGGGTGTCGCCGACGCGCTGGCCCGCCGGCTCGCCGTGACCGCGGCCGACCTGGGCGTCGAGGTTTCCCTGCGGCCCGCCGACCCGGATCTGCTGTGAGCGAGGAGTACGCCGGCCTCGGCGACTGGTGCCCGGACGCGCTCGCCCCGCCGGGCGCGGTGCGCCCGGTGGTCACCGCGCCGAACCCGGTGCTGAGCCGTCCCGGCGTCGCGGTGGACCCCACCGCCGAGGAGACCGTCCGGCTCGCCGCGGACCTGATCGCCACCATGCGGGTGTCGCCCGGCTGCGTGGGGCTGGCGGCCCCGCAGGTCGGGGTGGGCGTCCAGGTGTTCGCGGTGGACGTCACCGGGCATCCGAAGGCGGTGACCGTGCACGGCATCTTCGTGCTCTGCAACGCGCGGGTGGTGGAGGCGACCCGGTGGAAGGCGGGCCGGGAGGGCTGCATGTCCGTGCCGGACCTGACCGGTGACGTGAAGCGGGCCAGCCGACTGGTCGTGGAGGGGGAGTTGCCCGGCACCGGCAAGTCGGTCCGGCTGGTCACCGACGGCTTCGAGGCGCGTGCCCTGCAGCACGAGATCGATCACTGCGCGGGTCAGCTCTTCCTGGACCGGGTGGCCGGCGCGCACGCCGTCTACCAGCGGAAAGTCTATCTGTGAGCGGTGCCGCTCCGTCGTGAGTGGAATGTCGATCCGGTGAGAACGACGCGGTCCGGCGCGTCGCGGCGGTTCCCCACCCGGTGCGCCGCTACGGTGGAGGCATCATGCGTCTGACGGTCGGTCCCCTGCCATCCGCCGTGTACTGGCGGCGTCGTGCCGTCGTACTCGGAGCTGCGCTCCTCTTCCTCATCGTCGTGCTGTATTCGTGCAACGGGTCGGAGGACGCGGCGAAGACACCGGGGGCGAATTCCACGCCGTCGTCGCCGGCCGGCGCGCCGTCGGCGACAGGCGCGTCGCCGACCCCGGATTCCGCGTTCCCGTCGGCCGGGCCGGACTCGCCGGGCGGTCCGGGCACCTCGGGTGCGCCCGTCGATCCGCCGGTCGCGCCGGTCGGGGGCACCGGCACCGGCAGTGGCACCGGCACCGGCACCGGCACTGACGAGGGCACCTGCACCGACACCGAGATCACGGTGACGCCGGTGGCGTCGCCCTCCGTCGTCCAGCCCGGGGCGTTGGTCGACCTGCAACTGCGGGTCAAGAACACGTCCCAGCGCACGTGCAGCCGCGACGTCGGCGCCGACCGCCAGGAGTTGTTCATCAAGTCCGGCGCGGAGACGGTCTGGTCGTCGGACACCTGCGGCACCGGCAAGGGCTCGGACGTGCAGTCGTTCACCCCCGGCTTCGAGCGGATGTACCAGCTCACCTGGAACGGCCGGGACGCCACCAAGTGCGCCGGTGGGGTGGCGGCCGGCCCGACACCACCGCCCGGGGCCTACCAGGTCTTCGCCCGGGTCGGCACCAAGCTCAGCGAGCCGGTGAAGCTCACCATCGCCGCCAACTGACCGGGAGCGGTCAGACGTACCGCTCCAGGATGGACGCCTCGGCGAGCCGGGACAGCCCTTCCCGTACCCCCCGGGCCCGGGCGTCGCCGACGCCCTCGACGGCCTGGAGATCCTCCACGGTGGCGCCGAGCAGCCGCTGGAGACTGCCGAAGTGCATGACCAGCCGGTCGACGATCGCGACGGGCAGACGCGGCACCTTGGCCAGCAGCCGGAAGCCGCGCGGGCTGACCGCCGCGTCCAGGGCGTCGGAGGCGGCCGGATAGCCGATCGCCTTGGCCACCGCCACCAGGTCGATCAGCTCGGTGGCGCCGAGCAGGTCCAGCTCGACCAGCGCCTCGTCCAGGGTGCGGGACTTGCGGCCGGCGGGGAGGTAGTCGCGGATGACGAGGGTGCGGTCCGCGTCGACGCCGGCCATCAGCTCGTCGAGTTGGAGGGCGAGCAGCCGGCCGTCGGTGCCCAGCTCCACCACGTACCCGGCGATCTCGTCGGCGATCCGGCGGACCATCTCCAGGCGCTGCACCACGGCCACCGCGTCCCGTACGGTGACCAGATCCTCGATCTCCAGCGCCGAGAGGGTGCCGGAGACCTCGTCCAGGCGCAGCTTGTAGCGCTCCAGGGTGGCCAGGGCCTGGTTGGCGCGGGAGAGGATCGCCGCCGAGTCGTCCAGGACGTGCCGCTGGCCGTTGACGTAGAGGCTGATGATCCGCATCGACTGGCTCACCGAGATGACCGGGTAGCCGGTCTGCCGGGCCACCCGCTCCGCGGTGCGGTGCCGGGTGCCGGACTCCTCGGTGGGGATCGACGGGTCGGGCATCAGGTGCACCGCCGCGCGGACGATCCGGGTGCCGTCGCTGGAGAGCACCACCGCGCCGTCCATCTTGCACAGCTCGCGGACACGGGTGGCGGAGAACTCGACGTCCAGCGGGAAGCCACCGGTGCAGATCTGCTCGACGACCTTGTCGTAGCCGAGCACGATCAGCGCGCCGGTCCGGCCGCGCAGGATTCGCTCCAGCCCGTCCCGCAGCGCCGTGCCGGGTGCCATCAGGGCCAGGTTTGCCCGCAGCGGGTCACCGGCGCTGCCGGTCCCACCGGTGACGCTCACGCTGATCGGACGGGTGGGCGAGCCCACGGCACCGGCGCGGGCGTGGGGTGGCGCGCCGGCAGGCTTGGTGGTGTCGCGGTCGATCGGCACGCGCACAGTCTACGGACTGCCCTGCGGTGGGTGCTGTCGTGGTTACTGTGATGTGTCACAGCGTCGGGTTCCTCCGGCTTGTCGGGCCTGCCAGGGTTTGTTCGCGATAGCCGGGTCGGCCCCGCGGCGGTGGCCACCGTCGGTCACTCGGCGGATGCGCGGGCGACAGCCTGGAGCGCGGATCGGACGTCCGTGACCTCCGTCACCCGTATGTTCTCCGGGGTGACGCCGGTGCTGCCGGGCCCGCAGCCGGGCGGCACGAGCGCCACCCGGAAACCGAGGCGGGCCGCCTCGGCCAGCCGGCGGGGGACCGCCCCGACCCGACGCACCTCGCCGGTCAAGCCAACCTCACCGATCGCCACCAGGTGCGGTGCGATGGCCAGGTTCAGCCCGCCGGACGCCACCGCCAGGGCGACGGCCAGGTCGGCGGCCGGCTCGACCACCCGGATACCGCCGACGGTGGCGGCGAAGACCTCCCGGTCGTGCAGGGTGAGCCGCTCGGTGCGGCGCTGGAGCACCGCGAGCACCATGGCCAGCCGCGCGCCGTCCAGGCCGGAGACCGTCCGCCGGGGAGACCCGGCGACCGTCGCGCCGATCAGCGCCTGCACCTCGGTGACCAGGGCCCGCCGCCCCTCCATCGCCACCGTCACACAGGTGCCGGGCACCGGCTCGGAGTAGCGGGTGAGGAAGAGCCCGGACGGGTCGGCGAGGCTGCTGATGCCACCCTCGTGCATCTCGAAGCAGCCGACCTCGTCGGCCGCGCCGAAGCGGTTCTTGACGCCCCGCACCATCCGCAGGGACGAGTGCTTGTCGCCCTCGAAGTGCAGCACCACGTCGACCAGGTGCTCCAGCACCCGGGGACCGGCGACCTGACCGTCCTTGGTGACGTGTCCGACCAGCACGGTGGCGATGCCGCGCTCCTTGGCGACCGCGACCAGGGCGGCGGTGACCGCCCGCACCTGGGTGACCCCGCCCGGCACCCCCTCGGTGCCGGTGGTGGAGATGGTCTGCACCGAGTCGAGCACCAGCAGGCCCGGCTTGACCGCGTCGAGGTGGCCGAGCACCGCGCTCAGGTCGCTCTCGGCGGCCAGGTAGAGCTGCTCGTGCAGGGTGCCCATCCGTTCGGCGCGCAACCGGACCTGGCTGACCGACTCCTCGCCGCTGACCACCAGCGAGGGGCTGCCGGCACCGGTGGCCCACTGCTGGGCCACGTCGAGCAGCAGGGTGGACTTGCCCACCCCGGGCTCGCCGGCCAGCAGCACCACCGCGCCGGGGACCAGGCCGCCGCCGAGCACCCGGTCGAGCTCGCTGACGCCGGTGGGTCGGGCCCGGGCCGGGGCGGCGCTGATGGTGGCGATCGGGCGGGCCGGCTCGGCCGGCATCCGCGAACTCACCACCCGGCCGGAGACCACCGGACCGGTGACCGTGCACTCGACCACCGAGCCCCACTCGCCACACTCCGGGCAGCGCCCCACCCACTTGGGGGGCTGGTGGCCGCAGGCGTCGCACTCGTAGGCCGGGCGGGGCTCGCGGGCCGCCCGGCCACGGGACGTGCCCGCCGCGCCGCCGCGCGCCGATGTCGATCGGGAGGTGGTCACCCCAGGACGCTATCCCTCCGCTGTGACGAAAACACCGCCGGCGTGGTGGTCACCACGCCGGCGGTGTTTTCGGCAGTTCGCGGGCGGAGGATCAGCCGTGGCCGGAGCCGCCCTCCTCCTGGCCCTCGTAGCCGCCGTGGCGCTCCACGATCGGCGACGGCGGGGCGGCCGGCGTCAGCGGAATGCCGATCGGGGCCGGTGTGCTGATGGTCTTGCCGTTGCCGAAGTCGAAGGTCAGGTTGACCTGCTGGCCGGCGAGCAGTTTCTCGTTCAGCCCGACGAGTTCGAGGTGACGGCCGCCCTGCACGGTCAACTGGAGGTAGCCCAGGGCCGGGATCTCGAACCGGGCCCGCTCGCCGGCCGGCGCGGACGGGCTCGGCGAGGCGCTCTCCGACGGGCGGGCGGAGGCCGAGCCGGAGGGGGACGCGTTGTCGGATGGCGACGCGCTGCCCGAGGGGGAGGCGCTGTCCGAGGGCGACGACCCGGGCGACACCGGGGCGGTCGGGCTCGGCGAGCCGGCCGCGCCGGTGAGCACGACCTCCCGCGCGCTGTCGGTGGTGACGGTCACCGTGACCGGCTCCCGGGTGTCGTTGTAGACCACCGCGTTGACCGGGGCGTTCCCGCCGGCCCGGTAGCCCTCGATGCCCGGGTACTCCACGTAGAGGCCGCGTACCTTGTAGTCGTTGTCCGGAGTCTGGATGTTGACGCCCTGGATCGACGGCTCCTTGTTGGCGGTCTCGGCCACCTGGCCGGCACCGCAACCGGTGACCAGCAGGGCGGTCGCCGCCGCCATGCCGGACAGCAGCAGGGCCGCCCGCCGGGAACCCCTGATCGAGCGCGTCACGTCGGTCCTCCTCGTCACGATCCCCACCCGGCCGTATCCCGGGCGCGGGGGTGGTCATACCCGCGCAGACCGCGCTCCAGCGTAGTTGGGGCTGATCGACGGCCGCACGCGGACCCGGTATCGCCACCTGGCCGGGCGGCGGTCACACCACCCGGCCGCTCGCCACCAGGAGCACCACATCGATCAGAGCCACCACCATCACCGCCCGGAAGGCGGCCACCGGGCGACGCCCGGCGCGGTCGGCGGCGCGTGCGCCGTACCAGCCGAGGGGAGGCACCACGACGGCGGCGGCGACCGCCGACAGGCCCAGCCAGGACGGCGACCCGGGTGGCCCGGCGACCAGGGCGACGGTCGCGGCGAGCAGCAGCCCGGCGGCGGCCACCCGGCTGCCGGCCGGACCGAGCCGGTGCGGCAGCCCGCGTACCCCGGTGCGGGCGTCGTCGGCGAGGTCCGGCAGCACGTTGGCGAAGTGCGCCCCGGCGCCCAGCAGCGCCGCGGCGGCGACCAGCCAGACCGGTGGGGCCGGCGCCCCGGGCAGCGCCAGCACCACGAAGGCGGGCAGGGACCCGAAGGAGACCGCGTACGGCAGCACCGAGAACGGCGTCGACTTCAACGGCCGGTTGTACAGCAGCGCCGAGACCAGGCCGAGCGTCGCCCAGAGCGCCGCCGTCGGGTTCGTGGCCAGCGCCAGCAGCGGGGTGACGGTCGCGGCCACGCCGGCGGCCAGCGCGACGGTCCGGCGCCGCACCAGGCCCGCCGCGACCGGTTTGTCGGTACGTCCCACCGTGGCGTCCCGGCCGGCGTCCAGCGTGTCGTTGCTCCAGCCCACCGCGAGTTGGCTGGCCAGCACCGTGCCGACCACCGGGGCCAGGCCGGTGGGGGAGTGCCCGACCCCCCACGCGAGCAGCCCGGCGACCGCGGTGACCGCGGCCGTCGGTTCCGGGTGGCTCGCCCTGACCAGCCCTAACACCGTCGACGACATAAGGGAAGTCTGGTCGTTACCGGGGAGTCGTGCCACGCTCGGTCCATGCGGAACGGTCCGGTGCCCACGCCGCCCCGCCTGTTGCCCCGTAACGATCCCCGTCAGTACGACGACCTGGCCGGCGAGTGGTGGCGACCGGACGGCGCGTTCGCCATGCTCCACTGGCTGGCCCGGGCCCGGGCCGCGCTGGTGCCGCCCGCGTCCCGTCCCGGCGCCCTCCTGGTCGACCTGGGCTGCGGGGCCGGGCTGTTGGCCCCGCACCTGGCCGGCAAGGGTTACCGGCACGTCGGGGTCGACCTCACCCGCTCCGCCCTGGACCAGGCCGCCGACCACGGGGTGACCGTGCTGGTCGGGGACGCCACCGCCGTGCCGCTGGCCGACGGTTGCGCCGACGTGGTGGCCGCCGGCGAGCTGCTGGAGCACGTACCGGACTGGCGGCGGGCGGTCGCCGAGGCGTGCCGGCTGCTGCGTCCCGGTGGGTTGCTGGTGCTGGACACCCTCAACGACACCGTGCTGGCCCGGTTGGTCGCGGTGGAGATCGGGGAACGGCTGCCCACGGTCCCCCGGGGCATCCACGATCCACAGTTGTTCGTGGACGCCCGGCAACTGGTTGTCGAGGCCGCCCGGCACGGGGTCCACCTGCGCGTACGCGGTATCCGACCGAGTCTGTCCGGCACGGCGGCCTGGTTGCTGCGGCGGCTGCGCGGCGGCACGGGCGGGCGGCTCCACCGGGAACCCCGGATCAAGCCGACATGGTCCACGGCCGTGCTCTACCAGGGGCGCGGCGTCCGGCACGGATGACCGGGCCGGGTGGGGGCAGAAGAGAGCCACAGAAGGGAACGACATGACTGTGCACGCGCTGGAGGCGGCCCGGCGGTTGGCGCCGCGGTTCGCCGCGCGGGCGGCCCGGCACGACGAGGACGGCTCGTTCCCGGTGGAGGACTTCGCCGAGCTGCGCGAGGCCGGGCTGTTCGGCCTGATGGTCCCGCGCGGGCTGGGCGGCGCGGGTGCGACGTTCGCCGAGTACGCCGCGGTCGCCACCGAACTGGCCCGGGGCAACGGCGCGACCGCGTTGGTGTTCAACATGCACGCCTCGGTCACCGGGGCGCTGGGCGCGGTCACCGAGGAACTGGCCGAGGCGCTGGGCGTGCCGGACGAGGCGCTGGCCGCCCGGGACCGTCTGCTGCGCGCGGCGGCCGAGGGCTCCTGGTACGCGGTCGCGATGAGTGAGCGCGGCGCGGGTGCCCGACTGTCGCAGCTCAGCACCGTCTACGAGCCGGTCGACGGCGGCTGGCACCTCAAGGGCGCGAAGACCTTCTGCTCCGGCGCGGGGCACGCCGACGGCTATCTGGTGGCCGCCCGCAGCGCCAGTGACCAGTCGGTGGTCTCCCAGTTTCTCGTGCCGCCCGGGGTCGGGTTGACCGTCGAGCCGACCTGGGACTCGCTCGGCATGCGGGCCACCGCCTCGCACGACCTGCACCTGGACGTGACCGTGCCGGCCGATCGGTTGCTCGGCGGGGTGGAGGGGCTGGCCCTGGTGGTCGCCCAGCTGATGCCGCACTGGTTGGTGGCGAGCTACGCCGCCGTCTACGTGGGAGTGGCCCGGGCGGCGCTGGACGCCGCTGCGGAGCACCTGAACGCGCGCGGCCTGGCCGGCCTGCCGGCGGTGCGGGCCCGGCTCGGTCGGGCGGACGCGGCGGTGGCCGCGGCCGGACTGGTCGTGGCGGAGGCGGCCCGCCGGGTGGACGAGGCTCCGGGGGACGCCGAGACCAACCGCTGGGTGTGGCGTGCGAAGCTGCTGGCCGGTACGACGGCGGCCGAGGTGGCCGCGTCGGTGCTGGAGGCGGCGGGCACGTCGGCCACCCGACGGGGCCATCCGCTGGAACGGCTCTACCGGGACGCCCGCTGTGGTTCGCTGCACCCGGCCACCTCCGACGTGTGCGCCGACTGGCTCGGCGTGGCGGCGCTCGGCGGTGACCCGGACCGGGACGGATCGGCGCCTCGTTGGTAGGTCGGGCAGGCAGAACCGGACGAGAGGTGGGGACATGGCCGTGCCAGTGATCGCGGGTCTCGGTACGGCGCAACCGCCGGGCGCCGCGCAGGCCGAGTTGTGGGAGGGCTTCTTCTCCCGGCACTTCTCGGGCACCACCCGCGCGCTGGCCGAACGGATCTTCGCCAACTCCGGCGTGGACCGGCGGCAGGCGGCGGTGAACCCCCTGTTGGAGGACGTCTCCGACTGGCCGACCGAGCGTCGGATGCGGCGCTACCAGGTGGAGGCCCTGCCGCTGGGCAAGGAGGCGGTGGGGCGGGCGTTGACCGCCGCCGGCCTCGACGCGGGTGACGTGGGGTTGTTCGTGGTCTGCTCCTGCACGGGTTACGCCACCCCGGGGCTGGACATCCTGCTCGCCCGGGACCTGGGCATGGCGCCGGACACGCAGCGGATGTTCGTGGGCCACATGGGCTGTTACGCGGCGCTGCCCGGACTGGGCGCGGCGGGTGACTTCGTCACCGCCCGGGGCCGGCCGGCCCTGCTGCTCTGCGCCGAGCTGACCAGTCTGCACATCCAGCCGGCCTCGGCCAGGCTGGACACCCAGCAGATCGTCTCGCACGCACTCTTCTCCGACGCCGCGGTCGCCGCGGTGCTGGTGCCGGGCACGCCGGCCCCGGGTGGGCGGGGC
>NZ_SMKD01000182.1 GCF_004348595.1 Micromonospora sp. KC723
GGGTGCGTTAGCGTGTGGCACGAGGACCTCCGAGACGGTGTGGAACCTTCGACAAGCTCCACCTCACCCGGAGGTCCTCACCTATTTCAAGATCCCAGCCCTGTCACCAACGTCCATGGGCAGAACAACTAGGGCGTGTATCGAAGTCGGTGGCAATGCCGGGAAGTCACGGTGTGGCGGTGATCGATATACGGTGAGGTCTCCGGTAGGTGGTTTAGCGACCAAGCAAAACCGGAGACCACCGGAGACCTCGTGACCACCCTAGCGGTGACGAGGCGGTACGACTTGACCGACTCGGAGTGGGCAGTGCTGGAGCCGTTGCTGCCTGCCGGACGTCGGCCTGGTCGTCCGCCGACCTGGACGAAACGGCAGCTCATCGATGGGATCCGGTGGCGGATCAGAGTCGGGGCGCCGTGGCGCGACGTGCCCGCGCAGTACGGATCGTGGCAGCGGTGTATGCGGTGTTCCGGCGCTGGCAACGCGACGGCACCTGGGCGCGGATCCTGACCGTGCTGCAAAGCACCGCCGACGCAGCAGGCCGCATCGTCTGGGACGTGTCCGTCGACTCGACGACGGCCCGGGCGCACCAGCATGCCGCTGGTGCGCGTGAAAGGGGGATCTGCAGGCCGAACCGCCTGGTGGTGTTCACGTCGAGCCCGTCGATCATGCGTGGGGCCGGTCACGGGGCGGGCTGACCACGAAGCTGCATCTGGGTTGTGAGCAGGGGCAGAAGCTGTTGTCGATCGTGTTGACGGCCGGGCAGCGCGGGGACAGCCCGCAGAAAGAGGTTCATGGGCGATCCCCACGATATATGCGTGGAAGCGCATCTGTCCGGGAGGGGGTGGAGGCTGACCGGTTCTGGCCCGGCTCCTACCCGCCCGGTCCGCGCTGGCCGTTTGGGTGGCCCTTGTGTCATTGCGGTGGAGCCTGGCATGCGTGCGATGCTGGTGGGGCGGGTCGCGAGGCTCGGTCCGCCTCCACACAGTGGCCCTGACGCAGTACTGCGTCAGGGCCACTGTGGCGCTCTGCGCCAGGCGGGATCGAGGGGTGGAGGTCAGCGTCGGTTCAGCCGGCGGTGGTGGGACAGGTCGGGGTGGTGGTGGGCGCCGGCGTGGCAGTCGGGGTCGGTGTGGACGGTCGCGGTGGTCAGCCGGGGTACGGCGTGGGTGAGTTGGTGTTCGGCGTCGGCAGCGATTTCGTGGGCGGTGACGAGGCTGAGGTGGCTGTCGACGATCAGCTCGGCTTCGGCGTGCAGCCGGTGTCCGATCCAGCGGAGTCGTACCGCGGCCACGTCCTTGACGCCGTCGACGGCCCGCAGGGTGGTTTCGGCCTGATCGACGAGGTCGGGGTCGACGGCGTCCATGAGCCGCCGGTAGACCTGGCGGGCGGCGTCCTTGAGCACGAAGGTGATGGCGACGGCGATGACCAGGCCGATGACTGGATCGGCCCAGCGCCAGCCGAGGGCGGCGCCGCCGGCGGCGGCGAGGACGGCCAAAGAGGTGTAGCCGTCGGTGCGGGCGTGCAGGCCGTCGGCGACCATGGCGGCGGAGCCGATCCGGCGGCCGACGCGGATGCGGTAGCGGGCGACGAGTTCGTTGCCGACGAAGCCGACGAGGCCGGCGGCGGCGACCCAGGGTAGGTGGGTCACGTCGGCGGGGTGGAGCAGCCGGTCGACGGCGGTCCAGGCGGCGGCGACCGCGGAGCCTGCGATGACGGTGACGATGACGAAGCCGGCGAGGTCCTCGGCGCGGCCGAAGCCGTAGGTGTAGGCGCGGGTGGCGGCTCGGCGACCGAGTAGGAAGGCGATTGCGAGGGGTACGGCGGTCAGGGCGTCGGCGACGTTGTGCAGGGTGTCGCCGAGCAGGGCGACCGATCCGGACAGCACGACGATGACCGCCTGGGCGGCAGCGGTGATCCCGAGGCCGACCAGGGAGATCCACAGGGCGCGTAGGCCGTCGCGGGAGGACTCCAAGGCCTCGTCGGTCTTGGCGCGGGAGTCGTGCGAGTGCGGGACGACGGCGTGCGTCAGCCGGTGCCACCAGGTGCCGAGCCGGCCGCCGTGGCCGTGCGGGTGGTCGTGGTCGTGGTCGTGGTCATGACTGTGACCGTGGTCGTGGTTGTGATCGCTCACCGCGTCTCCCAATGTCACCGGGTGGCATGACGGGTCGGTACCGTGCCACGCCGATAATATGTGCTCATGTATGCACGCGACAATCATGTAGGTGCCAGTGACCTGCAACAACGCCTCCTCGACGACAGCAAGGTGGTGGCGGCGACGGAGATGTTGCGGATGCTCGCCGATGGCACGCGGCTGCGGTTGATGTGGTTGCTCGTCGATGGCGAGCACGACGTGACCGCGCTGGTGGCGGCGTTGGGGGTGGCGCGGCCGGCGGTGTCGCAGCACCTGAGCAAGCTGCGGCTGGCGGGGCTGGTGGCGGTGCGGCGGGAGGGCCGGCATGCCCTCTATGCGGTGCGGGATGGTTATGTGCAGCGGCTGGTGACCGGGGTGCTGCACGCCGCATCGCACCGGGTGGGCGGCATCCCGGAGCACGACTGACGCGCGGGCTACTCGACGGGCGTGGAGCGGGGGAGAGGCATCCACTGGCTGGTCGGCCCGCTACTGCCTCGCCTTGCTGAGGTGAGTGTCCACGCGACAGCGGTGAGATACCCCCACACCCCCGGCGGCGGGGCCCGCCCCTGTCACGGGGGTGTGTCGATTTCCGTGTTTGGGCCTGTGGTGTGATCGAGGTTGTTAGATGGCGATCCGGTCGCCGTAGGCGAGGATCAGGGCGTTGAGGGCCTTGGCCCAACCGTAGACCCGGCCGGTGATGCTCCCGCCGCCCCGGCGTCTCTGTTGGACGACGAGGTAGAGGACCTTCATCGCGGCCTGCTCGGTCGGGCAGTGCCCGCGCCGGCGGGCAACCTGCCGGAACCGGGCGTTGAGGCTCTCGATGATGTTGGTGGTGTAGAGGACCTTGCGGACCTCGTGGTCGTAGTCGAGGAACGGCACGAACTGCGGCCACGACTGGCGCCAGAGCCGGATCACGGCCGGGTACTGGTGGCCGAAGTCGGCGGCGAACGCCTCGAACCGGGCCTCCGCCGCGGCGACGGTCGGAGCCGTGTAGATGTCCCGCAGGGCGGGGGTGATCTTCTGCCAGTCCTTGCGATTGGTGTAGCGCAGAGATGCCCGCACGAGGTGGACGACGCACTGCTGGTGCACCGCCTGCGGCCACACCTGCTCGATCGCGTCGGTCATGCCCTTGAGGCCGTCGGAGCAGACCATGAACACGTCCTCGACACCCCGGTTACGTAGTTCAGTGAGGTAGCCGGCCCACTGCTTGGCGCCCTCACCGCCGGTGCCGGCCCACATACCGAGCACGTCGCGTTCCCCGTCGAGGCTGATACCGACCACGACGTAGACGGGCCGGTTCGCGACCTGCCCCTGGCGGATCTTCATCACCAGGGCGATGAACACCACCGGATAGATCCGGTCCAGGGGCCGCTGCCGCCAGGCTTCCATCTCGTCCACGACGCTGTCGGTGACCCGGCTGATCAACTCTCGGGACACGTCGGCGTCATATCCAGCCGGTACCGCCGGGACGCAGCAGCCGAGACTGTCCGGTGCCCCGGACCCGGATACCCGGCAGCTGACCGGTAGCCGCACTGGCAGTGACCGGTGCCGGCCCGGCATTGACCACCGCCAGTTGTCATGCCATCTGATAGACGCCCCCGCTGTCCCCGCCCCCGCTACCGCCGGACGCAACGAAGGCCACGAGTGAGATCGACGTACTCCGCTGCCGTTCCTCTCGCGCATCCCGCAGCTCGCTGACCGCAACACCGCCAAGCACCAGGCCGACCACAAAGGTAGCGACGAGCCGCCCGTTCACCTTCCCCTTGGCCATGACGCGGTCAGGGGCGGTTCCGCCCGAGGACACCGATTGGGGATCGTGGTCACCCAGGTCAATCATCTCGTGCTCCGCCGACATGGCGTCAGCCTAGAGAACACGATCTGCGGCCATGATTGAACAACCACCCGCAGATTCGGATGCCTGAGCATCGTCGGGTTCGGCAGATGGGCGGGGAGCCAGCCTTCAGGCGGGCAGCAGGACCGGTTCACCGAAAGTGATGGTCACCGACACGGCGCAACGCGCGGTCGGCAGTTAGATCCGGATGCTCGGACGGCGCCGTGGTTGGATCACCCTGGCGAGGGCTCTGGCGTGACTGGACGGTTTACCCGGGCAGTCGGTCCCGACTCGGGTCGGCCTGCGCGCTACCGTCTGCGTATCGCGGCGGCCGCGCTTCCAGATCCGCAGCGAATCGCCCAGTCCTGAACAGCACGAGGAGACACCGATGACCGATGCCACCAGCGACGCCGATCCCACCGCTGACGCCGAAGCGGGAACCGAGGAGCAGCCGCAGCCCTTCGAGAACCGGGCGGCACGCCGGTCCAAGGGCAAGGCCACCGCCAACCACATCGGGGGTACCGCGAGCCGCACCCACGGCCGTTCCGGCACGGTGCAGAGTCCTCGCCAGTATGGCAACCGTCGAAGCGGCTGATCTTCGGACCTCCTGGTCACGGCCGTGTTCAGTAGCTGTGGCCGCTACCGGCGTCTAGCCGCAGATGCAGGTTCGTTGCAGGACGGTCGGGGCCAGCCACCCGGTGACCCTGAGGGCACGGCTAGTCCCGGCGCTGTTGCAACAGCACACTCGACTCGGCAGGAGCCTGCGTCGGCCTCCCAAACGGGCCGTGACCGTCGGGTAGCGCATGATTCGCGGCATAATAGTGCGGGCGCCAACGTTCCGCTACGAGTCGCCGGGACGCTCCATTCAAGGGAGGCGGTCACCACACACATTGGCGACGCCACCACGGCCACCCCGGTGGCGCCCAGGGTCCGGAAGCGACCGCGCGAGGAATCGCGCGTCGAGAGCAGCGACCTTGTGTCGCAGCTCCCTGCCCTTGCCCTTCGGCATGCGGTCCAACGCCTGTTGCAGCGTGGCGCGGGGGTCGTCACTCGACAAGCCGTAGTAGTCAGCGCAACACGGACACAGATCACCAGGAAGCCCATAGATCTGACGCCCAGGCCGGTAGACGAATCGTCGATATCGTTCATATGCCTCAGTCACCGCGCCTGGCCACAGGTGCCGGCGTTCCCACCGGCCCACCGCATGCACGAGATTCTTCGGCACGCCGTGGAGGTGCGGGGTCGGTTTACTGAGTCGGATCGGTGCGTTCGCGCGCACCTGAGCTGGCCGCCTACGCGGCATGGCCCCTTTCCGCGATCATCATGGCTGCATGATGCCAGACATGCTCTTGCCGCAACACCGCGAACAGACCTGCGTCGTCGAGGTCGTCGCCGAGTTCCGATGACGGCAGCCGCGGTACGACGGGCCTCCGACCGACCGACCGTCCACCGGCACTTGCTCGGCGGCAGATCCGTGCATGTGATCATGGCTGAGGAAGACAGACGTCATGACCGTCTCGCTCGTGTAGAGAGATCGATGCTTCAGATGGCCACGAGGGGTATGGCCAGGGCTGCCCGGTTGCCGGAGTTCAGCACGCGTTCCGTGCCAAGCGCGTGAACTCGTCGAGGGAGATGCTCTTCTGTACCTCTTCGTTGGTCTCGATGGTGGTGATCAGGACTGATCCGGGCTTCAGGTCGAGCAGTTCAGGGAGCCGGAAGATCACCGAGTGGGAGGTGAAGCTGTTGTTCCTGGTGACTCCGCGCATTCGGATTGCTGTGCGTAGATCAGGGGCTGGTGCAGGCGGGAAGCGCATCAGGTGAACGGTGGCCGGTGAGGTCGTCGCGTTGCACCTCGTACCGCCATTCCGGCCAGTTCGCGGACGGCGTCGGTGCGCCGGACGGGGAGGACGAGGCCAGGTCATCCGCGACACGGAGACGCACAACGTCCGGCGGCTCGTCCGCGCACCAGGCCAGAACCGCGAGCGGCCGGCCATCAGCGTCCACCGTTAGGCCGGTGATGGCTTTGATCTCGGGTGTGCATGAGGTCAATCCCGTCAGTACAAGCAAAGCGGTGGTCAGCGAAGCGGTGGTCCGCTGCGCCGTCGTCAGCGCTAGAACGGGCATGCTCCGACAATCGCAGCGTTGCGTCGATCTGCGACCACGGTCCGGTCTCAGATCGATGACGGCTCCCGGCTGGGTGGCGCGCACGGTAGGCGGCAGACATCCGTATGGCGGCCCACTTGGTAGCCCGGGAAAGATCAAGATCATGGGACGCAGAGCTGCCAGGTGGGCATGGTCGAAGGTCAGCACGATTCATGGGGCTCGTGCTGGGAGCGCCGATGCGTGTGTCGGTGAGCGTGAGCGGCTGTTTCGAAGCGAGGTGAAACTGCTCGACCACCTTGATCGACTCGTCCGCCGGGGATCTTGGCCGGGTCGCCAGCCGTGACCGACGGACGTTCCCGACGAGCTGAAGCTCGTCCAGGACATCGCGGACGCTATCGGCCTGTCCGAAGCGAACATGCCGCCTGCCGGCTTGAACGGTTCGCCCTTGGCTAGGCGGTAACGAGACCTCTGACGAAGCGGGTCTCGGACGCGCATCGGTTGGCCCGTGCTGTGGATCAGGGCTGGGACGCCGCGGTGAGCTTTGCGATGTCTGGGGCATAGACGGTCATCCAGTGCGGATGCAGCCGGTAGTAGACCACGTCGTTGTCCCAGTCGAAGGGGTCGTCGCCGTAGAAGTCCCTCAAGTACGCAAGCACGTCCGGCCAGTCCGTGGCCTGGTCGCCGTTCTGGGGGTTGAGGATCTCCACCTTGCCGTGCGTGAAGACGCCGAGGTCCTCACCGCGCATATGTGCGGCGCTGACGGCGGGTCGCGCCGCGAGATGGCGCGCCTTGGCGGCGTCGCGCGCCGTGCCGAAGTGCCACTTGCCTCGCAGGAAGTGCCCGTCCACACCGCTGATCCGCGGCTCACCCTTCGCCGTCACGCTCGACAGAGCGAGGGTGCACATGCCGGTGAGGACCTGGGTGAGCTGCTCCGCGTTCAGTGTGCGTGCGGTGTTGATGATCGAGCGGAGGTGGGAGGTGGAGCCGGCGAGGGAGGCATCAAGGAGGGCTTGGAGATTTTCGAGATCTTCTGGGGTTTCGCGCATGGAGGTCCTTGTCTCTCCGTATCTATCTGTGCCGTGGTCCGCGCCTATCACCGGCGCCGACCGATGAACCTATGCTCCACCCAAATCCTGACACCTTGCGTCATATTTCTTCAACTGGCTTGCGGACGCCAGCGGGCCGCACGGCAGCCGGCGCGACGTGAATGGCTCCCGGCTGGCGACGCGCACGATCGGCGGCAGACATCCCATGGTTCTTCGATGTCAAGTGCTGGGTCGGAGATGGGCCCAGGCGGTGGCCTCGTCGTAGGTGGTTCCGGTCTTGAGGCAGCCGTGGAGGATGCCGACGAGACGATTGCTGAGCTGGCGCAGGGCGGCCTGGTGACCGGTGCCGCGGTCGCGGAGGGCCTGGTAGTAGGCGCGAGCGCCGGGTGAGCCGCGCATGGCGCAGAACGCCCACTGGTGCACGGCGTCGGCGAGACGGCGGTTGCGGGCGTAGCGGGCGAGTACGACACGGCGGCTGCCGGACGCCCGAGTGATCGGCGAGGTGCCGGCGTAGTTGCGGCGGGCCTTGGCATCGACGTAGCGGTGCGGGTCGTCGCCGAACTCGCCGAGGATCCGGGCACCGAGAACTGGGCCGAGGCCGGGCAGGCTCAAGTAACGCTCAACGTCGCGGTGCCGGCCAAAATGTGAGGGCCACCACCTGACCGAGTTCGGCGATCTCGATGTTGAGAACGTTGATCAGCTGGACCTGGCTGGATACGATCGCCGCGTAGGCGTTCTGCACGGGCCGCGGCTGGCGCAGCTGCTCAGCGCGCAGTGTCTGCTGGATCGCGGTAGCTTTGCCATCGAGATCACGACGACCGGCACGCCGCAGCGCGGCGACGATCGTGACCTGCGGCAGGCGAGCACCCCGCTCCGGATCCGGTGCCCGGTCCAGCAACTCGAGGGCCTCACCGGCGGCCAGGTCGTCGAAAGCCTCTAACGCGGCGGGATAGCACTCCCGCAACGCCGAGCGCAGCCGCAGCACCTGCCGGGTGCGGTCCCAGACAAGGCTCTGATGCGCCCGCGCCACCAGCTTCACCGCTTCCGCAAGAGAGCTGTCACCAGCCACCTGCCGGTGATGGGCATGATCCAGACGCACGATTTCCGCCAGCACGTGCGCATCCCCGGCGTCGGACTTCGCACCAGAAGTGGAATGCCGCTCTCGGTACCGCGCCACCGACATCGGGTTGATCGCATACACCTGATACCCCGCCGCGACCAGCGCCTGCACCCACGTGCCACGGTCGGTCTCGATCCCGATCCGCACCCGCCCGGCCGCCTCGGCCGGGTCCAGATCCGCCCACGACGCCGGCATGTGCTCAGCGATCAGCGATGCAACCGGCCGACACCTTCAAGACCCTCCGGCAACCGCGCCCGGACAAGCCGGCGCCCGTCCTCGCCAAGGATCTCCACGTCCTGGTGGTCCTCGGCCCAGTCATCGCCTACCCAGATCATCCTCGCCTCCCACACAGACACCCGCCCGTATCAGCAGCGTGGAGAAGACGCCGGCGATCTAACAGCCAAGTGCTCACCAAGCCCAGAGGGCGGGGCACGTCATCCCATCAGCCGTCCCGTCTCCTCACGACCAACGGGCGCACGGTCTGCCGCAAGACCTCAAACGGGTCCGAAGAGTGCAGTGCTGACCCGCCAGCCGCTACCGGAGCCATCCTGCACCAGCAGGCTGACGGAACCTATTAGAAGAGGGCGTCCACATGAGTGTGGGGGGTGGTCTGCAGGTACTCGTCTTCGAACGACGGACCTATTGGGACTGCCCCGGGTTTGGTTGACTCGCGGGGTTGAGTGGTTCAGGCCGCGTGTGCGGGCCTGTTGATTGTCTCAAACTTTATCGGGGTGAGCTTGCCGAGGCGTCGTTGCCGTCGGCGGCGGTGGT
>NZ_SMKD01000183.1 GCF_004348595.1 Micromonospora sp. KC723
CGCCCCCCACCGTGCCGCCCCGCCTGGCGGGGGTCGACGGCGGGCTCTGCGTCCGCGTCGCGGACGGAGGCGAGGTGGCCGACGTGCGGGTGGGCGCGGACGTGCCCGACCTGACCGGGCTGGCCTCCACCGGCAACGGCGGTGCCGGGGTGCTGGCCGACCACGTGCTGGTCGAGCCCGGTCGGGGCGCCGTCGTCGAGTCCGTCGCCGCGCCCGGCGCCACCGGCGGCGCGGTCTCCGTCGTCACCGACCTGGGCCGGCGGTACGTGCTCGCCGAGGCCGAGGTGCTGCGGATGCTCGGCTACCGGGACGTGCGGCCGGTGCGGCTTCCCGCCGGTCTGGTCGCTCTGGTGCCGGCCGGCAGCCCGCTCGACCCGGCCGCCGCCCGGGCGGTCGCCGCCCCCGCCTGAGCTGTCGCCACCGGTGGCCGTGGGGCGCGACGGTCAGGGCAACCGGGCCACCGTGACGAACTCGTTGTACGTGAAGAGCTTGCCGAAGGCCCGGGGAAACGGGAACGAGTACTGCCGCACGACGCTCAACCCGAGGTCACGGGCCGCCTCCGCCGCCTCGACGAAACCGACGAACCGCACGTGCGTGGCGTCGCTGGCGTACCCCCGCTCCTGCGGGGTGATGAAGACGACGGTGCCGCCGGAGCGCACGAACGGCAGGTAGGAGGAGACCACCTCCCGCGCCTGACCGGCGGGCAGATGCTCCAGCAGGTGCGCGGCGAGCAGCGAGTCGAAGGCGTCCGGTCTGGCGTGCGCGGAGCCGAAGAACTCCTCCACCGTGTACGCCTCGTGCCCGGCGGCCCGGGCGTGGGCGATCGACGTCGGGTTGTGGTCCACCCCGACCGCGTCGGCGCCGAGGTTGGCCAGGTTGCGGCCGAGCCCGCAGCCCACGTCGAGGGTACGGCCGAGGTGGAGCCGGCGCAGGTTCCACCGGTACGGCGCCTGCACGTCGAGCAGCTGTTTCCAGCGGGCGCCACCGAGGCGTTGCAGCCGCTGGGTGTAGTCCTCACCCTGGGTGCTCGCCGCAGCGTCCTGACGGATGCGGTCCATGCCGGCCCCTCTGCCTGTCGTGGATAGGGAACAAGGGTGCTCGCGCACCTTCCTGCGGGCGTACGCGCACCGCGCGCCGCTGCCCCCCGTACCCACCGAGGCGGGTCCGCGAACGATGCTACGGAGGAGACGGCCTCCCGTCAGCCCCGTACGCCAGACGTTTCGGCGTGGCGTGGTCGGTCCGCACCCTGGCCGGCCGGGAGGCTCCACGGTCCCGGGGCGCGGTTTGCCGCCGGTGGGGCCGGGTAACCGCCGGCGTGCGTTTTCCCCTCTTCGTCGACGCGGTGGCCCGCCGGGCACAGCTGCGCCCCGAGCAGGCCGCCGCGATCTCGCGGGCCGTGCTGCGGACGGTGGCCGAGCGGGTCCGGGCCGGTGAGGCCGACGACCTGGCCGCCCAGCTCCCCGACGACCTGAGCGCCTACCTGGGCGGGCCGGCGGGCCCGACCGGGGTCGAGCAGGCCGGCACGTTCGGGCCGGTGGAGTTCCTGCGCCGGGTGGCCGATCGCGCCGGGGTGGAGCCGGCGACCGCGCAGGTCGGTGTCCGGGCCGTCTTCGCCACCCTGCGGGAGGCGGTGACGGTTGGCGAGTTCCAGGATCTGATGGCGCAGCTGCCGGACCGTCTCACCCGGGACGTCGACCCCGCGCCGCCAGGGCCCCACGAGGGGTGACCCCGTAGCGGCACACCGGTCGTCTCAGGCCTGCGGCGGGTCCGCCAGGTCGGTCGCCGCCGGCTCCTGCGGGTCGGCGACCCACGCGGAGAAGACCGGCACGCCGTGCCACGGCCCCGTCCCGCCCCGCCGGTCGACGGCCACCGCCACCACCGCGTACGGGTGACCGAAGCGCAGCTCGGCGATCCGGGCCACCCCGGGCGGGGGCATGCTCAACAGCGCGAACGCCCCGGTGACCGCGGCAGCCTCGAAGCCGTACCGGCCGTAGCGGGCCATCGCGGCCTGCCGCACCTCGACGTCCAGCTCCGCCCCGCCGAGCAGACCGCCCAGCCCCCGGGCAGCCGCCGGGAAACCGAGCGCCGGGGCGGTCAGGTCGTGCTCGTCCGAGGCCGACCAGCAGGGCAGCACCGCGTGGTGCCGTTCCTCCCGGCCGTCGGGGGCGAACGTGTGCACCGGTTCCTCCCGCAGCGACCAGGCGGGCCCGTCGCCGAGCGGCAGGTCGAACAGGTTCCGGCGGTCGGCCGGCGGGGCGTCGTCGACCGCGGCGGCAGCCGCCTCGTACGCGGCGGCGAGCACGGTGGTCGGGCGGACCGCCGGGTCGGCGACCACCGACACCACCACCAGCCCGGTGTCGTCGCTCGTCACGGCCGGCGCGGCGTGCACGGCGACGTCCTTGGCAGGGCCGGCCGACGCGATCCACGCCCGGTGCCCGTGCTCCGGGGCGCGCAGCACCTGTCCGAGCCGTCCCGCCCACGGGCTGGCCGCGCCGAGCGCCGTGCCGGGGGCGAGGTGGAACGGGTCGGCCCAGGAGATCCGCGTGGTGAGGGCGCTGGCCAGGGCCAGCAGTACGCGCGGCGTGACGGTCAGCGGAAACCGGTCGATCAGGCCGAGGGTGTGTTCCCGCGCCCAGGCGTCCAGCCCGGCCTGGTCCGGCAGCGGCCCGGTCGCCGTGCTCCGGGGCAGCGTGGCGCGCCAGGCGGCCAGCGGCGGCGGGTCGTACCCGACGCGGTGCCAGACCGCGGTGGCTGACGGCACCAGCGGGTGCGGCGCGTCGAGCAGGGTGGCGGCCAGCGCGGCGGCGGTGGCCGCGTCCACACCGAGGGCGTCGTCCAGGTCGGCGCGGGCCGGACCGGTGGCGGCCGGGGCGGCCAGCGCGAGCAGCAGCCAGGCGCCGAGCGGGGAAGCCACGTGGTGCCGGTCGCCGATGCCGGCGTGCAGCCGGGCGGCGTAGTGGGCCAACGGGCCGTGCAGGGTCGTCGTCATGCCCTCCACTGTGCCCACCGTCGGCGTCGGGGTCACGCGCGGGCTAGGCTGCCCGCCGTGGCAGGTCTGTTGAGGAACGTGGCCGTCCGACTGGGTCGGGTGACCGGGAGGGTGGCCGCACCCGGCCCCGCTCCGGTCCCGGTCCCGGCCCAGGTGGCCCGCCGCCGCCAGGTCAGCGCCCTGCAGCGCCGGGAGCTGACGTACGCCCCGGAGCTGGACGGCCAGGCCGATCCCGGCGAGATCGTCTGGACCTGGGTGCCGTACGAGGACGACCCCCGGCAGGGCAAGGACCGCCCGGTGCTGGTGGTGGGCCGGCACAGCCGCACCCTGTTCGGCCTGATGCTGTCCAGCCAGGGGGAGCGCGACGGCCAGCGGCACTGGCTGGCGCTCGGCCCGGGGAAGTGGGACCGGGACAGCCGGCCCAGCTGGGTACGCCTCGACCGGGTGCTCACCATGCGCGAGGACAGCATCCGCCGCGAGGGCGCGGTGCTGGACCGGGCCCGGTTCGACCGGGTCGGGCAGGCGCTGCGCGCCGGCTACGGCTGGCGCTGACCCGTTCGGACGCGACGCGCCCGTCAGCACTCGGCCAGGCGCGGGGTCTCGGTGAGTTGCCGGGGGGCCCGGCGACCGGCGACGCCCTTCGCCTGGTACATGGCGGCGTCGGCGACGCTGAGCGCCTCGGCGAGCTGGGTGGGCCCGGTGACCGGGGCCAGGCCGACCGAGGCGGTGACCCGCAGGCTCCGCCCGGCCAGCGGGATCGGCGCGGCCATCGCCTCGCAGAGCCGTCGGGTGGCGTGGTCGATCCAGCGTCGGTCGACGGTGGGTGTGGTCAGTAGCCCGGCGAACTCGTCCCCGCCGAGGCGGGCGACGAGGTTGTCCCCGGCGAACGCGGTCAGTCGCTGGGCGACGCAGACCAGCACCTGGTCACCGGCGGCGTGGCCGTACCGGTCGTTGACCTGCTTGAAGTCGTTGAGGTCGAGCACCACCGCGATCAGCGGCTGTCCGCCCGCGTCGGTGAGCAGGCTCGCCGCGATGCGGTAGAACGCCCGGCGGTTGGGCAGCCCGGTGAGCGGGTCGTGGCTGGCGGCGTGGCGTTCCGCGGCGAGTTCGGCCTGTAGGTGGGCGATCTCGGCCTCCGCCCGCAGGGCGCGGCGGCGCAGCTGCCACAGGGACGCCAACGCGCCCGCCGCGGAGATGCCGGAAGCGACACTCAACGGATCCGGCACGAGACCTCCCTCGCGGCGTCGGCTCAGGGCCGGACGGCGTCGGCCGGTACGCCGTGCCGGGCCTTCGTTTCTCCAGGTGGCTGCCCGATGGGGTAACCGTCAGTGAGCGGGTGGGTACCGCGCACGTGCGTTATCATGCTCGCTGTCCGATGCAGATGCAATAGCAGATGCACGTGCAGCACAGCCCTTCCGGTGCCGCGCCCCCTCTCGCCGCGCCACTGTCCACCCGCGACACCGGGGCCCTTCACCGCACAGAAAGACCCCTCATGCAGCAGCCCGAGAACGGCGTCCCGGTAACCCAGCTCCCGCCGTTGCGGTGGCAGAAGAGCCGGCGGAGCAATCCCAGCGGCAACTGTGTCGAACTGGCCGAGCTCCCCGGCGGGGCCGGGATCGCGGTCCGCAACTCGCGCCACCCCGAGGGACCGGCGCTGATCTACACGATGGACGAGATCGCGGCCTTCGTCCTCGGCGCGCGCGACGGGGACTTCGACAACCTCATCGGCTGACCCGTCGTGGTCCCTCCCAGGATGCCAACCATCTGCCGGACCAGTGCACCTCACCGTCGGTCCATGGCATGCTTACACGTCGGCCGAGCCGGGGCGGTCGGTCGACGCAGGCTGCGCACGCGGAGGGCGGCACGTGACGATGGCTATCGCGGAGGAGGGCCCGGCCACCGGGCCCACCGTGCTCCGCATGCTGCTCGGGGCCCAGTTGCGGCGGCTGCGCGAGGCCCGCGGCGTGACCCGGGAGGGCGCCGGCTGGGAGATCCGCGCCTCCGAATCCAAGATCAGCCGAATGGAGCTGGGTCGGGTCGGCTTCAAGGAGCGCGACGTCGCCGACCTGCTCACCCTCTACGGGGTCACCGCCGCCGAGGAGCGGGAGGCGCTGCTCAAGCTCGCCCGGGAGGCCAACAGCCCCGGCTGGTGGCACCGCTACGGCGACGTGCTGCCGAGCTGGTTCCAGTCGTACCTGGGCCTGGAGGCGGCGGCCTCGCTGATCCGCACCTACGAGGTGCAGTTCGTCCCCGGGCTGCTGCAGACCGCGCAGTACGCGCGCGCCGTCGTCCTGCTCGGCCACCGGCACGCCTCGGCCGAGGAGGTCGACCGTCGGGTCGAGCTGCGGCTGCGCCGCCAGGAACTGCTGCGCCGCGACCGGCCCCCGCAGCTGTGGGCGGTGGTGGACGAGGCGGCCCTGCGCCGGCCGATCGGGGGGCCGGAGGTGATGCGCGGGCAGGTGGACGCCCTGATCGAGGCGACCCGGGCGCCGCACGTGCGGCTCCAGGTCGTCCCGTTCGCCGCCGGTGGGCACGCCGCCGCCGGAGGCGCCTTCACCATCCTGCGCTTCGGCGACGACGACCTGCCCGACATCGTCTACATCGAGCAGCTCACCAGCGCCATCTACCTCGACAAGCGGGAAGACCTCGACTACTACGCGGTGGCGATGGAACGGCTCTGCGTGGAGGCCGAGCCGCCGGAGCGCACGCCGGAGATCCTGGCCCGGTTGCGTGACGAGCTGTACCCGTAGTCGTGCCCGGTCGGGGCCGACGGGACGCCGGCACCCCTACGATGGTCCGCGACCGGTGGCCCTCCCGGTCATCGCCGCCCCACCCTCGCCACCAGGGCCGCCGCCCGGGCCAGCCGCGCCGGGCCGTGCGGGCCCGTCCTGGCGCGCAGGGCGACCGCCTCGTCCAGCAGGCCGACCGTCTTGACCTCGCCGAGGAAATGCGTCAGCAGTTCCCGCGCCAGCGCGGCGAGCGGCGCGTCCGCGTCGGTGGCGGCCTCCGCGAGGATCAGCGCCGTGGTGGTGGTGTCCAGTTCGGGTGGTCCCTCGGCGCTGTTGCGCCAGTCGATGACGACCGGGGCGTCGTCGGTGAGCAGGATGTTCTGCGGGTGCAGGTCGAGGTGCAGCACCCGGTCGGCCGGGTCGCGGGCCAGCCGGGCCGGCAGGGCGTGCAGCCGCCGGTGCAGATCGGCCAGGACGTCGGCGCCGGTGCGGACGTCGACCTCACCGGCGCGTAGGGCCTCGGCCAGGGTGGGGCCGGACAACCGGGTCAGCTCCAGTTCGGACCCCTCGGCCCGCCACACCTCGGGCACCGGGTACCCGAGGCGGTGCAGGTACCGCATCACCTCCGCCTCGGGCCGTACGTCCCCGCCGGCGCGGTAGCGGCGCAGCACGCGGTGGGCGTCGAGGGCGTAGACGTCGGCGTCCCGTCCGGAGGCGAGCGGCACCGTCACCGGTCCACCGTATGCCTCTGCCGGCCACCGCGCTGCCCCGACCGACCGGCCTCGCCGGGGCATGCGTCGATGGCGTGTCGCCCGGGAGGAGACATGCCGGTCACCCCGGGCCCGGCAAGCCCGATCGGCGGGTCAGGAGAGGGTGGCCCGGACGACCTCGCCGGGTTCCGCCCCGGCGCGGGCCACCGGCGTGCCGTCCGGCCGCCACACACCCGAACCGCCGGCGCTGCGCGGGTAACGGCTGCCCGAGTTCCCGGCGAAGCTCGCCGTGGCCACCCACACCCCGTGCGTGGCGGCGACGAGCCGGGCCCGTTCGTCCGGCACCGCCGCGTCGTCGGGTGCCTCCAGCACCCCGGCGAGGTAGCAGTCCACGCCGAGGGCGACGGTACAAGCCGCGTGCGCGGCCACGCCGGTGTCCTTGCAGATGGCCAGACCCAGCCGCCAGCCGTCCACGTCGACGACCGCCGGCTCGTCGCCGGCCGCGAACCGCGCGGCCTCCGCCCCGGTGAGGAACATCTTGCGGTACGCCACCTGCGCGCCGTCCCCGTCGACGGCCAGCATCCCCAGGTACGCCCGTCCCGCGTCGCCGACCGGCGCCCCGACCAGGGCGACCGCGCCCGTGGCGGCGCACGCCTCGACCAAGGGTGCCAGCCGAGCATCGTGCGTCGCGAAAACCGGGGCGTCCAGTTCGTACCCGGTGAGGGAGAGTTCCGGGAAGACCACCACCCGGGCGTCGGCGGCGCGGACCAGCGCCGCGTGGGCCGCCGCGTTGGCCCCGACGTCGTACGGGACGCACTCCGGCTGGGCGACGGCGAGGCTGAGCGGCGTACGCATCGGCGGGTTCCTCCGTCCGGTGGGGCGCGGCCGTGGTCGACAGGCACGACGCCTCGTAGTTTTGTTCCATGATCCTGGCATCTCCGGCGCTCAGCCCGACCACGGCCCTGTCCGCTTCCGCACCGCCCTCCGATGGGCCGGTGGGCTGGGTCACCGGCCTCGTGGAACGGCTCGGAGGCCCGGGCGCGGGGCTGGCGGTGGCGTTGGAGAACCTCTTCCCCCCGATCCCGAGCGAGGTGATCCTGCCACTCGCCGGGTTCACCGCCGCCCAGGGCAGGATCAGTTTGCTCGGGGCGATCCTCTGGACCACGCTCGGCTCGGTGGTCGGCGCCTGGGCGCTGTACGGCATCGGTGCGGCCCTGGGCCGGGACCGGGTGCGGGCCGTCGCCGCCCGGCTGCCGCTGGTGAAGCTCAGCGACGTCGACCGGACCGAGGCGTGGTTCCTCCGGCACGGCGTGAAGGCGGTGTTCTTCGGGCGGATGATCCCGATTTTTCGCAGCCTGATCTCCATCCCGGCCGGGGTGGAACGGATGCGAATCGGAACATTCCTGCTGTACACCACGTTGGGCAGCCTGATCTGGAACACCACCTTCGTGATGGCCGGGTACCTGCTCGGCGACAACTGGCACCTGGTCGAGTCGTACGCCGGCTCCTTCCAGCGGGTGGTCATCCTCGTCTGCGTGGCCGCCGCCGGCTGGTTCGTGGTCTCCCGGGTACGGCGTGCCCGCCAGGCCCGTTCCGCGTCTGTGCCGGTGGAGGCGGACGAGGTGGCGCGGGGGGTGGTGCCGGTGGAGATGAACCCACCGGGCCGGGGGACGGTCTACCGGGCGTCCTCGTGGTCCCGCGACGACTGACCGTCCGCACCCCGACACCGGGCGCGCACGCCGGGCCGGCCGTTCCCGATGTGGTCCACTGTGGTCGTCGGTGGTGGTCGATCCCCTCGGCCCCGGCGGCCACCGCCGGCCGTACAGTTTCGCCATGACCGAGATCAGCGCCCAGGTCGACCTGGCCCACCCGGCCGACCGGGTCTGGCGTGCGCTGACCCAGCGGGAGCTGCTGGTCCGCTGGTTCGCCGAGGTCGGTGCGGACGCCGGTACGCGGGACCGGCTGCTGCTGCACACCACCGGCCTGCCGGGCTTCGACGTCGCCGTCGACGCGGAGGTGGTCGAGCACCGCGAGCCGGAGTCGCTCGTGCTGAGCTGCGACGAGGCCGGTCGGCTCAGCCAGCTGACCTGCACCCTGACCCGCACCGTCGAGGGTTGCCGGCTGTCGGTCACCGAGACCCTGGAGCACGGCCGGTGGTCCGCCGAGCAGCGGGCCGACCGGGAGCGTTACTACCAGCACGCGGTGTCGGGCCGGTTGCCCGCCATCCTCGACTGGGTGGCCTTCCGGGAGGTCGACCTGCGTCGCGCCGAAGGCCCACCCACCGCGGAGCTGCCGGTGGCCACGCTGCTCGGTGACCCGGTGCGGGGTCGCCGTCGCCGGTCGGTGTGGCTCGCCGCCCTGGTCGGGCTGGCGCTCGTCGCCGTGGCGGCGGTGTGGGCGGTGCTGCCGACGCGACCGCGACCCGTCGCCGCGCCCGGTCCGGTGCCCGCACCACCGTCGTCGGCGACCGCGTCGAGCCCGCCGCCCCGGCCCGCCGCCTCCTCCGCCC
>NZ_SMKD01000184.1 GCF_004348595.1 Micromonospora sp. KC723
CGCCCGGGAACCTGCCACGGTGGCCCCACCCCGGTCCACCAGCCGGGCTCGGGCACGGCGGCGTAACAGCCCTCGACCGTCGGCTCGACCTGCCAGTCCCGCTCCAGCAACGCGAGCGGCCGCCGCGCCGCCGGGCCGAACCAGGTGACGAGCCGGTCCAGCACCGCCGTCCGGCGGGCGGCCCCGGGCAGGCGGCCGTACGCGCGGGCGTCCGGCCCGGTGACGAAGCCGACCAGCACACCGAGGCCGTCCCGGCCGGCCGAGTCGTCCACCACGTACCGCAGCGGACCGGCCCCGGCCGTCACCCACCCGGACAGGCCGTGATCCGCCCAGAACGGACGGTCGTAGATCACATGCAACTTGACCGTGGCCCCCCGGGTCCGCGCCGGCCCCGGCGGTCGCCGGACACCCGGCAGGCGCAGCCGGATCCGGGCCGTCGGTCCCGGGGGCACCGCCACGACCACCCGGGCGCAGCGGACGCTGAGTTGGGGGCCGACGACGCGGATCGAACCCGTGGCCGGCCGGGTGCCCCCGGGGGCCGGCTGCTCGGCGTGCAGGTCGGTGACCGGGCTCCCGAGCCGGACCGGCCGGGCCAGCGCCGCCGCCATCCGCTCGGCCAGCTGGTGCGCGCCGCCGGCGAACCGGTCCTGCTGGGCGCCGCCGGCGAACGCCGTCAGGTAGTGCACCCCGCCGCCGGAGGCCAGGTAGAAGAGCAGGTGCAGCATGCCGACCTCGGCGGGGTCGGCGGCGAGCATCTGCCGGACCAGCAGGTCGATCAGGAGCCGTGCGTCCGGATGGGGGAACTCCCGTCGCGCCCACGCCGCGACGGTGAGCCGGTCCAGCTCGGTGGCGTCCGGCGCGGTGCCGGGGTCGGCGGGCGGCACGCCGGCGGCGAGCTCGTCCAGCCGGTCCAGCGCGTCACCGACGGCGAGGGCGTTGAACGCCGGCCGGTGGGCGTCGGACCGGACCGGGCCGGCACCCAGGTCGAAGAGGTTCGCCCCGGGCGCCGCGGTCGGGGTCAGCGCCAGGCCGAACCGCCCGGCCAGCTCGCGTACCCGTACGTGGCGGACGCCGAGGTAACCGCCGCCGGCGTCCAGCGCCTGTCCGTACCGGTGGTGGCTCGCGGTCCGGCCGCCCACCCGGCCGAGGGCCTCGACCACCTGGACCCGGCACCCGGCCGCCTCCAGCTCGGTGGCGGCGGCCAGACCGGCCAGGCCCGCGCCGATGACCACCACGTCCACCGCCGTCTGCTCCGGCGGAGAGGCGCCGGGCAACGGGACGCCGGTCACCCGGCCGGCTCCGTGGGTGCGGTCGGGCCGGTCGACGACAGCGGGCCGCCGGACCGGTACGCCGAGGCGAGCCGGGCCAGGAAGGCGTGCAGCAGGTCCTCGTGCGGGGCGAGCGGCCCGGGGCGGTAGCCGCCGCCGGAGACTCCCCGCTGCACCGACTCGCAGGCCGCCCAGTCCTGCCGGTTGGTGGTGCGCCAGAACTCCACGGCATAGTCGGGGTCGACGCCCGCGTCGACCAGCTCCGCCGGGAAGAGCCACTCGCACTCGATTCGGGTCCGGTCCGCCGCGACCGGGACCAGCCGGTGCGTGACCAGGTAGTCGTGGGTCGCGGTGACGAAGAGGTTGGGCAGCAGCAGGTGGTAGCGGACCTGCCGGGCCCGGTCCTCGTCCAGACCCGGGAAGGTCCAGTCCGGGCCGGCCCCGTCGAGCGACATCGAGGTGGCCGAGTTACGCAGGTCCAGGTGTCCGCCCAGCCAGCCACCGGTCGCGGGGAAACTCTCGCCGCCCTCGGTCCGCTGCACCCGGCTCAGCTCCGGATGGGTGCTCGGGCAGTGGTAGCACTCGAGATAGTTCTCCACGACCAGCTTCCAGTTCGCCGCCACGTCGTACTCCTCGGAGGCCACCACCCGCAGCTCGCCGGGGCGGTACGCGGCGAGCGCGGCGTCGAGGTCGCCGATCACGTCCAGCAGCGGCGGCGCGTCGCCGGAGAGGTCGACGAAGAGCCAGCCCTGCCACTGCGCCGAGCGGACCGGCAGCAGGTCCAGGTCCGTGTCCGGCGGCGGGTCGAACCGGGGGGCGTTGCGCAGCGAACCGTCCAGCCGGTAGACCCAGGCGTGGTACGCGCACCAGATGGTCGAGCGGCGCGCCACGCAACCCCGGGCGACCAGTTCGTGCCCCCGGTGCCGGCAGGCGTTGCGGAAGGTACGCAGCCGACCGGTCGCGTCCCGCACCGCGAGGACACCCGCGCCGGCCACGTCCAGGCCGGCCTGGACGCCCGACTCGGCGAGCGTCCCGGTGCGCCCGAGGCAGACCCAGTCCCGCCGCCAGAAGCGGTCCCGCTCCCAGGCGAAGACCCGGTCGCTGGTGTACGCCGCGGCGGGCAGGCCCCGGGCTCGCCCGGGCGGCAGCAGCGTCGCCGCCAGCTCGCCCGGCGGCAGCGGCGGCCCACCCCGGTCTCGGGAGCTTTCCGGTGTGGCGCGCGCTGCTGCCACCGTCCTACCCGGACCGTCCATCTCGGGCGTGGCGGTGGTCATCGCCCCCGCCCGCTGGCCGACCGTGACATCATCGTGCGATGGGCGGGGGTACGGAGGTCCGACGGGCGCCGCTCGGCGGCGCGCAGCAGTTCGAGTGGTGGAAGCTGCTCACCGGGACCTGCAACCGCATCACCGTCGCGTACCGGCCCGACCCACCGATCCCGCACCACCGGGCGGTGGCGGTGCTGCGCGGGCTGCTCGTCCGGCACGAGGCGCTGCGTACCGCGTTCCGGCTCGACGGCGCCGGGATGCCGGTGCAGGTCGTCCACGCCCCCGGCGAGCCGGTGGTCCGGGTCTGCGACGAGGACTCCGACGCCGCCCGGGAGGCGTTCCGCCGGACGCTGACCGAGCCGCCGTTCACCGACGCCGACACCGAGCTGGTCCGCTTCGGTGTGGTCCGCTCGGGTGACCTCGCGGTGGAGTTGCTGATGGTGGTCAGCCACGCGGTCTTCGACGGGCACAGCGAACGGATCGTGCTGGCCGAACTGGCCGAGGCGTGCCGAACCACCTCCGACGACCACCGGCCCGGCAGCTACCAGCACGCCGACTCGGCGCTGGACGAGGAATCCGGCGAGCTGCTGGGAAGCCGCGCCGCCGCCGAGCGGTTCTGGCGGGAGGAGGCACGCCGGATTCCCGCCCGGCTGTTCGACCCGCTGCGCCCGGGCGTCTTCCAGCGGTACGGCGCCAGCTACCGCTCCGCGGCGCTTGCGCCGGCCCTGGTGCTCGCCGCCCGCCGGCACCACACCAGCCCCGCGGTGGTCTACTCCGCGCTGGTGCACGCGCTGCTGGCGATCATGTCCGGAGCCCCGGCGACGGTCGTGAGCAGCCACTTCGTCGGGCGTACCTCCCGGGAGCGTGACGTGGTCGGTTGCTACCACTGCATCCTCCCCACCACGGTCGACGTCTCGGACCGCCCGTCGTTGGGCACGCTGATCGAACGGCTGCGGCTGCGGACGTTCCAGGTGCAGAGCCGGTACCGGCTGGGACAACTCGCGCTGCGCGAGATCCTGGCCGCCGAGGAGCGCCGGCGTGACATCGCCTTCGCGGCCGGGACGACCGTCAACTTCGACCACAGCCCGGAGCTGACCGAGCTGCAACGGCGCGGCGACCAGGAGCTGAGCGACCTGCTGACCAGGGCCGGTGAACTGGAGCTGGCGATGGGCCGCTGCGAGACGACCCCGGACAGGACCGGCTTCGACGCGTACCTGATGAGCACCGTCGAATCCGGTGCGATGTGGATCCTCGCCAGCTTCAACAGCATGGTCCTGGACCCGGGGCGGATGCGGGCGCTGCTGGCCGGTCCGGAACGGATCCTGCGGGCATACCTCGACAGCCCGGACCTGACCCTGGACCAGGTGGCGGCCCGGCTCGGCGGCGACATCGGCGATCCGGCGCTGGTGGACCTCGGCCCCGGCGAGGACCCGGGCCCGGCGGACGGCCCCGACGGGGACCGGGACGCCGGCCGGCCGGCCGCGGCGCGGGCGCTGCGCGAGGCGGTGGCAGAGCTCCACCGGCTCGACCACGTCGAGCCGGAGCGGTGCTATCTGGCGACCGGCGGCCGGCTGCTGCTGGTGCCGGCGGTCCTCGCCCGGCTCGCCGCGGCCGGCTGGTCCGGGCTCGCACCGGACGACTTCGCCCGTCCGGTGCCGCTGAGCCGGCTGGCGGAGCGGCTGCGCCGGAACCGATGACCCGGTCATCCCGCCGCCCCGGGCAGGGACCGGTCCACCCCTCGACGGGTGGACTCCGCGAGCCGGAAGGCCAGTTCCCGGAAGTCCCGGGCCTCGAAGAACACCGCGACGTCGAGTTCGACGCCGAGCCGGGACTCCAGCCGCAGGAACAGATCGGTGGCGGTCGCCGAGTCACCACCGATCTCGAAGAAGCTCTCCTCCGGGTCCGGGCGCCGGCCCAGCACGTCGGCGCAGGTCGCGAGGATCGCCGCCAGGTACCCGGTCGCCGTCGGCTCACCCATCGCCCGGCTCCGCCCCACCGCCGGCGGGCTCGCCGTCCGGCGCCCGGTCGCCCCGCCGCAGCACGCCGGCCAGGCCGCGCGGCGTACGCCACTCGAACAGGTCGACGAAGGTGAGTTCGACGTCGTACCGGCGGTAGAGGCGGGAGATGAGCCGGGCGGCGAGCAGCGAGTCGCCGCCGGCGTCGAAGAAGTCGTCGTCCGGCCCGTGTGCCCGGTCGAGGACCCGGCCGAAGATCGCCGTGACCTCGGCGACGACAGGATCGCCGGCTGTCTCCGGCGTCCCGCACGCGCCGCCGCGTCCCGCCGTCGCCAGCGCCGCGTGGTCGACCTTGCCGTTCGGCAGCAGCGGCAGGGCGGCATGCACCGACCAGCGGGTCGGAACCAGGTGGCCGGGCAGCCGGTCGCGCAGCCACGCGGCCAGCTCCGCCCCGGCCAGGGTCACGCCGGAGCGGGGCACGACGGCGGCGGCCAACTGCCGGCCGGTGTCCGCCGCACCGGTACCGTGCACCGCCGCGGCGACCAGCGCCGGGTGGCCCAGCAGGGCACGTTCCACCGCCTCCGGCTCGACCCGGTGTCCGCGCACCTTGAGCTGCCGGTCCACCCGGCCGACATAGCCGAGCTGCCCGTCCGGGCCAGTCGTCACCAGGTCGCCGGTCCGGAACATCCGTTCGCCGCCGGCGCCCGGCACCGGACCGAACCGCTCTGCGGTCTCCGTCGGACGGGCCTGGTAGCCGAAGCTGAGCGACGGGCCGCCGACGTACAGCTCGGCGGTCCGGGCACCGGGCGCTGTCGGGACCAGGACCTGCCGGACGTGGGGCAGCGGCCGGCCGATCGGCACCGGCACGCCGTCGGGCAGGTCGCGGCCGGCGGCGCCACCCAACTCGGCCTGGTGGGTGACCAGCACGGTCTCGGTCTGGCCGTAGGTGTTGACCAGCCGGACCCGGTCGGGCACCAGCTCGCACCAGGTGCGGACCGGGCCCGCGGCCACCTCCTCGCCGCCGATCACGACCAGGCGCAGCGACGGCGGCAACGACTGACCGGTCAGCCGAAGGAACTCCACCACCTCGTACCAGAAGGAGGTCGGCAGGTCGACCACGGTGACCCCGTTCGCCGCCACCGCCGCGAGCAGCCCGGCCACCGTGCCGTCCGTGGCCCGCCGGTCGATGACCAGGGTCGCTCCGCCGATCAGGCAGGGATAGATCTCCTCGCCGCTGGTGTCCCAGGTCAACGCCGCGAAGCTGAGGATCCGGTCGCCGGGCGCGATGCGCCACGCCTCGGTCAGCGCGGTCGCCGCCGTCGCCAGGGCCCGGTGTCCGACCAGGACCCCCTTGGCGGGGCCGGTGGAACCGGAGGTGTGGATGACGTAGGCCAGCCCGTCGCCGGCCGCCTCGGGCGCCGGCCCGACCGGCGCCCCACCGGCCCCCGGCCCTGGCGCGGACTCGATCGTCCGCACCGGGAAGCCGGCGGTGACGGCCGGAAGGAGCGGCGCGGCGAGCAGGATCCGCCGCAGGTCGCAGGTCCGGACGATGTCACGGAGGCGGTCCGGCGGATCGGTGGGGTCCAGCGGTACGTACGCCGCACCGGCCCGCAGCACCGCGAGCAGCGAGCCGATTCCGGTCGCCGAGCGCCGTACCGTGACACCGACCGGTTCGCCGGCCCGGACCCCGTCACGGACCAGCGTGCCCGCCATCGCCCCGACGTCCCGCCAGAGGCTCCGGTAGTCGGTGACCATGCCGTCCTCGACCAGCGCGGGGGCCTCCGGGGCCCGGGCCACCACCCGCTCCAGCAGGGCGATGACCGATGTTGCCGGGGCCGCCCCGGACGCGGGCCCGTCGTCGCGGGCCGGCGCCTGGCTGGTGGGCATCGGACTCCTCCCCGGCCCCCGGCCCCGGCCGCCGGGGCGCGACGCGGTAGCGGCTGGCCACGCCGGCCGGACACCCCGCGCGGTGGTCCCGTCGGGGCGGGCATCGAAGCCTCTCGAACAGTCCAGAAACTAGCCGTTCAGCCGCCATCTGGTCAATGGCGGCCGGGCCGGCGGGGGTCGTGGCCGGTCCGGGTGGCGACGTTGAGCCGTTCGACCATCCGCCGCTCGGCGGCGGCGATCAGCCGCAGCAGTTTCGGCACCTGGTGCAGCCCTCTGGCGGCCAGGTCCGCGGCGGCCGGGTCGACCGTCGTACCGGATCGACCTCCGGCGAGCCAGAGCGACGCGGCGACGTCCCACTGCCGGGACAGCGCGCGGACCCCGTCGGCGCACTCGGCCAGCGCCGGGTAGCCGAGCCCGGCGACCCGGGACAGCCAGAGCGCGTGCCCGCGGCGTACCGCGCCGAGGTCGGTGAAGCTGCTCACCGGCAACTCCCTGCGGCTGCCGGGGTCGGACCGGAAGTCCGGCCCGGCCAGCCACTCCGCCAGCCGGTCGGCGACCAGCTCGATCGCGGCCACCCCGCGCCGGCCCGACGGGTCCAGCATCGCCGCGACGTTGCGCCCGATTCGGTCCCGCCAGTTGCGCACCAGCCAGCCGGCCGCCTCCCCGGCGGCACCGGGGCACACCGTCACCTCCACGGTGCGGTACCGCGCCTCACCCAGGTGTGGCGAGTCGACCCACCGGGTGAACGTGGACGTCTCGACCCGGCCGGCGAACCGGGACCGGGGAAAGCTGTCCAGCACGCCGAAACCAGCGCCGGTGACGGCGGTGACGACCAGGTCGTGCGGCACGTGCGCAGTCCGGTGGAACGGGGCCGGCTCGTACCCGTACTGGTCGATGGTGACCGCGACCGCCCGCCCCTCGCGGACTCGGTCGCGCAGTTGCTGGTACAGCGGCGACAGCCCGGCGGCCCGTCGTTGCGCCAGTTCGATCCCGGTGCCAGTCGGGCCGGTGGCGGCGGGCAGCGGGTCACCGCTGCGAAACGACGGAGCGAGCCCGTCCTCGATGCCGCAGTCCACCGGAACCTCGAAGGTCAGCTCGCCGAGGAGCAGGTCTTCGGGATGCGCCACGCCGGCCAGCCTCAGCAGCGTGCCGAGCGCGGTGTCCCGGCAGTCGCCGTGCTCGAAGCCCGGGTCGGCGGTGGCTTCGCCAGCGTCGGGCGTGCCGGGCGGTTGCCGCATCGGACCTCCTCGCTGTGCCGGGCACCGGCGCCACGCCGTCGGGCGTCCACGCTACCGCCGTCCGGTTCGGTGTCCAGACGGGCGGTGGTATCCCCGGCGCGGCTGCTGGTCATCGGTCAGGCTCGCCTGGGCGTGGTCCGGCTGCCCGTGCCGGCCGGACCGGGGGTCCCGTGGCGGGCCCGAGGCCTGCGTCGACGACTGGTCACCGGCAGGGCCCTCGCCTGTGTGCTCGTGGTCGCGGCGGGTGGGCGGCGACCGTGACCCTCCTCGCCTTGTTGCCGACAAGTTGCAACAACGCCAGCGTGGCGATTAGATCGACGGCGTGACGGTGATCGAGAAGCCTCCGGTCCTCGGGCTCGGCACGCGACCGCCCGCCCCGGAGTGGGGCCGGCTGGCCGACAACCGCCCGTACGCCGGACGTGCCCTGTGGGCCACCCCCGCCGCGGCTGGCGCCCCGGCCCTGTCGGGGGCGCTCGCGGTCACCCTCAACGCCCCACCGCCGGGCCGGCGAGGACGCCTGGCACCCCCTGGCCCGACCGCCGGCCCGGTGAGGACGCCCGCCACCGCCGCTGCGGCGGCGGCAGGACAACGATGACCAGCCCACCCGCCCTGCGCCACGACCGGCCCGCCCCGGCAGAGCAGCGGGTCGCCCGGGCCGGCCGGTGGCGGCTGCCGACCGAGTTGCGGGAGATGCCGTCGCTGCTGCGGCTGCTCATCGGCACCCAGCTCGCCTTCAACGTCGGGTTCTTCGCCGTCCTGCCGTACCTGAGCAGCCACCTCGCCGACCAGATGGGCCTCGCCGGCTGGCTGGTCGGGCTCGTCCTCGGGCTGCGCACCTTCAGCCAGCAGGGGTTGTTCGTGATCGGCGGCGCGCTCACCGACCGGCTCGGACCCCGACCGGTCGTGCTGGCCGGCTGCGTGCTGCGCATCGCCGGGTTCGTCGGCCTCGCCGCCGCCGGCGGGATCTGGTCGGTGCTCGCCTCGGTGCTGCTCATCGGCTTCGCCGCCGCGCTGTTCTCGCCCGCGGTGGAATCCGAGGTGGCCCGCCAGGCCGTCGTCCACGAGAGCGCCGGGCACGTCCCCCGGACCCGGGTGCTGGCGATCTTCTCCGTGGCCGGTCAGATCGGGGCGTTCACCGGTCCGGTACTCGGCGCGTTGCTGCTCCTGGTCGACTTCCGCGCCGCCTGTCTCGGCGGCGCCGCCGTGTTCGTCGCGGTCCTCGCCGGACACGCCCGGCTCATGCCGCGCCGGCCCACCGCCGCGCCGGCCACCGCCCCGGCGCCGGCCGGGGACGGGCGGGCCGTGAC
>NZ_SMKD01000185.1 GCF_004348595.1 Micromonospora sp. KC723
GCCGAGGGCGGGGTCGGCGGCACCCCGGGCGGCGTGCCGGGCGAGCAGCGCCCAGTTGGTGACCGCGAGCGTGCCGAGCAGCAGGGTGAAGCCGATCAGCGAGGCGAGCATGAGACCGGGCGAGACCCCGGAGACGGCCCGTTCGGTGGGGAGCAGGCCGTACGCCACCCAGGGCTGGCGGCCCACCTCGCGGGCGATCCAGCCGAGGATCACCGCGACGAAGGGCAGCGGCACGGCGAACAGGAGCAGCCAGAGCGGGAACCGCAGTCGGATGATCCAGTCCCGCCAGAGCAGCGGCAGCAGGAGCCAGACGCCGCCGAGAACCAGACCGATCAGGATCATGAAGCCGAGCCCGACGCTGGACAGCGCCGGCGGGGTGTAGTCGCCGGGGCCGAACCGGGCGGTCCAGTCGGCGACCAGCGCGTCGGCGGTGGGATCGCCGCCGAACTTGGTGGGCTGGGTCTGCCGGACCGGGCCGAACTGGGCGAAGCCGAAGCCCTGCACCAGGCTCACCGCCAGCGCGGCGGTGACCAGCCCGATCCGCAGCGAGGTGCGGAACAGCGCGAAGTCGGGAGTGCGACGCAGCAGGTGCCCGGCGCTGATCGCGGCCATCAGCATGCCGCCGGTGAGCAGCGCGGCGGCGACCACGTGCCCGAAGGCCATCCCGAGGGTGGGGTTGGTGAGCAGCGCGCCGAAGTCGGTGAGGTGGGCGATCCCGTCGCGTACCTCGTAGCCGACCGGGTTCTGTAGCCAGGCGTTGGCCACCATGATCCAGAAGGCGGAGGCGTACGCGGTGAGCGCGACGCCCCAGAGCAGCGCGAGGTGGACGCCGCGACGTAGCCGGTGCCACCCGAAGATCCACATGCCGAGGAACGTGGACTCCAGGAAGAACGCGACCAGCGTCTCGATCGCCAGGGGTGCGCCGAAGACGTTGCCAACGTAGCGCGACAGGCCGCTCCAGTTCAGTCCGAACTGGAACTCCATCACGATCCCGGTGGCGATCCCGAGGACGTAGTTGATCACGTACAACTGGCCCCAGAACCGGGTCAGCCGCTCCCAGGCCGGGTTGCCGGTGAGGAACCAGGCGGTCTGCATCCCGACCAGCAGGGTGACCAGGCCCAGGGTGACCACCACGAAGAGGAAGTGGATCGAGGTGGTGGTGGCGAACTGTAGGCGCGCGAGGAGCAGGGTGTCCATGACCGCTTCCAGGGAGTGGGCTCGCTTCTTGTAGACAAGCTACACGTAGCATCGCTACTTATCAGTCGGTGAGGATCCCTAGGGGTGCCCCGGGCGGAGGGCGCGGCGCGTCCGGCTCGGCTCAGTTCAGGAAGAGGGAGACCGGCAGGGCGACCAGGGTGGCCGCCACGGCCAGCGCGGTCGCCGCGATGACCCGGGGCGGGCGGTCGGCGAGCATCAGCCGCTGCACCCGGACGTCCAGGTCGCGGTCACCCACACCGAGCGCGCCGACCGGGGTGATCCGGTCATCACAGGCCGCGAAGCGGCGCAGCGCGCCGGCCAGCGACGCCTCCGCGTGCAACTCCCGGGCCTTGTCGTCGGCCCGCATCTCGACCAGCAGGGCGACCCGCTCGTGCGCGTCGCGGACCCAACGGAACCAGGGCAGCGCCCGGCACAGCGCGGTGAACGGCAGCAGCACCAGGTCGTGCCGCTCCTGCGCGTGCGCCCGCTCGTGGGTGAGCACCGCCGCCAGCTCGGCCCGGTCCAGCAGGTCCAGCGTGCCGGCGCTGACCACCACCCGGGGCCGCACCCCGGGCAGGCAGTACGCCGCGGCGCTCGGATGGTCCAGCACCAGCGCGCCCGGTACGGTGGGATCCTGGCGGGCGACCAGGGTGAGCAGGTTCCGGTGCCGGCGCTGGGCGCGAACCGTCGCGTGGACGCTGCGCACGGTGGTGGCGAGCAGCACCACGCCGATGCCGAACCCGACCCCGACCAGCCCGAGATGCACGGGGCCCACCCCGACCGGGAGCGTGCCGTGGGTCAGGTCGGTGGCCAGGGCGAGCAGGGCGCCGCCGGTCGGCCGGTCGTACGGGGCCAGACCCCACGCCATCGGCAGGCCCATCGCGGACAGCCCGAGCGCCAGCCCGACCGCCTGCCAGCAGACGATGGCCACCCGGGGCGCGCGCCACGGCCAGGTGGAGGCGGCGAGCACCTGCGCGGTCAACCAGCAGGCCAGCATCGACGCGGCGAAGTGCACGGCGAAGGCCACGGCTGCCGCCCTACCGGTCCGTCGCCTCGTCGGCGCGCCTCGCCCGCCCGGCGCGCGGGCCGTCGACCCGGTCGGTGAGCCCGGCCTGCGCCCCGAGCGCCGCGCGGAGCACGTCGGCCTCGGTGCCGGTCACCGATCGGGCGAACCGGACCAGCGCCGCGTCCCGGCTGCCGCCGAGGTCGAGGGCGTCCAGCATGAGCTGCGCGATGTGCGCCTCGCGGCTGGCGGCGGCCCGGTATCGCCAGGCCCGCCCCTCCCGCTCACGCTGCACCATGCCCTTGCCGGCGAGCCGGTCCAGCACCGTCATCACCGTGGTGTACGCCAGCTCGCGCCCGTCCAGTGCGTCGGCGACCTCGCGTACGGTCACCCCGTCCGACGTGGTGGGCACCGAGTCCCACAGCACGTCCATCACCGCACGTTCGAGATCACCGAGCCGAGTCACGCCCCCAATCCTACCCCCCGTAGTAGAAGTCCCCGGGGCGGCACCCGGTCACACCCCCTTGGGATGCCAGACCGTCTTCGTCTCCAGCAGCGCGGTCATCCGGGTGATGCCCGGGTCGGCGGACCAGTCGTGGCCGGCCGGCGCCGGACGGAGCACCCGCTTGAGGTTCTGCGCCGCGCTGACCTCCAGTTCGGTCGCCAGGTCGGCGTCGGCAACCCCGGTCAGGTCGATGGCGTTGACGTCCAGGTGGCTGGCGAGCGTCGGCACGGTCTCCTTCGGATGACCGGTCAGGATGTTCACCACCCCGCCCGGCAGGTCCGAGGTGGCCAGCACCTCGGCCAGGGTCACCGCCGCCAGCGGCGCCGACGGCGAGGCCGCCACCACCACCGTGTTCCCGGTGACGATCGCCGGGGCGATCACACTGACCAGGCCGAGCAGCGCCGGGGACTCCGGGGCCGCCACGGCCACCACGCCGGTGGGCTCCGGCGCGGACAGGTTGAAGTACGGGCCGGCGACCGGGTTCGCTCCGCCGTACACCTGGGGGAGCTTGTCGGACCAGCCGGCGTACCAGACCCAGCGGTCGGTCGCGGCGTCGACCTCGTCGGCCGGCACGCCGAGCGCCACGAACTGCTCGCGGCGGCCCTCCAGCATCTCGGCCACCCGGTAGAGGATCTGACCCCGGTTGTACGCGGTCGCGCCGGCCCAGCCCTTCGCGGCGGCGCGGGCGGCCACGACGGCGTCCCGCGCGTCCTTGCGGGAGGCCAGCGACACATTCGAGTCCTGCACGAGATACGACCGTCCCGACTCGCTGCGCGGGAACTTCCCGCCGATGAAGAGCTTGTACGTCTTGCGTACCGCGACCCGCTCAGACACTGAGGTAGCCCTCCAGCCCGTGCCGGCCGCCCTCGCGACCGTAACCCGACTCCTTGTAGCCGCCGAACGGCGAGGTGGGGTCGAACTTGTTGAACGTGTTGGCCCACACCACGCCGGCGCGGAGCCGGTCGGCCATCCACAGGATCCGGGAACCCTTGTCGGTCCAGATCCCGGCCGACAGGCCGTACGGCGTGTTGTTGGCCTTCTCGACGGCCTCGGCCGGGGTGCGGAAGGTCAACACGGACAGCACCGGGCCGAAGATCTCCTCGCGGGCGATCCGGTGCGCCTGGGTGACCCCGGTGAAGATGGTCGGCGCGAACCAGAAGCCCCGTTCGGGCAGCTCGCACGGCGGCGACCAGCGCTCGGCCCCCTCGGCGGAGCCGGCGTCGGAGAGTTCCCGGATCCGGGCGAGCTGCGCGGCGGAGTTGATCGCGCCGATGTCGGTGTTCTTGTCCAGCGGGTCGCCGACCCGCAGCTGCGCCATCCGGCGTTTGAGCGACTCCAGCACCCGGTCGGCGACGTTCTCCTGGACCAGCAGCCGGGAGCCGGCGCAGCAGACGTGCCCCTGGTTGAAGAAGATGCCGTTGACGATGCCCTCGACCGCCTGGTCGACCGGGGCGTCGTCGAAGACGATGTTGGCGGCCTTGCCGCCCAGTTCCAGGGTGAGCCTCTTGCGGGTGCCGGCGACGGCCCGGGCGATGGCCCGGCCGACCTCGGTGGAGCCGGTGAAGGCGACCTTGTCCACGCCCGGGTGCTCGACCAGCGCGCGGCCGGTCTCGCCCGCGCCGGTGACGATGTTGACCACGCCGGCGGGCAGTTCGGCCTGCTGGCAGATCTCGGCGAAGAGCAGCGCGGTCAACGGGGTGGTCTCGGCCGGCTTGAGCACCACCGTGTTCCCGGCGGCCAGCGCCGGGGCGATCTTCCAGGCCAGCATCAGCAGCGGGAAGTTCCACGGGATGACCTGCGCGGCGACGCCGACCGGTCGCGGGTCCGGCCCGAAGCCGGCGTACGGGAGCTTGTCGGCCCAGCCGGCGTAGTAGAAGAAGTGCGCTGCGACCAGCGGCAGGTCGACGTCGCGGGACTCCTTGATCGGCTTGCCGTTGTCCAGCGACTCCAGCACGGCCAGCTCGCGGGAGCGCTCCTGGATGATCCGGGCGATCCGGAACAGGTACTTGGCCCGGTCGCGGCCCGGCATCGGGCCCCAGACCTGCTCGTACGCCGTCCGGGCCGCGCGGACCGCGCGGTCCACGTCCTGCGCGCCCGCCTCGGCGACCTCGGCGAGCACCTCCTCGCTGGCCGGGTTGATCGACTTGAAACTACCGCCGTCGGTGGGGTCGACGAACCGACCGTCGACGAACAGCCCGTACGTCGGCTTGATGTCCACCACCGAGCGGGACTCCGGGGCGGGGGCGTATTCGAACATCACGCTCAGTCCAGGGTGAAGTAGTCGGGACCGGGGTAGACGCCGGTCGTCAGCTTGGTGCGCTGCATGAGCAGGTCGTTCAGCAGGCTGGACGCGCCGAACCGGAACCAGTCCGGGTCCAGCCAGTCCGCGCCGACGGTCTCGTTGACCATGACCAGGTACTTGATCGCGTCCTTGGTGGTCTTGATGCCGCCGGCCGGCTTCACGCCGACCTGTCGCCCGGTGGCGGCGCGGAAGTCGCGGACCGCCTCCAGCATCACCAGGGTCACCGGGAGGGTCGCCGCGACCGGGACCTTGCCGGTGGAGGTCTTGATGAAGTCGCCGCCGGCCAGCATCGCCAGCCAGGAGGCGCGGCGCACGTTGTCGTACGTGGCCAGCTCGCCGGTCTCCAGGATCACCTTGAGGTGGGCGTCCCGGCACGCCTGCTTGGTGGCCACGATCTCGTCGTAGACCTCGGCGTACCGACCGGCCAGGAACGCGCCCCGGTTGATCACCATGTCGATCTCGTCGGCGCCGGCCTCGACGGCCGCCCGGGTGTCGGCCAGCTTGATCTCCAGCGGGGCCTGACCCGACGGGAAGGCGGTCGCCACGCTGGCCAGGTGTACGCCGGAACCGCGCAGCACCTCCGCCACGTACGGGACCATCGCGGGATAGACGCAGACCGCGCCGACGTGCGGGCAGGACGGATCGGCCGGGTCGGGACGCAGCGCCTTGGCGGCCAGGGCCCGGACCTTGCCGGGAGTGTCGGCTCCTTCGAGGGTGGTCAGGTCGACCATCCGGATCGCCAGGTCGATCGCCTGGGCCTTGGCGCTGGTCTTGATGGAACGGGTGCCGAGCTGTGCCGCCCGCTGCTCCGCGCCGACCTGGTCCACGCCCGGCAGGCCGTGCAGGAAGGTCCGCAGAGCGGTCTCGGATCGCCCCAGCTCGGACAGGTCCGACCGGGCCGACGTCGCTGTCGCCGTCATGCCCCGAATACTACGCACCGGCCGGTTGGGTGATCTTGGTCACGCCGTCCTGGTCGTGAGCGCCACACGTGAGCGCCGTCGCTGGTCGGGCCGCACCCGGGGTGACGGTCGCGACGGACCGGTAGGTTGAGCGATCGTGGACGTACACGTCATTGACCACCCGCTCGCCCAGTCGCGGCTGACCGCCATGCGGGACGCCCGGACCGACTCCTCGTCGTTCCGGGCCGCGCTGCACGAACTCACCACCATGCTGGTGTACGAGGCCGCGCGCTCCTTCCCCGTCGAGAAGTTCCCGGTGCAGACCCCGGTCACCGGCACCGAGGGCACCCGGCTGGCCAACCCGCCGCTGCTGGTGCCGGTGCTGCGGGCCGGCCTGGGCATGGCCGACGCCGCGCTCGGCCTGCTGCCGGAGTCCTCCATGGGCTTCGTCGGCCTGGCCCGCGACGAGCAGACGTTCGAGCCGCGCGCGTACATGGAGTCGCTGCCCCGGGACCTGGCCGGCCTGCCGGTGCTGGTGCTCGACCCGATGCTGGCCACCGGCGGTTCGCTGGAGCACTGCTGCCGGTTGCTCGCCGACCGGGGCTGCACCGACATCACCGTGCTCTGCGTGCTGGCCGCGCCGGTCGGCATCGCGCGGCTGGAGCGTTCCGGCCTGCCGCTGCGCCTGGTCACCGCCGCCATCGACGAGGGCCTGAACGACAACAAGTTCATTGTGCCCGGCCTCGGTGACGCCGGCGACCGCCAGTTCGGCGGCATGCCCCGCTTCTGACCCCACCGGTCGCCGCGGCGACCACGGCGTCGCACGGCGATCGCGGGCGGGCGCGTTGGGGCCCGGGAACTGCGGGCAACCGTTAGCGTTCCGGGGCATGACTGGTGTTGCGCTCGCCGAAGAGCTGCTGCTGCTCGCGTACGACGACGAGACGGGGAAGGCGACCATGCCCCGGATCAGCCTCGACCTGGGGATGGCCGCGGCCGTCCTGGTCGAGCTGGCCCTGGCCGGGCGGGTCGCGTACGCCGACGGGTCGCTGGTGGCGACCGACCCGACGCCGGTCGGCGAGCCGATCCTGGACGGCGTACTCGCCCGGATCGCGGCGGACACCCCGCACACCCCGTCGTCCTGGGTGCAGCGGCTCCGGCACGGCCTGCGGGACCGGATCCTCGACGATCTGGTCGACCGGGGTGTGGTGCGCCACGTCGAGGAAACCGAGCTGGGCTTCATCGTGGTGCACCGCTATCCCCTGGCGGACCCCTCGGTGGAGGAGGACACCCGACTCCGGCTCGCGGCGGCACTCGCCGGTGGTGAGCCCCCGGACGAACGGACGGCCGCGCTGGCCACCCTGGTCGCGGTGCTCCGGATGGAACCGGCCCTCGGCCTGGCCGGGAAGGCCGCCGTCGACGCCCGCCGCCGGCTGGAGGAGATCGCCGGCGGCGCGGGCTTCTCCGGCACCGTCAGCCTGGACGACTCGCTGGTCCGTCCCTCCGTGGCCCTCGTCATCACCACCCTGGGCCAGGCCGTCGACGCCGCCCTCGGCCCGCGCCGCTGACCCCGCCGGCTACACGCCGAGGGCGGCGGCGACCTCCGCGCGGAGCGTCCCGACGGCGGCCTGGGCACGGTCGCGGGCGGCGGCGACGTCGCCGCCGCCCGCGACCGGCTCCACCACCTCCAGGTACGCCTTGAGCTTCGGCTCGGTGCCGGACGGGCGGACCACCACCCGGGCGGTGGCGGTCCGCAGGATCACCACGTCGGAGCCGGGCAGCAGGTCCTGCGCCTCGGTGACCGGCTGCCCGAGCAGCGTCGTCGGGGTGGCCGCCCGGATCCGGGCCATCGCGTCGGCGATCACCCGCAGGTCGTCCACCCGGACCGAGAGCTGGTCGGTGTGGTGCACACCGAACTCGGCGGCCAGCTCGTCGAGACGGTCGGTGAGGGTACGGCCCCGCGCCTTCAGCTCGGCGGCCAGCTCCGCGACGGTCAGCGCGGCGGTGATGCCGTCCTTGTCGCGGACCTGCCCCGGCGCGACGCAGTAGCCCAGCGCCTCCTCGTACCCGAAGACCAGCGGATGCTCACCCGCGCCGGCCCGGACGATCCACTTGAACCCGGTCAGCGTCTCGTCGTACGGCAGGCCCCGGGCCGCGCACATCGCGCGCAGCAGGGACGACGACACGATGGTGGTGGCGTACAGCCCGGTCACGCCGCGCCGCATCAGGTGGTCGGCGAGCAGCGCACCGACCTCGTCGCCGCGCAGCATCCGCCAGGCACCGTCATCCCGCACCACCACCGCGCAGCGGTCCGCGTCCGGGTCGTTGGCGATCGCGATGTCCGCGCCGGTCACGTCGGCGAGCGCGACGAGGCGGTCCACCGCGCCCGGCTCCTCCGGATTGGGGAAACCGACGGTCGGGAAGGCCGGGTCCGGCTCGGCCTGGTCGGGCACCACTCCGGGCACCGGGAACCCGGCCCGGGCGAAGGCGGCCGTGAGCACCGCCGCACCGACCCCGTGCAACGGGGTGTACGCCACCTTCAGGTCGCGCGGTCCGTCCGGCGTCACCACCGCGGCGGCCCCGTCCACGTACGACGCGACCATGTCGTCGCCGAGCACCTGGCCGACCGGGCCGAGCGGCACCCGCGCCAGCGGGCCGACCGACCTGATGGCCGCCTCGATCCCGGCGTCGGCCGGCGGCACGATCTGCGCTCCCGCACCGAGCTCCCCGCCGAGCTGGGCGCCCAGGTAGACCTTGTAACCGTTGTCCTGCGGCGGGTTGTGGCTGGCGGTCACCATCACCCCGGCGACCGCGCCGAGGTGCCGCACCGCGTACGCCAGCACCGGGGTGGGCAGGG
>NZ_SMKD01000186.1 GCF_004348595.1 Micromonospora sp. KC723
GGCCGGCGGGGACCAGGTCCGGCACCTTGGGCAGGGCGGCGAACCGGCCGAGGGTGACCGGTTCCGGTTCGCCCTGGCCGGTGCTGGCCATCAGCAGGGCCGCCTGGAGTTCGGTGATGCCGGCCAGGCCGGCGGGCTGAACGACGGCGTACTGGCGGCCGCCGCCGGAGTTGCGGACCAGGTAGACGTCGCCGACCGCCGCGCCGGGCACCGCCGCCGACCGCTGCCCCCGCTCGGGCAGGGCCAGCGGGGCCAGGTCGGTGCCCGCGGGCAGGGTGTTGAGCAGGGCGGGCGCCACCGGCACCGCCCGCTCCCGGGTGGCGGCCAGCGCCGCCAGCACCCGGTTGGTGTCGCGGAGCAGGTAGCGGCGCTTGCCCCAGATCAGGTGCAGGCCGCCGTCGGGGTGCCGGACCAGCACCCCGTCCTGACCGGTGGACCGTCCTCCGTCGGTGTCCCGGCCGATCAGCAACGCCGAGCGCGGCGCCTGCCGGCCCGCCTCGGCCGGAGTGACCGAGCAGACCGTCCACGGGGCCGTCGTGAGCCGCCTCGGGGCGGGCAGCGAGTCCGGGGCGTCGGCGATGCCCAGCGGCAGGCCACGGGGTACCCCGTCGATGGAACGGCGGGACACCAACACCGTCGAGGGCCGGTCCGTGCCGATGACCAGCAGCGCCGAGGCGTAGTTGAGCACCGGGTGCAGCTTGCCGTCGCGGTAGACGAACCGGGCCCCGGACTCCTTCTCGACGATCACCGCCGCGGGGTCGCGCCACTTGCTGCCGCCGCCGGCGAACAGCCCGTAGAGCGCGAAGCCGCCCAACGCGATGGCGGCCACCAGCACGCTGGCCACGCCTGCGCCGGCCAGCCGGCGGAAGGGGGACCGCGCCGGGTCGGTCTCCCGCATGACCAGCGCGGCGACCGCCCGCTGGACGGTGAACTGGTACGAATGGAGCTGGTCCTGCCGCGACGGCATGGCGTCCCTTCCGGCGAGTCGTCGGGGCACAGGATAAGCGTTGCGTCGATGCCCCGGAGACCCTGCGTCGTCGGTGCCGGCCGGCGTGGGGGGAGGCCGGCCGGGTCGCGGGTAGCATCCGGCACGACGGCAACGGCAGGGAGGCTGGGTTGGGCGCGCGTTTCGAGGAACTGGCATGGCGGGAGACCCCGATCGGCGCGATCAGCCTGCGTCGACGCCGCGACCCGGCAGCCGGCGTCGACGTGTACGAGGTGAAGCTCGACGACGAGTTCCTCATGTCCAGCCTCTTCCCGGTGGCGGAGATCGAGCTGGCCCGCCTGGGCCTGGCGCCGCTGGCGGGGGACGCCCTGGACGTGGTGGTCGGCGGCCTCGGCCTCGGCTACACCGCCCGCACCGCGCTGGAGGATCCCCGGGTGCGTTCGCTGGTGGTGGTCGAGGCGATCGAGGACGTGATCGACTGGCACCGGCGGCAGCTGCTGCCCTTCGCCGCGGGGCTGGCCCCCGACCCGCGTACCCGGTTCGTGCGGGCGGACTTCTTCGCCGCGGTGGCCGGCGGCGCCGGTCTCGACCCCGACCAGCCCGGCCGCCGTTTCCACGCGGTGCTGTTGGACGTCGACCACTCCCCCCGGCACCTGCTGCACCCCAGCCACGCCCCGTTCTACACTCCCGACGGGTTGCGCCGGCTGGCTGACCTGCTGCATCCCGAGGGGGTGTTCGCGCTCTGGTCGGACGACCCGCCGGACGCCGGGTTCGGCGCGGCACTGGCGGAGGTGTTTCCCGCCTGGCAGGCCCACGTGGTGCCGTTCGCCAATCCGCTGACCGGCGGCCAGTCGGCCAACACCGTGTACGTCGCCCGGCGCTGAGCCGGTCCTCCTTCCCGGACGGCATGTCTCCCGGCGGCCTGGGTATGCACGCGGGTCACGCGGTCACACGGGAGGTGCACATGCGGGCCATGCTCTGGGTCGTCGGCGTCGTCGCCGGCGCGATCATCCTGCTGGGGCTGCTCCTGGAGGCGGTCCGCTGGCTGGTGGTCATCGGGGGGATCGCGCTGCTCGCGGTGATCGTGCTGGCGTTCGTCCGAGGGCGGCGGGCGGTGCACCGGCACTCCGCCGCCCGCCGCTGACGCGACCACCGGGGTCCTGACCGTCCGGACGCCGACGGGTCGTGGCAGGGTGTCGGCATGCCGGTGGTCCTCTTCGGACCGGTGCCGCTGGCCCTGGCCGGGCTGGTCGCGGTGGTCGGCTGGTCCCGGGTGCGGCTGGGCGACCACTCCACGGCTCAGGTGCTCGCCGGCACGGTGGCCGGCGTGCTGGTCGCCGCGCCGACGTTCCTGCTGCTCGCTGGGCGCTACGGCGGGTGGGCCGCCCCGGTTGCCGGGACGACCCACCCGGTTCCACAGAGGCCGGCGGGCTAGCGGGTCGCGCAGATGGCGTACGACCTCAGGGTCCAGTTCCCGGCGAAGACGTCCTCCTCGTAGGCGCCGGCGGTGACCGAGGTCGGAGCAATGACGGCGCTGCCGTTGGGCCGCAGGTCGTCCACTACCACCTCGCCGGTGGCGCCGGTCATCTCGAACCCGGTGCCGGTCAGCACCTGACCGCTGCCGCAGTTCGCGGTGACGAAGCGGGAGTCGGTCGAGTTGCTGGCGCTGACCGCCGTGAACCTGACCAGCCCGGGTACCGGGCTGGCGCAGATCGCGTACGCGGTGAGGCTCCAGTTGCCGGTGAACGTCTCCGCCTCGTACGCCCCCACGGTCACCGCCGTGGGCGCGGTGACCGTGCTGCCGTTGGGCGTGAAGTCGTCCACCACCGCCTCACCCGTGGCGCCGGTCATCTCGAAGCCGGCGCCGGTCATCACCTTGCCCGTCGGGCACGCGGCGGTGGTGCCGTGGAAGTCGTTCGAGTCGGTGGTGCCGGCCGCCGTGACGCGGACCAGCCCGGCCAGCGGGCTGGCGCAGACCGCGTACGCGGTGACGCTCCAGCTACCGGCGAACGTGTCCGCCTCGTACGCCCCCACGGTCACCGCCGTGGGCGCGGTGACCGTGCTGCCGTTGGGCGTGAAGTCGTCCACCACCACCTCGCCGGTGGCCCCGTTGACCTCGTAACCGGTGCCGATGAGCACCTTTCCGGCCGGGCAGGCGGCCGTGACGCTGCGGAAGTCGTTGGAGTTGCTCGCGCTGACCGCGGAGATTCGCACCAGGCCGGGTACGGCGGCCGAGGCCGGGTTCGGGGCGGCGACCACGCCCGTGACGGTGGCGCCGAGCACGAGGACGAGGGTGGGCGCGGCGATGCGCCGGATTCCGGTGTGACCTGACATGTACTGCTCCTGTTCCATGACCCCGCGGCTGCGCCTGTCGGCTGATCCGTCCGGGGTGCCGTTACGGTGCGCTTACGATAGGTGACTCCGCGACCAGGCATTATCTGGAATCCGACTACAAAGAGTAGTCAATGGAACTTGTCCTATCCGGAATGACCGGCATATCATTATCCGCCGTCTTGTTGTCTCGGCCCCGGTCCCGTCCGCCGGTTGTCACACCCGGTGGCGATCATGGCCACGGCGCGCGGGGCGGTCCCGCGGCCGAAGGAGTCCCTCATGGCCGAGACCCTGTTGTTCCACCACGCGCTCGGGCTCACGCCCGGGGTCCGCCGCCTCGCCGCGCACCTGGAGGCGGCCGGGCACACCGTCCACCTGCCCGACCTGTACGAGGGTCGGGTCTTCGACGACCTCGCCGCCGGTGTCGCCCACGCTCAGCAGATCGGCTTCGGCGTTCTCGTCGAACGGGGCCGGCGCGCCGCCGAGGGGCTGCCCGACGCGCTCGTGTACGCCGGGTTCTCCCTCGGCGTCCTGCCGGCGCAGGCGCTGACTCAGACCCGCCCCGGCCCGGCGGGGGCGTTGTTCCTGGAGGCCTGCCTCCCCACCGGCGAGTTCGGCGACGGTTGGCCGGCCGGCGTGCCGGTGCAGGTCCACGGAATGGACGCCGACGAGGTGTTCGTTGACGAGGGCGACCTGGCCGCCGCCCGCGCGCTGGTCGACGAGGCGTCCCGAGGCGAGCTGTTCCTCTATCCCGGGAATCGGCACCTCTTCGCCGACGACAGCCTGCCGTCGTACGACCCGGCGGCGACCGCGCTGCTCGTCGAGCGGGTACGGGGCTTCCTGGCCGCCGTCGGCGGTTCAGGCCCCGGTCGTCGCCAGGGTGCGGGTGGGGAGCCCGTCGGCCGGCTGCGTCGAGCGCCGGTTGGGCAGCGAGAGACGGATGACCTTCCACCACGCGGAGGCGACCTGCTTGGGCAGCGGCCCGGTGGTGTACTTCAGCCCGTACCGGTCGAACAGCGCCCGCACCTGCGGGGCGATCTCCTGGTACCGCTTGCTGGGCAGGTCGGGGAAGAGGTGGTGTTCGATCTGGAACGACAGGTTGCCGGTCATGGTGTGCATCAGTCGGCTGCCGCTGATGTTGGCCGAGCCCAGCATCTGCCGCAGGTACCACTCGCCCCGGGTCTCACCCTCGATGGAGGTCTTCTCGAACGTCTCCACGCCCTGCGGGAAGTGCCCACACATGATCACCGAGTGGCTCCACAGGTTGCGGATCAGGTTCGCGGTGAAGGTGGCGGCCAGGGTGGTGAGGAAGGACGGACCGGACAGCAGCGGATGGATCACGTAGTCCTTGAGGACCTGCCGACGGATCTTGCGCCCGACGGCGCGGACCCGGGCCCGGAACGCCGGGTCCCTGTGCCGGCCCTTCTGCAGGTTGCGGCCGAGCTCCAGGTCGTAGGCGGCGATGCCGTACTCGAAGAAGCAGGCGTTGAGGAAGTTCCACAACGGTTGACCCAGGTGCATCGGGTGCCACTTCTGGTCCTCGTCGACGCGCATGATGCCGTAGCCGAGGTCGTTGTCCTTGCCGAGCACGTTGGTGTACCGGTGGTGCAGCTCGTTGTGCGAGTGCTTCCACTGGTCGGCCGGGGAGACGTGGTCCCACTCCCAGGTGGTGGAGTGGATCTTCGGGTCGCGCATGAAGTCGTACTGGCCGTGCAGGATGTTGTGACCGATCTCCATGTTCTCCAGGATCTTGGCGATCGACAGGCCGAGGGTGCCGACCACCCAGGCCGGCGGGAAGAGCGAGAAGAGCAGCACGGCCCGACTGCCCACCTCCAGCGTCCGCTGGGTCTTGATGACGTTGCGGATGTACCGCGCGTCCGCCTCGCCGCGGTCGGCGAGCACCCGCTCCCGGATGGCGTCGAGCTCCTTGCCGATGATCTCGATGTCCTCGGCGCTGAGGTGCGCGATCGGGTTGTCCGGCTTCTTCTGGATGACGGTCACGTCGGCCTCCGGTCTACAGTTCGATGTCGCAGGTACCGGCCGCCGCCGACACGCAGGTCTGGATCAGGACGCCGTCACCGGGGACGGCGGTGGTGAGTTCGCCGTTGCGCAGGTCGCGCACCGCGCCCTGACGCAGCGGGACCACGCAGCCGAAGCAGATGCCCATCCGGCAGCCCGACGGCATGAGCGCCCCGGCGGCCTCCCCCACGTCCAGCAGGGGGGTGGCGCCGTCGGCGGTCACGGTGAGGCCGGCACGGGTGAAGGTGACGGTGCCGCCCTCGCCGGGGGAGATGACGGTCGGCCGGAACCGCTCGGTGTGCAGCCGCCGCGCGACGCCGGCGGCGTCCCAGTGCCGCTCGACCGCGTCGAGCATGCCCACCGGCCCGCACGCCCAGGTCTGGCGCTCCAGGTGGTCGGGGACCAGCCCGGCCAGCTCGTCGACGCCGAGCATCCCGTCGGTGTCGGTGTGCCGCTCGACCAGCCGGATCGCGCCCTGCGCGGCGAGGGCCCGCAGCTCGGCGCCGAAGACCACGTCGTCGACGGTGGGCGCGGAGTGCACCACGACCACGTCCGAGCGGGTGTGCGCGCCGGCGCGCAACATCCCCATCACCGGGGTGATGCCGCTGCCGGCGGTCAGGAAGAGAACCCGGGTGGGGGCGGGATCGGGCAGCACGAAGTCGCCCTGCGCCTGGTCGAGATGGATGATCGTGCCGGGCCGCAGCCGCCGGACCAGGTGGTTGCTGACCCTGCCGTCGGGAATGGCCTTCACGGTCACGCAGATACGGCCGTCGCGGCGTCCCGGGGCGGAGGTGAGCGAGTACGCCCGCCACTGCCGGACCCCGTCGACGTCCACGCCGAGACGGACGTACTGGCCGGGGGCGTGCCCCCGCCAGTCCCGGCCGGGCTGGATGGTCAGGGTGGCGGCGTCGCGGGTCTCCGGGTCGACGGCGAGGACCCGGCCACGCAGCGCCGCCCCGGCGCGCAGCGGCGCGATCAGGTCGAGGTAGTCCTCCGGCAGCAGCGGGGTGGTGACCGTCTCGGCGAGCCGGAGGAGCCGGTCGCGGACGGAGATCCGCGCCGGGGAACGCGGAACGGTGGTGGTCATGTGTCCAGGGTCGTCGTCCGTACGGATAACATCTTGACCATCGAAGGTGAATCGGGCACGGATTCTTGTTCGAGGTGAACAACATGACCGACGACTCTGGCGCCACCTCCCACCGGGCGGCCCACCTGGAGCTGGACGAGCAGGTGGCCGACCGGCTGCGCGACCGGCTGTCCGTGGTCGCCGAGCGTACCGTCACCGCCATCACCGCCGAGGTTCCCGACTACTCCGGCACCCTCACCGGGCAGATGCGCGACAAGATCGAGAACGCGGTACGGATCGCGCTCGGCACGTTCCTCCAGCTCGTCGAGCGGGCCGAGGAGTCCGACCGGAGCACGCCGCTGAACCGGGCACTGGAGGCCGCGTACGCGTTGGGCAGCGGCGAGGCCCGCTCGGGACGGAGCATGGACGCGCTGCTGGCCGCGTACCGGGTGGGCGCCCGGGTGGCCTGGCGGGAGGTCTCCACCACCACCGTGCGCAGCGGGCTGTCCGCCGAGACCGTCGCCGAGTTCGCCGAGCTGCTGTTCGCCTACATCGACGAGCTGTCGGCCGCCAGCGTGGCCGGGCACGCCGACGAGCTGGCCAGCGCCGGCCGGACGCGCCGCCGCTACCTGGAACGGCTCACCCAGCAACTGCTCGCCGGGGAGCCGGAGGACGTGCTGCGCCGCAGCGCCGAGCGGGCCGAGTGGCCGCCGCCGCACACGCTCACCGTCGCGGTGCTGCCCCGAAGCAACCTGCGGGCCGTGCTCGCCGTGCTCAACCCGCACACCCTGGAGAGCGGAGAGGACCTGCCCGGCGTGGAGTTGGCCGAGGAGCCGGCCGTGCTGCTGGTCCCGGACATGCACGGCGCACGGCGCCGGCGGCTGGTCACCGCGCTGCACGGGCACCGGGCCGCGCTGGGTCCGGCCCGGCCGTGGACCCGGGTCGCCGAGTCGTACCAGCGGGTGCTGCGCACGCTGGCGCTCGACCTGGAGCGGCCGGCGGACGGCGCCCCGCTGGACACCGAGGCGCACCTGGCCCGGCTGGTGCTCGGCACCGACCCGGCGGCGCTGGCCGACCTGCGCGAGCAGGTGCTGCGCCCGCTGGCCGAGTTGGCCCCGGCGACCGCCCAGCGGCTCGCCGAGACGCTGCGCTCCTGGTTGCTGCACCAGGGGCGGCGCGACGACGTGGCGGCGGATCTCTTCGTGCACCCGCAGACCGTTCGCTACCGGATGGGCCGCATCCGCGAGTTGTACGGCGATCGCCTCAACGACCCGGCGACCGTGCTGGACCTGACCCTGGCGCTGGCCTTCCCCCCGCCGCCGTGGGGTGTCGCGCGCGCCTGATCGGCTCGATTCGTGGCCAACGGCGGTGTCGGCCCACGTCCGACACCACCGCTCGCCACATCGTGGGAGGACCCCACCGCCGGTCCGCGTCAGTAGCCGTAGCGGTTCTTCAGGTGCCGCCACCAGTCCCGGAACATCCACGCGTCGAACTCGGTGATGCGCGAGGCGCTGCCGGCCTTCATGATGAAGCAGCACTGGCCGGTGGGTGTCCAGTCGTAGAAGTCGTCCAGGCCGAAGCTGTGCCCGATCTCGTGCAGCAGGATGTGGATGTTGTCGGCGTTGAGGTTGTTCACGAAGTACTCGCTGCCGATCCGCTGCCCCCAGTCACCGCCGGCGCCGCCGCCCATGCCGGCGGTCAGCCAGAGCGACATGTCGTAGTGGCGGGCGGCCCCGCCGGGGCAGTTCGGGTAGTTGCCGTTCTGGTTGAAGAAGCGTCCGCAGGGTTCGGCGCACTGCGGCGCGTTCTCCCGGATGTCGTTGACGTAGATGTCGACGGAGTTGTCGGTCCACTCCAGCTGCGCCCGGTCGCGGACGGCCCAGCCGACGACCTTCACCGGCACCTGCGCGTACGGCCAGCCGTTGTGGCCGGACATCAGGGACATCCACTTGCCCACCTGACGGGCGAGGGCGGCGTGGACCGCGTCCCGCTGGGCGGCGGTGACCCGGGCCGGGGAGTCCCACCGTACGCAGTAGTTGAGGTATCCACGGTTGGCCATCACCTGGTCCCAGCCGTAGTTGCGGAAACCGTACAGGTTGCCGTTGTTGTAGGTGCTCTCCTGGTGCCGCCACACCTCGTCGAGCGGTTGGACGAGCGCGGCGGGCGGGTTCCACCCGCTGGTGGGCGGGGTGGTGG
>NZ_SMKD01000187.1 GCF_004348595.1 Micromonospora sp. KC723
GTCGTCAGACGTGTATAAGAGCCAGCGGCACCACACGCACCTTGTCCGGATCACCGTTGAACGGCACATCCTCGATCAACGTCCCATCCCGATCCAACAACACCGCGTCGTACAGGACCGGTTCCGACGCGCCCGACCCGGCCGGTTCCACCCGGCCTGGCCTGCGCTGATCCGGCTTCACCTGGTCCCGTCGCACGGGCGGCGGGTTCCCGCGGCCCCGCGGAGTAAACATCAGCTACCCGGCGGTACGGCCCGTCGCCGTCGCCGGGGCCCCGCACCGTCGCCGGTCGGGCCTTACCCGTCGCTCCGGAGAAGCTAACGCGCCACCAGTTAGGTCCGGCGGGGCGCCGGGTACAGAACGGCGGTGGCGATTGTGGAGACTGTGATCGAGGCACCCCCGCAGCAGGTGTTCGCCGTGCTGGCCGACGGGTGGACGTACAGCGACTGGGTCGTCGGGACCGTGCACGTGCGCGACGTCGACGCCGACTGGCCGGCGGTGGGCGCCCAGTTGCACCACCGGGCCGGGCCATGGCCGTTCTCCCTGGAGGACTCCTCCACGGTGCTGGTCTGCGAGCCGCCCCACAAGCTGGCCATCCGGGCCGGTCTCTGGCCGGCCGGCGAGGCCATCGTGGTGTTCACCCTGGAACCGGTGCGTGACGGTCGCGCCACCCGGGTCCGGATCGGCGAGGACTTCGCCGCCGGCCCGCTGCGCTGGATCCGCAACAAGCTCAACGACCTGGTGCTGCGTCAGCGCAACAAGGAAACCCTGCGCCGGCTCGCCGACATCGCCACCCGGCAGAAGGCCGACGAACGTCCGCGACGGTGACGTCGGCGCCCGGCGGGCACACCGGGCGCCGGGCGGGGAGCCTCGACGGGGTCGCAGGCGGCAGTGGCTACCCTTTGGGGGAAAACCGTCGGCAACCAGAGGATGTCCGTCATGATCGAACCCGTGGAGCTGCCCTCGCCCTGGCGGGACGCACGCCTGACCGTCGTGGTCCCCACCTACAACGAGGCGGGCAACCTCCCGGTACTGGTCGACCGGCTCCTCGCCCTGCCGTTGCCCGGGCTGAAGGTGCTGGTCGCCGACGACAACTCCCCCGACGGCACCGGCGAGGTGGCCGACAAGCTGGCCATCGAGCACCCCGAGCGGGTGCAGGTCGTGCACCGCGCCGGCAAGGAGGGTCTGGGCCGGGCGTACGTCGACGGCATCGGCCGGGCCCTCGACGGGGGCGCCGACTACGTCGCGCAGATGGACGCCGACCTGTCCCATCCGCCGCAGGCGCTGCCCGGCATGCTCGGCGCGCTGCTGTCCACGCAGGCCAGCGTGGTGATCGGCTCCCGCTACGTGCCCGGCGGGGAGCTTGACGAGAACTGGCCGCTGTACCGCCGGGCGCTCAGCGGCTGGGCCAACCTCTACGTGCACACCCTGCTGCGGGTGCGCATCCGCGACCTCACCGCCGGTTTCAAGATCTGGCGGGCGGACGCGCTGCGCGACATCGGCCTGGAGCGGGTGCAGTCCAACGGCTACAGCTTCCAGGTGGAGATGCACTACCTGGCCACCAAGCTCGGGCACACCATCCTGGAGGTGCCGATCCGCTTCGAGGAGCGGCGCGACGGCACCTCGAAGATGACCACCGCCACCAAGGTGGAGAGCGCCCTGATGCCGTTCCGGCTGCGTGCCCGGCACCGCAACCTGGAGCGCTGAACCGCCCGGGCGGGCAACCCGCGCCGGGCCGCGCGTCCCCGCCCGGCCCGGCCGCGCGGCGTCCGCCTCAGCGGTAGACGGCCCGGTGTGCCGCGCCGACGGCCCGGGCGTACAGGCCGCCGGTCACCGCCCGGTCCCGGTTGAGCGCCACCCGGGCCGCGTGCGCGCCCGGAGCGCCGTGCACGCCGCCGCCCGGGTTCGCCGAGGCGTTGGCCAGGTAGAGCCGGTCGACGGGGGTGTCCGGCCGGCCGAGTCCGGGCACCGGGCGCAGGAACAGCTGCTGGTACGCGGCGGCGGTGCCCCCGCCCACCGCCCCGCCGACCAGACCCGGATTGCGTTCCTCCAAATCCGCCGGGCCGGCGACGAACCGGCCCCGGACCCGCGCCGTGAACCCCGGGGCGTACCGCTCCAGCAGCGCCTCCATCCGGTCCACGTGCGCGGCGACGTCCTCGGCCCGCCAGTCACGACGGAACGGCAGGTGGGTGTACGACCAGAGCGATTCCGTCCCCGCCGGTGACCGCCCCGGGTCGGCGGTGGTCATCTGGCCGACCAGCAGGAACGGTTCCCGCGGCAGGTCGCCGCAGGCCAACTCGGCGGCGTACCGGGTGAGGCCGTTGACGTCTGCGGCCAGGTGCACCGTGCCGGCCCCCCGCAGCTGCGGGTTGGTCCACGGCACCGGTCCGTCCAGCGCCCAGTCGACCTTCACGGTGGAGCCGTCCCAGCGGAAGTGCGTCAGGTCCTCGACCAGCCGGGGCGGCAACGCGTGCGCGCCGACCAGATCCAGGTAGAGCGCGGGGGCGGGCACGTCGGCCAGCACCGCCCTGCGGGCCCGCCAGAGCGCGCCGCCGACGGTTCGCACGCCCATCGCCCGGCCCCGGGCCACCAGCACCCGGTCCACCCGGGCGCAGTAGCTGATCCGGCCGCCCCGGGCGAGCAGCCGGTCGACCAGGGCATCGGTGATCCGCTGCGCCCCGCCGACCGGGACCGGCCAGCCGACCTCCTGGCCGAGCATGGCCAGCAGCCAGCCGTAGATGCCGGAGCCGGCGTCGTCCGGGGACAGGTCGGTGTGCAGGGCGCAGCCCGCCATCAGGGCACGGGCACCCTCGCCCCGGAACAGTTCGCGGCCGAACTGGCGGACCGGCAACACCAGCCGGCGGGCCAGCCGCAGCGCGCCGGCCGTGCGGAGCCGGGCGAACAGGTCCAGGCCGTGGCGTACCGGCGGGAAGGGGGTGAACAGGGCTTCCACCAGCGGCCGGGAGACCCGCCGCCAGTCGTCGTAGGCGTCGAGCCAGCGCTGCCCGTCCCCGGGGGCGAACCCCTCCATCGACGCCGCGCTGCGCGTTGGGTCACGGTTGAGCACCGCCGCCCGCCCGTCGGGCATCAGGTGGGCCAGCACGTCCGGGGCGTGGGTCCAGGTCAGACCGTGGGCGTCGAGGCCGAGCCGGCGCAGCACCGGTGAGGCGTACCCGAGGGGATAGAACGAGCTGTAGAGGTCACTGAGGTAGCCGGGGGCGGCCACCTCGGCGGACCGGACCGCGCCGCCGGGCGCGGCGGTGGCCTCCAGCACCAGCACGTCCCAGCCGGCGTCGGCGAGCAGGTTGGCGGCCACCAGACCGTTGTGCCCGGCACCGACGACGACGGCGTCCGCGGTCTCCGTCCCGCTGTCGATCATCCGATCCGCCTACCCGGCCAGCAACCGGGCGAAACGCGTTTGCCCGGCTGGGAGCCGGGCATCCCCTGCCGCATGTACAGGGTTGAACAGCTCATCGGTGGAGTGTGGGGCGCGGGCGGCGAGGGTGGTGAGCTGACGGTCCACGATCCGGCCGACGGCTCCCCGGTCAGCACGGTGCCGGTGGCGACGGCGGGCGAGGTGGCCAAGGCGGTCGGGGCCGCACGGGCGGTGGCCGCGGAGTGGGCGGCGACGCCGGCGGCGCACCGGGCGGCGGCCCTGCACCGGGCGGCGGACGCCCTGGCGGCGGCGGCCGACGAGGTGGCGGCGGCGATCACTGCGGAGATGGGCAAGCCGCTGGGCGACGCGCGGGGCGGCGTCGAGGCGGGGATCGGCACGCTGCGACAGTACGCCGAACTGGGCCCACTGCGGGGCGGGCGGACGCTGCACGGCGACGGCACGGCGATCGACTTCATGGCCCCGGAGCCGCGCGGCGTGGTCGCCGCGATCACCCCCTGGAACGACCCGGTGGCGGTCTCCTGCGGCCTGCTGGGCGCGGCCCTGGTGACCGGCAACGTGGTGCTCTACAAGCCCAGCGAGCGGACGCCCGCGACCGGCTGGATGTTGGCGAGGCTCCTCGACGGGGCGCTGCCCTCCGGAGTGCTGTCCCTGCTCACCGGCGGCGGTGAGGTGGGCGCCGCCCTGTCGGCCCAGGAGGTGGACGTGGTCGCCCACGTCGGTTCGACCGCCACCGGCCGGGCCATCGCCGCGGCCTGCGCCCGGACCGGGGCGAAGGCGCTGCTGGAGAACGGCGGCAGCGACCCGCTGGTCGTCGACACCGGGGTGGACCCGGTGTGGGCCGCGGAACAGGCGGCAACCGGCACGTTCGCCAACGCGGGGCAGATCTGCGTCGCGGTGGAACGCATCTACGTCCACCGGGACGTCGCGGAGGACTTCGTGGACGCGCTGGCGCATCGGGCCCGGGCGCTGAGGATCGGGCCGGGACGCGACCCGGAGACCGAGCTGGGGCCGCTGGTGGACCGGCGGCACCGTGACCACGTGCACGGCCAGGTGACCGCGGCGGTCGCCGAGGGCGCGACGCTGCGGACCGGAGGCACGCTCCCGGACGGTCCGGGCGCGTACTACCCGGCGACCGTGGTCACCGACTGCCGCCAGGACATGACGCTGGTCCGGGAGGAGACCTTCGGCCCGGTCGCCCCGGTGGTCGTGGTGGACTCGTTCAGCGAGGCGCTGCGCTGCGCCGCCGACTCGCCGTACGGGTTGGCCGCGACCGTGCTGACGCCGTCGATGAGCCACGCCCAGCGGGCCTGGCGGGAGTTGCCGGTGGGCACCGTGAAGGTCAACGCGGTCTTCGGCGGCGCGCCGGGCGGTGCCGCGCAGCCGCGCCGCGGCAGCGGCCAGGGGTTCGGGTACGGCCCGGAACTGCTCGACGAGTTCAGCACGGTCAAGACGGTGCACATCGAGGCGCCCGGGGGCGGCCACTGGTGAAGCGGCACGACAGGGGCCGTCCGCGCCGGGACGGCCCCTGTTCGCGTGCCCGCGTGGCGACTCAGCGGCCGCGGGACCTGACCTTCTCGCGGGTCTTCGTGGTCTGCCGGTTGTTGGCCTTCTCGATCGCCTTGACCAGTTCCGGCTTGGTCATCCGGGACCGTCCCCGCACGTCCAGCTTGCGGGCCACCTCCATCAGGTGGTCCTTGGTGGCGTTGGCGTCCACCCCGCCCGCGGTGGGGGCCCGTCGGGCGGGGCCGCCGCCGGCGGCCTGCCGGTCGCTGGGGCCCCTGCGTCCCTTCGGTTCCCAGTGGTCGCCGACCTTCTCGAACTCGTGCTTGACGGCGGCGAACGCGGTGCGGTGTGCCCGCTCCCCCTCGCCGTACGTCTCCACCGCCGAGTCGTGCGTCTTCTCCCAGGTGCGCTGCGCCTTCTCCGGGGAGCGCCGCAGCGTGCTGGGGATCACCTCGCGCCCGGGCATCTCGTCCTCCTGTCTGCGTGTCCTCCCGTCGACGGTTCCCTGGGGCCCCGGTGGCAAACGCCGCCAGTCGGGTTTGTCGATTTCCGCCCGGGGGTACCGGCGTGGCCAGGTGACCAGCCGGGCGTCGGGGCGTCCGGGAGCGGGCGAGGAGCGGCGATGGCAGCGACCACGGAGCCGGCCACGACGGCCGGCCGGCCGGGGCTGCCGATTCCCCGCCGGGTACGCCAGCTCAACCGGGTGACCTGGCGTGGGGTGCTGGTACGCGGCGGGCGCAACTTCGTGCGGGACAACTGCGCGGACTGGGCCGCCGCGCTCACCTACTACGCGGTGCTGGCGCTCTTCCCGTCGACGGCCGTGGTGGTCGCCCTGGTCGGTCTGGTCTCCGAGGGCGAACGGACGGTGGACACGGTGCTGGGCCTGGCCCGGGACATCGGGGCCGGGTCGATCGTCGCCAACGACGGCTTCGTCTCGGTGGTGCGGACCGTGGTCGACCAGCACGGCGGGGCCCGGGTGCTGCTCAGTTTCGGCCTGCTCGGCGCCCTCTGGTCCGCGTCCAGCTACATCGGGGCGTTCACCCGCGCCTCCAACGCCATCTACGGGGTGGCGGAGGGCCGGCCGTTCTGGCGGCTGCGCCCGCTGCAGATCGGTCTGGCCGGGGTCTCGCTGGTCCTGCTCGCCGTGGTGGCTCTCGGCCTGATCATCAGCGGCCCGGTGACCGACGCGGTGGGTGACCTGGTGGGCGCCGGGGGCGTGGCCCGCACGGTGTGGAGCGTGGCCAAGTGGCCGGTCCTGGCCCTGGTGGCGATGATCCTGCTGTCGCTGCTGTTCTGGATCGCCCCGAACGTGCGCCAGCCCCGGTTCCGCTGGCTGACCCCCGGCGGGGCGGTGGCTCTGTTCTCCTGGGTGCTCGCCTCCTTCGGTTTCGGCCTGTACGTCGCCAACTTCGCCTCCTACGACGTCACGTACGGCGGCCTCGGCGCGGTGATCGCCTTCCTGGTCTGGCTCTACCTGTCCAACTCGGCGCTGATGTTCGGCGTGCAGATCAACGCGGAGTTGCAGCGCGGGCGGATGCTCCAGGCCGGGGCGGCGGACCCGGGGGAGCCGGTGCTGCCGCCGAAGGCCGCCGCCGGTTCGTGACCCGGTGCCGGGTTCGGCGTTTCCGGTCGGCCCCCAGGGGTAGCACAGACGGCATGGAACGTGGCAGCAGCAAGCACGGACCGAGGCTCGACGAGCAGATGAGCCAGGAGGTCGCCGGCCTCGTGCAGGGGCCCGGCACCGGAGGCTCGCGCGCCGAGGAGTTCCGCGAGCCCGAGCCGGCCGGCGAGGACCAGCCGGGCGCGACCACGGCCCCGGCGGGCGAGTTGCGTACCGGAGCGCCGAAGGGCATGAGTTCCACGGACGTGGAGGCGCGCAGCCGACTGGGGCGCTTCATCACGATGTCGGCCCTGCCCGGCGACCGCGCGGCGTTGGTCGCGAACGCCCGCGACAACGAGGCTCCCGACGACCTGGTCGCGGAGCTGGAGCGGTTGCCCGACGGCACGCGCTACCGGACGGTCTCCGAGGTGTGGGCCGCCCTCGGGCACAAGAACGAGACGACGCGCTGGTGAGACGGGTCGACGCACGATCCGTCGAGGCGACCAGCGGCAGAGGAGGAACGCTTTCATGAGCGGCGTTATCGAGCACGTGGAGGTCGCCGTCCCGATCCGGACGGCCTACGACCAGTGGACCCAGTTCGAGGAGTTCCCCCAGTTCATGGAGGGGGTCGAGGAGATTCGGCAACTGTCGGACACGATGACGCACTGGACGGTGGAGATCGCCGGCGTCAAGCGCGAGTTCGACGCCGAGATCACCGAGCAGCTTCCCGACGAGCGGGTGGCCTGGAAGTCGACCGGGGGCACCCGGCACGCCGGTGTGGTCACCTTCCACCGCCTCGACGACAACCAGACCCGGGTGACGCTGCAGATGGACTTCGAGCCGCACGGCGTAGTCGAACAGGCCGGCGACAAGCTGGGCGTGGTGGACCGCCGCGTCAAGGGCGACCTGCAGCGGTTCAAGCAGTTCATCGAGCGGCGCGGTCAGGAGACCGGCGCCTGGCGCGGCACCGTCGACCGGCCCCAGCCCTGATCCCTCCCCCGCACGTCGAGACGTGCCTGATGGCCGCCGGATCACCGGCGGCCATCGCCGTCTCCGGCCTCCGTTTGCGATCACCGGGCCCGGGTACCGCGATGGGATGACGGAGAACGACGACAGGGCGTGGCGGGACGAGCAGAAGATCCCGCTGGAGGAGTTGGACCGGGCGATCGCCCGGTCGACCATCGACGGGCAGGCCGACGACGTCACCGGCAACGACGCCGGCGAGGAGGCCGCCTTCGGGCACGGGCCGGAGGCGGCGGACCGGGGCGCCGGCCCGGAGGCGGAGCGGCGCGAGATGACCGACTCGCGGAGGGCGTACCGCCCGTCGACCACGGGACGGACCGGCCCCGACACGATGTGACGGGGTGCGCCGGCGGACGGGTGCACCCGTGCGCCGGCGACGCGGTCACCGGCCCGGCCGGGCCGGGTCCTACCCTGGACCGGTGCTGCTGCCCCTGCCGCCCGGCGAGTTCCGGGCCTACCTCTTCGACTGCGACGGCACCGTCGCCGACTCCATGCCGTTGCACCACGCCGCCTGGCGGCAGACGCTGGCCGAGTGGGGTTGTGACTTCCCCGAGGAGCTCTTCTACGCCTGGGGCGGCCGGCCGGTGGTCGACATCGTCGCCGACCTGGCCGCCCGGCACAGCGTCGCCATGCCGGTGGAGATCGTCGCCCGTCGTCAGGAAGAGTGCTACCAGCGGCTTCTGCCGACTCTGACCGCCGTTCCGGGCGTGCTGCGGCACATCGAGGAGGCGCACCGCAGGGTTCCCTTCGCCGTGGTCTCCGGGAGCACCCGCGAGTCGGTGACCGCCTCGCTGCGCGCGCTGGGCCTGCTCGACCGGTTCGACGTCCTGGTCTGCGCCGGGGACTACACCCGGGCGAAGCCGGACCCGGAGTGCTTCCTGCTCGCCGCCCGGCTGCTCGGTGTGCCGCCGGAGTCGTGCCTCGTCTTCGAGGACACCGACCTCGGCGTGCAGGCGGCCACCGCGGCCGGGATGGCCGCGGTCCGCGTACCGCCACCCCACCAGCGGGTGGTCCCCGCTTCGCGCCCGCCCTCC
>NZ_SMKD01000188.1 GCF_004348595.1 Micromonospora sp. KC723
CGCCCGACCAGTCCCGCCCGTGCCTCGGAACGAACATGGGTGGCGGCGGATGTGGGATCAGGCGGCCAGGAGGGTACGGCCGCAACTGGGCAGGGGGTGCAGGGCGATGCGGCGGGGCAGGCGGCGCGGCCACTCGTTCTTCGGCCACGAACCGTCGACGATCAGGTGCACGGTCCGCTCCTCGACGCCGCTGAGGCGCAGCACGAACTCGCGGGGGAGCGGCGGGTCCACGCTCGGCGTGGTCACCATGAACCGCACCCGGCCCCGCGACGACACCGCGGAGATCACGTCCGCGGCCGGCATGGTGCCGCGCAGGCGTACCCGGCCGATCCAGTAGACCTCGGCGGCGTGCTCCTGGGCGGCCCGGGTGATCGCCGGGTACTCGCTGCGTACCCAGCGCTCGACCGCGCCCACGCAGAGCCCGCAGGCCCGCTCGCGCGGCTCCCGTGGGCCCAGTCCCCAGGCCCGCAGGTACGCCCCGACCGTGCCGGGATCCATCGCCAGCGCGAACTGGCGCTGGATCAGTGCGGTGAGGCTCTGCCTCGTCCACAGCTCCTCGTCCAGCCCGAACTCGTCGGGATGGACCCCCCGCAGGGCGTCGATCAGTTCGAGTTCCTGTTCGCGGCTGAGCGTTCCGGGCTCGCCCTGCCGGTGTCCGCGACGGACGGCTGCCACCGCTCCGTCACCGCCGATGGTGTGGCGTCGGCACCAACTGGTCACCGAACGCCGCGCGTCTCTCAGTGCAACCCCCACGTCCTGCGCAACGAGCCCGAATCGCGACTGGTCACGATATGTAGGTAGAAAAGTATCTCAACCCGCACCTCGTGACAGATGGTGTATAAGTCGCAAACCGGGCAGGATGGGGTGGTCCTCCGGGCCAGCGGCGGCACCAGCCCGGCTGCGCCGCGTACGACAAAGCGGAGGCCCGCGTGCCGCCGGAGCGGTACGCGGGCCTCGAAGCGGCAGTCGGTCAGCCGCCCAGACGCTTGAGCGCGTTCTGCAGGTTGATCAGGTCGGTCTGCTGGGTGTTCTTCATCGTCTGGGCGACCCGGAGCACGTCCTCGTCGCCGCCGGCGTCCAGGATCCCCTGGATCATGTGGATGCCACCCAGGTGGTGATCTCTCATCAGCTGGAGGAAGAGCACGTCCAACTCCCGGCCCTCGGCGGCGCGTAGCTTCGCCATCTGCTCCGGGGTGGCCATACCGGGCATCAGCCCGTTGCGCACGCTGGCCCGACCGTCCGGCATCCAGGCCATCGGCGGCTCGGAGCCGGTCGGATCCAGCCCCCAGGAGCGCAGCCAGGTCTGCATGGTGCCGATCTCGCCCTGCTGGCCGCTGGCGATGTCGCCGCCGATCTGGCGCACCTCCGGGTCCTGGCCCCGCTGGAAGGCGATCAGCCCCATCTCCACCGCCTGCGCGTGGTGGGTGGTCATGTCCCGGGCGAACCCCGCCTCGGCGGAGGTGTCGCCCGGGCGGGTGAGCCTCGGGGTCAACAGGCCGCCCGCGTACCCGAGAAGGAGACCGACCACGACGGCGGCGGCCACCGCCAGGATGCCGAAGCGGCGCGCGGGCCCCCGGTCACCGGCCACCGTCACCGGGGTCTCGGCCACGTCGCTGTCCGTCGTCGTCGTGGGAGCGGTCATCGTCGGTCACCCCTGCGTCGAGGCGCCGGCGTCGCGCGGGGTGGTGCCGGTGGCCGTGATGCCCTGGTTGCACAGCGCCGTCGGCCCCTCGATGGAGGCGTTCACCCGCAGCGTCTTGATGAACTCGTCGATCCGGCTGTCGTCGGCGTTGTCGACCTTGAGCTGGTAGCCCCAGGCCTGGAGCGAGATCGGCTTGTCCAGGCCCTCGAACGGGCTGAGCATCGTCTTCTCCACGCCCTGGACCCGGGCCCGGAGCTTCGCCACCTGGTCGGCCGGCAGGTCGGGACGGTACGTGATCCAGACCGCGCCGTGCTCCAGGCTGTGCACCGCGTGCTCGTTGGCGATCGGGGCGTCGTAGACGTCACCCATGCAGTTCTGCCAGGCCCCGTTGTGCGGGCCGGCCACCGGCGGGTTGATGTCGTACTTGATGGTGCCCGCCTGGTGCTGGCCGCCCTGCACCAGTTTCTCGTCCTTCGCCCGGTAGTCGACGATGCCGTCGATCTCGGCGGCCCGCTTCTCCCACGGCTTGGAGCCCTGGAAGACGGCCCACGCCCCGTAGCCGATGATCCCCGCGGCGAGCACGCCGACGGCGACGAAGAGCGCGATCGGGCCCCAGGCGCGACCCTGGCTCACCTTCACCGGCGTCACGGGCTTGCGGGGGCCCTTGCCGCCGGAGGTCTGCCGGGGGGTGGCCGACTTGCCCGCCCCGGGCTTGGCGCCGGCCGCGGGCCGGCCGGCCGCCGGCTTCTTGCCGGTGCTGACCACGGTCGGGCGGCGCTCCGGGCCGCCCGGGGTGCTGATGCTCATCGTGCCTCGTCAGGTCGGTCGGTCAGGGGATCTGGCGGGCCGGGTGCAGATGTTGGGTCGCCGCCGCGGTGCCCGAGTCTACCCCCGCTAGCATGGTTCGGTGACTCCCGCAGAACTCGCCCAGGTCGTCCTCACCGCAGCCCATGCCGTCTTCACCGAGCGAGGGCTGGACCCGGCCGTGCTCCCGGCGGCGACGACGGTCGAGCGACCGCGCAACCCGGAGCACGGAGACTACGCCTCGACGCTCGCGTTACAGCTGAGCAAGAAGGTGGGCCTGCCGCCGCGGGAGCTGGCCACCGCGCTGGCCGAGCAGCTCGGCCGGGCGGCCGGGGTGAAGTCTGTCGAGATCGCCGGCCCCGGCTTCCTGAACATCCGGCTCGACGCCGCCGCAGCCGGCCAGCTCGCCCGGGTGATCGTGGAGGCTGGCGAGGAGTACGGCCGCAGCGACCGGCTCGCCGGCCAGAAGATCAACCTGGAGTTCGTCTCGGCCAACCCGACCGGCCCGGTGCACATCGGCGGGGTCCGCTGGGCGGCCGTCGGCGACGCCCTGAGTCGGCTGCTGCGGGCCACCGGCGCCCAGGTGGGCACGGAGTACTACTTCAACGACGCCGGCGCCCAGATCGACCGGTTCGCCCGGTCGCTGCTGGCCGCCGCCAGGGGCGAGCCGGCCCCCGAGGACGGCTACGGCGGGGCGTACATCGCCGAGATCGCCGAGGCGGTGCGGCGGGTCCGGCCGGACGTACGGGACCTGGACGACGCCTCGGCCCAGGAGGTCTTCCGGGTCGAGGGCGTCGCGCTGATGTTCGCCGAGATCAAGTCCTCGCTGGCCGGGTTCGGCGTCGAGTTCGACACCTACTTCAACGAGAAGGACCTGCACGACCGGGGTGAGCTGGAGCTCGCCCTGCGCCGCCTGCGGGAGCAGGGCCACATCTTCGAGGCCGACGGCGCGACCTGGCTGCGCACCACCGACTTCGGCGACGACAAGGACCGGGTGCTGCGCAAGTCCAACGGCGAGTGGACCTACTTCGCCGCCGACTGCGCCTACTACCTCGACAAGCGCGAGCGCGGCTTCGAGCGGGTCGTGATCATGTTGGGGGCCGACCACCACGGCTACATCGGCCGGATGAAGGCGATGGCGGCCTGCTTCGGCGACGACCCGGAACACAACCTGGAGATCCTCATCGGCCAGCTGGTCAACCTGGTCCGGGACGGGGTTCCGGTGCGGATGAGCAAGCGGGCCGGCACCGTGGTCACCCTGGAGGATCTGGTCGACGCGATCGGCGTGGACGCCGCCCGCTACGCGTTGGCCCGCTACTCCAGCGACTCCCCGATCGACATCGACGTGGAGCTGTGGACCCGGGCCACCCGCGACAACCCGGTCTACTACGTGCAGTACGTCGCCGCCCGGACGGCCGGGGTGAGCCGCCAGGCCGCCGAGCTCGGGCTGACCCGGGGCGACGCCGACGCGTTCCGCCCCGACCTGCTCGACCACGACAAGGAGAACGAGCTGCTCAAGGCGCTCGCCGAGTTCCCCGCCGTGGTCGCCGCCGCCGCCGAGCTGCGGGAGCCGCACCGGGTCGCCCGCTACCTGGAGGACCTGGCCGGGGCGTACCACCGGTTCTACGACAACTGCCGGGTCACGCCGAAGGGTGACGAGGAGGTCAGCGACGTGCACCGGGCCCGGCTCTGGCTCAACGACGCGACCCGGGTGGTGATCGCCAACGGCCTGCGGCTGCTCGGCGTCTCCGCCCCGGAGAGGATGTGACATGCGAGCGCGAGGAGTGAGCTTGCGAGCCCCGCAGTCGCGAAGCGGAGACTCGCCTATGCGAGCGCGAGGAGTGAGCTTGCGAGCCCCGCAGTCGCGAAGCGGAGACTCGCCTATGCGAGCGCGAGGAGTGAGCTTGCGAGCCCCGCAGTCGCGAAGCGGAGCCCGCTGATGCGCGCGCACGAGGCCGGCGCCCTGCACGGCGATCTCGGCCAGCGGGGGCCGGCGTGGCTGCGTACCCCCGCCGACGTCAACGCCCTGGTGCCGCAGCTGTGGCCGCGCAACGTCTCCCGGGCGGCGGACGGCGCGCTCGCCCTCGCCGGCCTGTCGGTCCGTGACCTCGCCGCCGAGTTCGGCACCCCGGTGTACGTGCTGGACGAGGACGACCTCCGCTCGCGCTGCCGCGACTTCCGCGCCGCGTTCCCCACCGAGGACGTCTACTACGCCGGCAAGGCGTTCCTGTGCCGCGCGGTGGTCCGCATGATCGCCGAGGAGGGGCTGCACCTCGACGTCTGCACCGGCGGTGAGCTGGCGACCGCGCTGTCGGCGGGGATGCCGGCGGAGCGGATCGGCTTCCACGGCAACAACAAGTCGGTGGCCGAGCTGACCCGGGCGCTGGACGCCGGGGTGGGGCGGATCATCCTCGACTCGTTCACCGAGATCGACCGGCTCACCGCGCTGGCCCGCCAGCGGGGCGTCCGGCCGAGGGTGATGATCCGGGTCACCGTCGGGGTCGAGGCGCACACCCACGAGTTCATCGCCACCGCGCACGAGGACCAGAAGTTCGGCTTCTCGCTGGCCGGCGGGGCGGCGGCCGAGGCGGTCTTCCGGGTGCTCGACGAGGGTGTGCTGGAGCTGCGCGGCCTGCACTCGCACATCGGCTCGCAGATCTTCGACGCCAGCGGCTTCGAGGTCTCCGCCCGCCGGGTGCTCGCCCTGCAGGCGCAGATCCGCGACGCGCGCGGGGTGGAGCTGCCCGAGTTGGACCTCGGTGGCGGCTTCGGCATCGCGTACACCACCCAGGACGACCCGGCGGCCCCGCAGGATCTCGCCAAGCGGCTCCGCAAGATCGTGGAGTCGGAGTGCGACAGTGAGCGGCTGGCCGTGCCGCACCTGTCGATCGAGCCCGGCCGGGCCGTCGTCGGGCCGGCGGTGTTCACCCTGTACGAGGTCGGCACGGTCAAGTCCGTGCTGCTGGGCGCCGGTGGTGACGCCGCCGCCGGACGTCGTTGCTACGTCAGCGTGGACGGCGGGATGAGCGACAACATCCGCACCGCGCTCTACGACGCGTCGTACTCGGCCACCCTGGCCGGTCGGGCCTCCGCGGCGCCGCCGCTGCTCGCCCGCGTGGTGGGAAAGCATTGTGAGTCCGGGGACATCGTGGTGAAGGATGAATTCCTGCCCGCCGACGTGCAGCCCGGAGATCTTGTCGCGGTGCCCGGCACAGGTGCGTACTGCCGGAGCATGGCCAGCAACTACAACCACGTGCCCCGTCCCCCGGTGGTCGCGGTGCGTGACGGCCGGGCCCGGCTGATCGTTCGACGGGAAACCGAAGAGGACCTGCTCGCTTTGGATGTGGGATGACGTCACCTGTGCGTTTGGCGCTGCTCGGTTGCGGGACCGTCGGCGGTGAGGTGGTCCGGTTGCTGCACGAGCAGGCGACCGACCTCGCCGCCCGGATCGGCGCGCCGCTGGAGATCGCCGGCATCGCCGTACGCCGGGTCGGACGGGATCGCGGCAACCTGCCGGTCGACCCGGCGCTGTTCACCACCGACCCGCTCGGGCTGATCAAGCGCGACGACGTGGACGTGGTGGTCGAGGTGGTCGGCGGCATCGAGCCGGCCCGGAGCTGGCTGGTGGAGGCGCTGCGGGCCGGCAAGAGCGTGGTCACCGCCAACAAGGCGCTGCTCGCCGAGGACGGGGCGACACTGCACGACGCGGCCGCCGAGGGCGGCGCCGACCTCTACTACGAGGCCGCCGTGGCGGGGGCGATCCCGCTGCTGCGCCCGCTGCGCGAGTCGCTGCACGGGGACCGGATCAACCGGGTCACCGGGATCGTCAACGGCACCACCAACTTCATCCTCTCCGCCATGGACGCCACCGGCGCCGGCTTCGCCGAGGCGCTGGAGGAGGCGACCGAGCTGGGGTACGCCGAGGCGGACCCGACGGCCGACGTGGAGGGCTTCGACGCCGCGGCCAAGGCCGCCATCCTCGCCTCGCTGGCCTTCCACACCCGGGTCACCGCCGCCGACGTGCACCGCGAGGGCATCACCGAGGTGACCGCCGCCGACGTGGCCAGCGCCAAGGCGATGGGCTGCACGATCAAACTGCTCTGCATCGCGGCCCGGGGCGTGGACGCCGCCGGCCGCGAGACGGTCAGCGTCCGGGTGCACCCGGCGATGATCCCGCTGACCCATCCGCTGGCCAGCGTCGGCGACGCGTTCAACGCGGTCTTCGTCGAAGCCGAGGCGGCCGGGCAGCTGATGTTCTACGGCCGGGGCGCGGGCGGCGCGCCGACGGCCAGCGCGGTGCTCGGCGACGTGGTGGCGGTGGCCCGCAACCGGCTCGCCGGGGCGCGGGCGGCCAGCGAGTCCGCGTACGCCGACCTGTCGGTGCGGCCGATGGGGGAGGCACTCACCCGCTACCACATCAGCCTGGACGTGGCCGACCGGCCGGGCGTGCTGGAGTCGGTGGCCGGGGTGTTCGCCCGGCACGAGGTCTCCATCGCCACCGTGCGGCAGGGTCCGGCCGGTGGTGGCCCGGCCGGTCGGGGCTCCGAAGCCGAACTGGTCATCGTCACCCACGTCGCGCCGGACGCCGCCCTCGCGGCGACCGTGCGGGAGCTGCGCGGGCTGGAGATCGTCCGGTCGGTGGCCAGCGTGCTGCGCGTCGAGGGCGGGGCGTGACGCGGCGTCTCGCCTGATGGTTAGGGGTGGGTGTGGTGTGTGGCGGTCCGGAAGGCTGGGCCACCCTGGAAGGGCCCCGACTCCGAGCGGGGCGGCAGAGGCGAGGAGAGCGACATGTGGCGGGGTCTGATCGAGACGTACCGGGACCGGTTGCCGGTCACCGACGCGACCCCGGTCGTCACCCTGCACGAGGGGAACACCCCGCTGCTGCCCGCTCCGGTGCTCTCCGCCCGGCTCGGCTGCGACGTCCACCTGAAGGTGGAGGGGGCGAACCCGACCGGTTCCTTCAAGGACCGCGGCATGACGGTGGCGGTCTCCAAGGCGGTCGAGGCCGGCGACAAGGCGATCATCTGTGCCTCCACCGGCAACACCAGCGCCTCCGCCGCGGCGTACGCGGCCCGCGCCGGGATCACCTGCGCCGTGCTGGTGCCGCAGGGCAAGATCGCGCTGGGCAAGCTGGCCCAGGCGCTGGTGCACGGCGCCCGGCTGCTCCAGGTCCAGGGCAACTTCGACGACTGCCTCTCGCTGGCCGCGAAGCTCGCCCAGGACTACCCGGTGGCCCTGGTCAACTCGGTCAACATCGACCGGCTGCACGGGCAGAAGACCGCCGCGTTCGAGATCGTCGAGGCGCTCGGTGACGCCCCCGACATCCACTGCCTGCCGGTCGGCAACGCCGGCAACGTCTCCGCCTACTGGATGGGCTACCAGGAGGACCTGGCGGCGGGTAACGCCAGCAGGGCCCCGAGGATGTACGGCTTCCAGGCCGCCGGGGCGGCCCCGATCGTGACCGGCCAGGTGGTGCCGGAGCCGTCCACGATCGCCACCGCGATCCGGATCGGCAACCCGGCGAGCTGGACGAAGGCGATCGACGCCCGGGACGCGTCGCAGGGGTTGATCGCCGCGGTCACCGACCGGGAGATCCTGTCGGCGTACCGGCTGCTTGCCCGTGAGGTGGGGGTCTTCGTCGAGTTGGGCAGCGCGGCCAGCGTCGCGGGTCTGCTCCAGCAGGCCGCGGCGGGCCGGGTTCCGGCGGGCTCCACGATCGTCTGCACGGTCACCGGCCACGGGCTGAAGGATCCCGAGTGGGCCATCTCCACCGCCCCGGCCCCGGTGACGATCGCCAACGACCCCCTGGCCGCCGCCCGCTCCCTGGACCTGGCCTGACCCTGCCGCCGGGCCGCGCCGACCCTGTTCGCCGCAGGTGGTGGTGCCGCCGACCGGGGCAACACTCCTTGCCGCCACCAGAGTGGATCATGAGGTGGGCGGCCGAACGGACGGGGTG
>NZ_SMKD01000189.1 GCF_004348595.1 Micromonospora sp. KC723
CCACCCGGCCACGCCCGGGTACCCCGCGCCACCGGTGTCCCGCCCGGTGTCGCCGCCGCACCCGGTGTCACCTCCCGCCCCGCCGGCGGCCCGGCCGCCGGACCAGCGCCGGGGCCGCCGGCCGGAGCCGGTCGCGCCGCCGCCGGGCGGGCAGACCCCCAAGGGGCCCGGCCGGAGCCGAAGGCGCCGCCGCTGGCCCTGGGTGCTGCTACTCAGCCTGGCCTGCTGCTGCGGCTGCCCGGCCTGGTTCGGCAAGCCGGTGTGGGAGCAGTACCCGGCCGACGCGGCGCTGCCCCCGGTGGTGGCCGACCTGACGCTACGCACCGACCCCGGCAGCAAGGTCACCGCCGACCAGTTGACGGTTGAGGTACGCGCGGCGAACCTGATCGCCGAGGACGTCTTCGCCGGTGTCTACGACACCAGCGACGGCAAGCGGGTGACGGTCTTCGGCACCACCGGCTTCCGGTTCAGCCCCGAGTCGGACGCCGACGACGAGATGACCCGGCTGACCGACACCTACCGGCTGGACACCCCGCAGCCGGTGGAGACCGGGGTCCGGGGCCGGCATTCCAGGTGCGCCACGGGTCGCACGGACGACGGCGGCGTGGTGGTCTGCACCTCGGTCGACCACGGCAGCATCACCACCGGGGTCTTCACCCGGCTATCGGTCGACGACAGCGCCCGCCTGCTGGAGACCCTGCGCGCCCAGATCGTCACCACCGCGTAGAGCCGAGCGAGGCCACTGTCCGGGCACCCGCCCACGGGGCCGGCTCAGGGGGCGACGGCGGGGCGGCGCTGGCGGGAAGGCGGGGTCAGGCAGAGGTGGGTTCGCCACGCTTGGGGGCGTAGCGGGGCACGTACTCCTGACCGGTGAGCGTCTGGATCTCGGCCATCAGCTCGTCGGTCATCGCCCGCAGCGAGGTGCGGTCGTCCGGGCGGCCGGTGAAGTCCAGCGGCTTGCCGAACCGGATTATGATCTTGGCTTTGCCCGGGCGGGGCACCCGGACCCCGATCGGCTGGGCCTTGTCGGTGCCGATCACGCCGACCGGGATGATCGGCACGCCGGCCGCCACGGCGAGCCGGGCCGCGCCGGTGCGCCCACGGTAGAGCCGCCCGTCCGGCGAGCGCGTCCCTTCCGGATAGACGGCCACCAGGTCACCGGCCCGCAACGCGGGGATGGCGGCGTCGAACGCGGACAGTGCCGCCCGCCCGCCGGCCCGCTCGACCGGGATCGCGCCCAGACCGGTTAGGAGGAACTTGGAGAACGCCCCCTTCGCCCCGACGCCGTTGAAGTACTCCGACTTGGCCCAGAACGCCAGGTGACGGGGGACCACGGTGCCGAGGAACAGCTCGTCGGCGACGGAGAGGTGATTGCCGGCGAAGATCGCCCCGCCGGTCTCCGGGATGTGCTCCAACCCCTCCACGGTCGGGCGGAACGCCAACCGGAGCGCGGGCGCCACGGTGAGCTTGCCGATGGTGTAGAGCAGGGGCACTGGTCCTCCGGCGGTCGCGTACGAACAGGCGGTGTCACGGTAGCGGACCGCTGCCCGTCCACCCCAGCGGGTAGCCGTCCGCCCGACTGGTGGTCCGGCGACGCGACACTCCACCGGACCACCCGTCGACAGGTCACAGCCGCCGCACGGCCACCGTCACCCGCTCTCCCTCGCCGACCTCGCCGGCGAAGCCGTCGACGCCCTCGACGAAGTCGACGCTGTCGGCCAGCACCTCGCGGGCCACGAAGTCGCGGTACGCCGACACCGCCGCCCGGACCTCCTCGGCGGCCGACAACGCCACCACGATCCGGTCCGACACGTCCAGGTCGGCGTCACGGCGGGCCTGCTGCACCACCCGGACCACATCCCGGGCCAGCCCCTCCGCGGCCAACTCCGGGGTGACCTCGGTGTCCAGCACCACCACGCCCTCGCCGCCGGGCAGCGGCGACGAGTGCTCGGCGTCGGCGGCGACCAGGCGCAACTCGTACTCGCCCTCGGCGAGGGTCACCCCGGCGGCGACCGGGGCGCCGTCGACCAACTCCCACTCCCCCGCCTTGACCGCCTTGATGACCTGCTGGACGGCCTTGCCGACCCGCGGGCCGAGCGCCCGGGGCACCACGGTCAACACCTGCTGGCAGTGGTTCTGCACCTCGTCGGTGAACTCCACCACCTTGACGTTGACCTCGTCGGCGACCAGGTCGGCGAACGGCCGCAACTGCCCCGCCACCGGCGAGGCCACAGTCAGCCTCGACAGCGGCAGCCGGACCCGCAGGCCCTTCGCCTTGCGCAGCGACAGCGCCGCCGAGCAGACGTCCCGCACGGCGTCCATCGCCGCGACCAGGTCGTGGTCGGCCGGGAACTCCGCCGCGGACGGCCAGTCGGTCAGGTGCACGGACCGCTCGCCGGTCAGGCCCCGCCAGATCTCCTCGGCGGTCAGCGGCGCCAGCGGCGCCACCACCCGGCAGAGCGTCTCCAACACCGTCCACAGGGTGTCGAACGCCTCGGTGTCGCCGGACCAGAACCGGTCCCGCGAGCGGCGCACGTACCAGTTGGTCAGCGCGTCCAGGTAGGACCGGACGGTGGCGCAGGCGCCGGAGATGTCGTACTCGTCCATCTGCGCCTGGACCGTCGACACCAGCTCGTTCGTCTTCGCCAGCACGTACCGGTCGAGGAGGTCGCCGGCGGCTCCGCCGCCGGTCGGCCCGGCGGCCACCTTCCGTTTCGCCCGGTAGCCGTCGGCGTTGGCGTAGAGCGAGAAGAAGTACCAGACGTTCCACAGCGGCAGCAGCACCTGCCGCACCGCGTCCCGGATGGCCGCCTCGGTGACCAGCGCGTCACCGCCGCGCACCACCGGCGAGGACATCAGCATCCAGCGCATCGCGTCCGAGCCGTACGCGTCGAACACGTGGTAGACGTCCGGGTAGTTGCGCAGGCTCTTGGACATCTTGCGCCCGTCCGAGCCGAGCAGGATGCCGTGGCTGACGCAGTTGCGGAACGCCGGCCGGTCGAACAACGCGGTGGCCAGCACGTGCATGGTGTAGAACCAGCCACGCGTCTGCGGCATGTACTCGACGATGAAGTCGCCCGGGTAGTGGTGCTCGAACCAGTCGCGGTTCTCGAACGGGTAGTGCACCTGGGCGAACGGCATCGACCCGGACTCGAACCAGCAGTCCAGCACCTCCGGCACCCGGCGCATCATCGACGCACCCGTGGGGTCGTCCGGGTTGGGGCGCACCAGCTCGTCCACCGCCGGCCGGTGCAGGTCCGCCAGGCGTACGCCGAAGTCCCGCTCGATCTCCGCCAGCGAGCCGTAGACGTCGACGCGTGGGTAGGCCGGGTCGTCGGAGCGCCACACCGGGATCGGTGAGCCCCAGAACCGGTTGCGGCTGATCGACCAGTCCCTGGCGTTGGCCAGCCACTTGCCGAACGAGCCGTCCTTGATGTGGCCGGGCGTCCAGTTGATCTGCTGGTTCAGCTCGACCATCCGGTCCTTGAACGTCGTCACCGCCACGAACCAGGACGACACGGCCTTGTAGACCAGCGGGGTGTCGCAACGCCAGCAGTGCGGGTACGAGTGGGTGTACGTGTCCTGCCGGAACACCACCCCCCGCTCCTTAAGCTCCCGGATCACCGGCTTGTTGACGTCGAACACCTGCTCACCCTGATAGGGCGGGACCAGCGCGGTGAACCGGGTGTGGTCGTCCACGGTGACGACGGTCGGGATGCCGGCGGCGTTGCAGACGTTCTGGTCGTCCTCGCCGAAGGCCGGGGCCAGGTGCACGACGCCGGTGCCGTCCTCGGTGGTGACGAAGTCCGCGCCGAGCACCTGGTAGGCGTTCTCCCCGGCCTGCTGGACCAGGAAGTCGTACAGCGGGGTGTAGCGGCGGCCGACCAGGTCCGCGCCGCGCACGACGCCGACCTGCTCGTACCCGTCCAGTTCCTTGGCGTACGCGGCGAGCCGGGCGGCTCCGACGACGTACCGCTGCCCGTCGCGCTCCAGCACCGCGTACTCGATGTCCGGGCCGACGGCGAGCGCCAGGTTCGACGGCAGCGTCCACGGCGTGGTCGTCCAGACGCCCAGCTTCACCGGCCCGCGCACCAACTCGGGGGCGGACTCGTCGGGGGTCAGCCCGAACCAGACCGACAGGGTCGGGTCGTGCCGGTCCCGGTAGACGTCGTCCATCCGGGTCTCGGTGTTCGACAGCGGCGTCTCGCACCGCCAGCAGTACGCCAGCACCCGGAAGCCCTCGTAGACCAGACCCTTGTCGTACAGGGTCTTGAAGGCCCACATGACGCTTTCCATGTAGTCCAGGTCGAGGGTCTTGTAGTCGTTGCCGAAGTCGACCCAGCGGGCCTGCCGGGTGACGTACCGCTCCCAGTCCTGGGTGAACTCCAGCACCGAGGTGCGGCACGCCTCGTTGAACCGGGCCACGCCGAGGTCGAGGATCTCCGCCTTGCTGGTGATGCCGAGCTGCTTCTCGGCCACCACCTCGGCGGGCAGCCCGTGGCAGTCCCAGCCGAACCGCCGCTCCACCCGCCGCCCGCGCATGGTCTGGTATCGCGGCACCACGTCCTTGACGTACCCGGTGAACAGGTGGCCGTAGTGCGGCAGTCCGTTGGCGAACGGCGGGCCGTCGTAGAAGACGTACTCGTTCCTGCCGTCGGTGCCGGTCGGCCGGGCCTCGACGGAGGCCTCGAAGGTCTTGTCGGCCGTCCAGTGCTCCAGGACCCGGCGCTCGACCGCGGGCAGGTCCGGGCTCGCCGGGACGCCGGCGGCGGTCGGGTCGTGCAACGGGTAGGCCATCGGGGTCGCTCTCCTCAGCAGCAGCTCACTCTTGTGGTCTGCGAGGACGAGCTTCTCCGGGTACGCCTGGACGGCGCTCCCGGGTGGGCCCGCGGTACCACCCCGCTTGGCGGTCGAGGTACGACCGCCCGCTCATTGGCCGGCTGTGACGGGCCGGACCCGTCCGGTTCTACTGGGCCGGTTGCCCGGCTGTTCTTCCGGAGGCTCGCCGGTGATGGCCGGGTCATCGCCTTACGGTGTTCAACGATACTCGACCCACCCACCGCGCCGCCGCCGAGTAATCCCACGCGCCGGTCACCTGTGGGTACGGGACAGGAACGCGGTGAACCGACAGCTCTCCATGATCGATGTCGTCGAGCAACGATGACCATGGAGGCCGTGCGCACGTCGATCTGGAGACCCTCGCCACCGCACTCGACGTAGAGACCGACGACGACCCCGCGCTGGCCATGCGGTTGTCGACGGTGAGCCGCCGACGACCGCATGGCCAGCGCGGGATGTCGGGACGGATCAGGGGGCCGGCAGCGTGGTGGTCCAGAGGGAGCGGCCGTCGCGGTCGCGGAGGTGGACCGTGAAGGCGCGACTCTCGGCGTCGATGTGGACCTCGCCGAAGTGCTGGAAGCCCTCGGCGGGTGAGATGTTGGCGCGCGGCGGCGCGTGCACGAACACGGCCTCCGGGCCGAAGGTGCCGTCCAGCCGGTTCGGGCCGAACCCACCGGCGTGCGCCGGGCCGGAGACGAACTCCCAGAACGGTGTGAAGTCGGCGACCGCCGCCCGCGCCGGGTCGTAGTGGTGCGCGGCGGTGTAGTGCACGTCGGCGGTGAGGAACACGATCCCGGTCACGCCGACCCGGTGCGCGGCCCGCAGCACCTCGGCGAACTCCAGCTCCCGCCCGGCCGGGGCGCCCGGGTCCCCCTGCGCCACACCCTCCTGCGCCCCCGGCCCGTCCGGCACCACCAGGCCGAGCGGCAGGTCGGCGGCGATCACCTTCCACGTCGCCCGGGACCGGGTCAGCTCCCGGACCAGCCACTGCCGCTGTTCCCGGCCGAGCAGGCCGCGTGCCGGGTCGGCGTAGGTGTTGCCGTCGTTCGGGTCCTTGTACGTCCGCATGTCCAGCACGAACACGTCCAGCAGCGGCCCGTACGACAGCCGCCGGTACAGCGGTCCGTCCGCCGGGACCGGCAGCCACTCGCCGAACGCCTGCCGGGCGCGCGCGGCGAGCACGTCGACCCGCCGTTCGGTGTAGCGGGCGTCGGTGAGGATCTCCCCCGGGTACCAGTTGTTGGTGACCTCGTGGTCATCCCACTGGTTGACCTGCGGCACCTCCGCGGCGAACGCGCGCAGGTGCTCGTCGAGCAGGTTGTACGCGTACTGTCCCCGGTACTCGGCCAGCGTCTCGGCGACCTTGCTCTTCTCGGGCGTGACCAGGTTGCGCCAGACCCGGCCGTCGGGCAGCGTCACCGTCTCGGCGAGCGGGCCGTCGGCGTACACGGTGTCGCCGCTGCACAGGAAGAAGTCGGGACGGGCGGCACGCATCGCCCGGAAGATGCTCATCCCGCCGAACTCCGGCGCGATTCCCCAGCCCTGGCCGGCGATGTCCCCGGTCCACACGAACCGCACGTCCCGCCGCTGGTGCCGGCCTGGGGCGGTGGTGAAGGAGCCGCGCAGCGGCTCGCCGCACAGCCCGTTCCGGTCCAGGCTCTCCACCCGGACCCGGTAGTACAGCCGCTCCCCGGAGGGCAGGCCGCGCAGCCGCAGCCGCCCGGTGAAGTCACCGGTCGGGTCCAGCACCGGCCCGCGCAGCATCCGCGCCCCGCGCAGGTCGGGGCGGCGGCTGAGTTCCACGAACATCCGGCCCGGCCGGTCGGCTCGGGTCCAGACCAGCGCCGAGTCGGCGGTGACGTCGCCGCTCTGCACGCCGTGGGTGAGCACCGGCCGCCCGGCGGGCCGCCAGGCGGGTGCGGCGACGGCCCCGGAGCCGCCGAGCAGCGCGCCGCCGGCCACTCCCGCGCCGGCGACCAGGCCGGCGCGCAGCAGGGTACGTCGGTCGAGTTCGGTCATCGTTCCTCCCTGGAAACGGATCAACCAGGTCGGTCTACCGGGCCCACATGACCGCCACCGCCGGGCGAGGTGACCGGCACCTCAACGGCGGTTGTCGGCGCCGTGCCCCGAACACGACGACGCCCGGGCCGGATCACCGGCCCGGGCGTCCGGACGGTTCAGCCCAGCGTGGGGAACCAGAGCGCGATCTCCCGCTTGGCGCTGTCGACGGAGTCCGAGGCGTGCACCAGGTTCTCCCGGTTCGACAGGGACAGGTCGCCGCGGATCGTGCCGGCGGCGGCCCGGCGGCCGTCGGTGGCGCCGATCATGCCCCGGACCACCTCGATGACCTGGTCACCGGAGAGCACCAGCGCCACCAGCGGCCCGCCGGTCATGAACGCCTTCAGCGGCGGGTAGAAGGGCTTGTCCACGTGCTCGGCGTAGTGCTGGTCGGCGAAGTCGCCGTCCAGCGTCCTCGTCTGCATGGCGTCGATCCGCAGGCCCTTGCGCTCGAAACGGGAGATGATCTCACCGACCAGGCCCCGGCGGACCGCGTCGGGCTTGATCAGTACGAGCGTGCGCTCGTCCGGGCTGCTGGACACGCTGGGTTCCTCCTGTGCGCGGAAGACGGTCTGGCTGGGTACGGTCAGCCTACCGACCCGGTCCCGGTGTCGGCCCGGCGGCTGCTCCTTCCCTCGGTTGCCGGTTCGGCCTAGCCTGGCCATGACCCCCGGGAGGTCCACTGTGGCGAATGGCGGGAACCGCCCGATCGCGCCGGTACGCAAGTTGATCGCCGCGGTGCTGGGCACCGTGGCCACGTTCGTCGTGCTGTTCGGCCTCGGCATGACGAGTTGGGCGATCGTGGCCCTCGGTGTGGCCATGCTGGTGCTGGCCGTCGCCCTGGCCACCGTCCGCGCCGGCGGGCGCACCTGGGTGATCGGTGTCGGGCACGTGCACAGCGCCTCCGAACCCCCCACCCAGTACGCCTTCGGCCGCTGCGAGCTCCAGCTGGTGATCGACGCGCCCGGCATGCCGCCCCGTTCCAAGAAGATCATCGAGCCGCGGGTGCCGGTGGCGAAGTGGCCGTCGCTCGGGCAGACCCTGCCGATCCGGGTGGCGCTGGACGACCAGCGGCACATCCGGGTGCTCTGGGACGAGGTGCCCACCCACGCCGAGAGCGCCGGCGTGGCCGACCTGCCCCCGGAGTACACCGACACCGAACCGGTCGACGAGGTGCTGATCGCGCAGGAGGCCCCGCCGTGGGCCGGCCGCCCGGTCGACGACGACTTCCACGACGACCTGCGCGACGAGTTCCGCGACCCGCCGCCGGCCGACCCGCTGGGCGACCCGCTCGGTGAGCCGGTGGCACCCGAACAGCGGGAGCCGGTGGTGGTGCACCACCGGCCCGGCGGCCCGGTGGTGCTGGAGGGCATCGTCGTCGACCAGCCGCAGGCCGGGCTGCCCCGCCGGGCCACCCC
>NZ_SMKD01000018.1 GCF_004348595.1 Micromonospora sp. KC723
ACCCCCACCGACGTGGCTACCGCCGCCTGCACCAAGGAGGAGGGCCTGCGCACCCGGACGCCGGGCACACTCACCATCGCCACCGACGAGCCGGCACGCGAGCCGTGGTTCCGGCAGAACAAACCGGAGAACGGCGAGGGTTTCGAGGCCGCCGTCGCGTACGCGGTGGCGACGCAGCTCGGGTACGCCGCCACGGAGGTCACCTGGACCCGGGTGAAGCCCGACGCCGCCGTCACACCCGGCCCGAAGAGCTTCGACTTCGCCATCAACCAGTTCTCCCTCACCGAGGAGCGCAAGCAGGCGGTCGACCTCTCCGCGCCCTACTACCTCGTGCGCCAGGCCGTGATCGCGCGGAAGTCGTCGAAGATCGCCGGGAGGAAGTCCCTGGCCGAGCTGACCGACGCCCGGCTCGGCGCCCAGGCCAACAGCACCAGCCACCAGGCGATCACCGAACTCGTCAAGCCGGGGCCGAAACCGCAGAGCTACCGAGGCAACGACGAGGCCGTGGCGGCACTGCGGAACGGTCAGATCGACGGCCTGGTGGTGGACCTGCCGACCGCCTTCCGCATCACCTCGACCAAGGGCGCCGATGTCGCCATCGTCGGTCAACTACCGCAGGTGGGCGCACCGGAGACGTTCGGGTTGCTGCTCGACAAGGACTCCCCGCTCACCCCGTGCGTCAACGAGGCGATCGGCGAACTCCGCGAGGCCAAGACGCTGACCCAGCTGGAGCAGCGGTGGCTCGCCCAGGTGGCGGGGGCGACCGAGCTCACCTGAGCCTCGCTCGCCCGCGGCCCGGGGCTTCGTACCGGCGCCAGCGGACGGTGCGGCGTGCTGGTCGCCGTCGCCATGACAGCGGCCGGCACGCTGCTCGACGTCGCCGCCACCGGCGCGCCCGGCCCAGCCAGGTCCGCGAGCCGGTCTGGCATAGCGGCAGGCTTGGCTCTGACCCGCGAAGCTCAGCCGAGCCCGGTGAGGAACTCCCGCACCACGGCGTGGAACTCGGCGGGGCGGGTGGCGTGAACGGCGTGTCCCGCGTCGATGGTGACCAGCCGACCGTCGGGGATCCGTTCGGCGACGGCGTCGACGCGGTCCTGCGGAAGGTGGCTCGCGGGGCCGCCGGCGACCACAGGGTCGGGGCGGTGATCGCGGCCATGCGCTCCCACCACACCGGGTCCGGGTCGTTGAGCTGCGCCACCACCGCCTCCCGGACGGCCCAGTCGTAGTCGAGCGGCTCGGCAGGCCGGGGTGGCAGCCGGAACCCCAGCGGCATCGGAGGCGGGGGCTCCTCCAGCACCAGCGCCGCGACCCGCTCCGGGCACGTCTGGGCCAGCAGGTAGGCCACGACCGCGCCGACGCAGCGACCGATCAGGGTCGCCCGGGCCAGGTCGAGTGCGTCGGGCAGGGCTCGGACGTCATCGCACATCAGCTCCAGCGAGTACGTCCCGGGCCGGTCGGTTCCCCCGAACCCGCGCAGGTCCGGCGCGCACAGGTGGGCCTGGTCGCCGAGGGTGGCGGCCAGACCGGCACCCGCTCCGATCCTTAGCGCGTCGGGCGCGCCGACGGCCGGGTGGGCCACGGGCGGCGAAGCGAGGCGGCCCGGGTCAGGCGCCGAAGCCGACCCGCATGCCGGTACCGGCGGCAACGGCACGGATGGCCAGGGCGGCGTCGAGGGCCGCGACGGTGGCCGCCCAGCCCTTGTCCTCCGTCGAACCGGGCAACCCGGCCCGGTCCCGGGCCTGCGCGATGGTGTCGACGGTGAGCACCCCGTGCGCCACCGGCTTGCCCTCGTCCAACGCCACCCGGGTCAGCCCCTCGGTCACCGACTTGCAGACGTAGTCGAAGTGGGCGGTCGCGCCGCGCACCACCACGCCGAGGGCGACCACCACGTCGCAGCGGCGGGCCAGAGCCTGCGCCACCACCGGCAGCTCCACCGAACCGGCGACCCGGGCCACCACCGCCCGGGCCCCGCACGCCTCGGCCGCCGCCACCGCCCGGTCGAGCATGTGGTCGGTCAGCTCGCCGTGCCAGCGCGCCGCCACCACGCCGACGGTCATGCCAGCGGCCTCCACCGTGCTCACCCCGGGCTCGCCGAAACCCGCCATGTCTACGCTCCGATCTCGTCGCCGGCGACCGGACGGCCCATCGGGGCCTCGGTCACCTCGTCCAGCTCGTCCAGCAGGTGACCCATCCGGTCCCGCTTCGTGCGCAGGTAGCGCACGTTCTCCGGGTGCGGACGGACCGGCAGCCCCTCACGGCCGGTGATCCGCAGCCCGTACCCCTCCAGCCCGGCCCGCTTGGCCGGGTTGTTGGTGAGCAGCCGCATCGACCGTACGCCCAGGTCGTAGAGGATCTGCGCGCCGGTGCCGTAGTCCCGGGCGTCGGCCGGCAGCCCCAGGTCCAGGTTCGCGTCGACCGTGTCGCGGCCCTGGTCCTGGAGTTGGTACGCCTGGAGCTTGTGCAACAGGCCGATCCCCCGCCCCTCGTGCCCGCGCACGTACAACACCACCCCGCGCCCCTCCCGGGCGACCCGAGCCAGGGCGGCCTGCAACTGTGGCCCGCAGTCGCAGCGCAGGGAGCCGAACACGTCCCCGGTCAGGCACTCCGAGTGCACCCGGACCAGCACGTCCTCCCCGTCGCCGAGGTCGCCGTAGACCATCGCGACATGCTCGGCCGGGTCGTGCTCGGCACGGTAGCCCAGCGCCCGGAACACCCCGTACGGGGTGGGCATCCGCGCGTCGGCGACCTGCTCGACCTGCCTCTCGTGCCGTCGCCGGTACGCCACCAGGTCGGCGATGGTGACCAGGGACAGCGAGTGCTCGGCGCAGAACTTCTCCAGGTCCGGCAGACGCATCATGGTGCCGTCGTCGTTGACCAGCTCGCAGAGCACGCCGGCCGGACGCAGACCGGCCATCCTGGTCAGGTCGACGGCCGCCTCGGTGTGCCCGGGGCGGCGCAGCACCCCACCCTCGCGGGCCCGCAGCGGCACCACGTGGCCGGGGCGGGCCAGGTCGGTCGGCCCGGTCGCCGGGTCGGCGAGCAGCCGGATGGTGTGCGACCGGTCGGCGGCGGAGATGCCGGTGGCGATCCCCTCCCGGGCGTCCACGGTCACCGTGTAGGCGGTGCCCCGCCGGTCCTGGTTGGTGTGGTGCATCGGCGGCAGGTCGAGCCGATCGCACTCGCTCTCGGTCAGCGGCACGCAGATGTAACCGGAGGTCCACCGGACCATGAACGCGACCAGTTCCGGCGTCGCCAGCTCCGCGGCGAAGATCAGATCGCCCTCGTTCTCCCGGTCCTCGTCGTCGACCACGACGACGGGCCGGCCGGCGGCGATGTCCGCCACCGCCTGCGTGATGCTCGCGAAGCTGTTCATGCCACGGCCTCCGAGTAGGTGGGCGGAATCGGTCGGGCGACCCGGCTGGCGCGGGAGCTACGCCACCAGGCGACCAGCCCGGCGACGCACAGCGCGCCGTAGACGAGGTACATGGCCGCCGACGGGTAGAAACCGCCGCGCAGCAGCAGCGGCACCCCGACCGCGTCCACGGCGATCCAGACCAGCCAGAAGTCCACCCAGCCCCGGGCCATGCCGTAGGTGGCGAGCAGGCTGCCGGTGAGGATCCAGGCGTCCGGCAGCGGACCCCAGGAGCCCAGCGCGGCGAGCACCGGGTACGCCACGGCGGTGCCGAGCACGGCGGCGAGCAGCAGGCCCAACCGTTCCCGCCCGGTCGCCCAGCGCGGGGTCACCGCCGGCTGCTCCCCGTCGCCGGCCCGCCGGTTGCGCGCCCAGCGCCACCAGCCGTACAGGCTGACCGCGAAGAAGAACACCTGCCGGCCGGCCTGGCCGTACAGGTCGTGGGCCTGCGGGGTGGCGAAGGCGCCGCCGAGGAAGACGGTGAACAGCAACGCGTTGCCGACCATGCCGACCGGCCAGGCCCAGACCAGCCGGCGCAGCCCGAACAGGGCGGAGACGAGACCGAAGACGTTGCCGACGATCTCCCGGACCAGCACCGGGGAACCGGCGATCTGCACCTGGGCGTCGAGCAGCCAGCCGAGCGGACCCATCAGGCCCCACCGCCCGGCAGCCGGTCGGCGAGCAGCCGCTCGACGTACTTGGCGAGCACGTCCACCTCCAGGTTCACCGGATCGCCGACGGCGCGGGCGCCGAGGGTGGTCAGGGTGAGGGTGGTCGGGATGAGTCCGACGGCGAACCAGTCCGGCCCGACGGCGGCCACCGTGAGCGACACCCCGTCGACGGTGATCGAGCCCTTCTCCACCACGTACCGGGACAGGTCGGCGGGGAGCCGGAAACGCAGGGTCTCCCACTGTGCGGCCGGCTCCCGGGAGAGCAGCTCGCCGACCCCGTCGACGTGCCCCTGCACGATGTGCCCGCCGAGCCGACTGTTCAGCGCGGCGGCCCGTTCCAGGTTGACCGGATCGCCCGTACGCAACGCGCCGAGCGCGGAGCGGCGCAGGGTCTCCCCCATCACGTCGGCGGTGAAGACCTCGGCGTCGACGTCGACCACGGTCAGACAGACGCCGTTGACCGCGATCGAGTCCCCGTGCCGGGCGTCGGAGGTGACCAGCGGGCCCCGGATGGCGACCACGGCGGAGTCAACGCCGGTGTCGGCGACGCGGACGACCTCGCCCCGCTCCTCGACGATGCCGGTGAACATGTCAGGCCTCCCTCTTCCGGGGCAGCGCGGTGATCCGCAGGTCGGGACCGACCTGCGCGACGTCGGTGATCTCGAGGTCGACGGCCTCGGCGATGGTGGTCACGCCGGCGTCGGCCAGCGCGGGCGGGCCGGCGCCGAGCAGCTTCGGCGCGACGTACCCGACGACCTTGTCCACCAGCCCGGCGGCGAGGAACGCGCCGGCCAGCCGCGGCCCACCCTCCAGCAGCGCGGCCCGTACGCCACGGTGGTGCAGCTCCGCCAGCAGCCCCGGCAGGTCGACCCGGCCGTCCGGGTCGGCGCCGACCTCCGCGCTGGTGGCGATCCACGTCTGGGCGGCGCCGTCGCGCACCCGGGCCTCCGCCGGGGTACGCCCCGAGCTGTCCACCACCACCCGCAGCGGCTGCCGGATGGCCAGGGTGCCGTCGCGCAGGTTACGGGCGGTCAGCCGGGGGTCGTCGACGAGGACGGTGCCCACCCCGACGATCACCGCGTCGACCGTGCCGCGTAGTGCGTGCACGTCGATCCGGGCCGCCTCCGACGTGATCCACATGCTGGTGCCGTCGGCGGCGGCGGACCGGCCGTCGAGGGTGGCGGCGTACTTCCAGATCACGTACGGCCAGCCCCGCCGCATCGAGGTCAACCAGGCGATGTTGCCGGCCTCGGACTCGGCGGCGCGCACCCCGACGTCGACCTGGATGCCGGCGGCGCGCAGGGTGGCGGCGCCGCCGGCGGCGACCGGGTTGGGATCGGGCACGGCGATCACCACCCGGGCGACGCCGGCCCGGATCAGCGCGAGGCTGCAGGGGCCGGTGCGGCCGGTGTGGTCGCAGGGTTCGAGGGAGACCACGGCGGTGCCGCCGCGGGCGCGGTCGCCGGCCTGGGCGAGCGCGACGATCTCGGCGTGCGGTCCGCCGGCGTAGGCGTGGAATCCCTCCCCCACGACCGCGCCCTCCGGATCGAGCAGGACGCAACCGACGACCGGGTTGGGGCTGGTGGTGCCGAGGCCACGGGCGGCCAGCGCGACGGCACGACGCATCGCTTCGTCGACGGAGACGCCGGCCATGGCCCCTGCCCTCTCACTCGCCGGTCGGCGCGCTGGGCGGTCGACGGGAGGAGCCGTGGGCAGGCGGCGGCGGATCCGGGGAACGGCACGGCCGGCCCCGGGGAGCCCGGGTGGCTGGAACAGCCCACGCGGGTCCGCCCCGTCCCGCGCGCTGTCTCCCATCCGGACTGTCTGGCGGCGCAACGATCTCGCCGCCAACCGTCGGCCCCGGATTCTCACCAGGTCCACCGGGCGGCCTGAGCCGTCCGGGTCGCGGGCTTACCACGGTCTAGCCGTGGATCACCGCCGGTTCGGAATTTCACCGAGCCCCGCCAGCGCGTGGTGGGTACACGGAAAGTCTTACACGTCGGGGCGGGGGGTACGCCACTCCCGGCGTGCTACCTCACAGGCCGTCGGCCCGTCGTCGGTCCACCGCGACGTACGAGCCGGGTTGACTCTTGGCAACGGTCTTCATCTCCGAGGCGACCGCGATCGCGGCGAGCGGGTCGGTGAAGCGCTTGCGCGAGTCGGACAGCGACACGCCGATCGAGAGGGTCACCAGGTGGGCTTTGCGGATGTTGCCGCGACGGTCCTTGAGCTCCACGTAGCCGCGTTCGGCGTCGGCGGGGTCGTAGAGCCTGTCGGCGGCCCTCTCGAAGTCCTCCACGGCCCGGAAGGTCAACGGTCGGACCTGCTCCGGCGTGCAGACGACGACGAAGTCGTCGCCGCCGACGTGGCCGAGGAAGGCCGGCGGCAGCCCGATCGAGACCACCGCCCGGTGCAGGCTGCGGGCCAGCGCGGAGATGAACTCGTCGCCGCGGACGAAGCCGTACCGGTCGTTGACGCTCTTGAACCGGTCGATGTCGATGTAGCCGACCGCGTAGTCGACGCCGCTGCGTACCCGGTCGCTGATCTCCCGGCGGATCCGGCTGTTGCCGGGCAGCCCGGTCAGCGGGGAGACCTCGCGGAACTCCTTGTTACGGCGCAACGTCGAGCTGACCCGGGCCACCAACTCGGCGGTGTCGAAGGGCTTCACCAGGTAGTCGTCGGCGCCCGCGCTGAGCCCGTGGACCTTGTCCACGGTCATGCCCTTGGCGGTCAGCATGATCACCGGCAGGGCCGAGGTCATCGGGTTGGCGCGCAGCCGGCGGGTCAACTCCAGGCCGTCGATCCGGGGCATCATCAGGTCCACCACGGCCAGGTCGGGCCGGTGCCGCTCGATCATCTCCAGCGCCTCCTGGCCGTCGCCGGCATGCAGCACCTCGAAGCCGTGCAGCCGCAGGTTGAACTCGACGAAGCGGGCGATGTCCGCGTCGTCGTCGACGACCAGGATGACGTCGGGTCGATCGCCGGACGGGTCCATGTCAGGCCCCGCTGGCCGCGCGCTCCGCCAGGCCACGCAGCCGGCGGACCGCCTCGGCGGGGTCGTCCGCCCCGTAGACGGCGGTGCCGGCGACGAAGGCGTCGGCACCGGCCGCCGCGGCCTGCTCGATGGTGTCGGCGGCGATCCCGCCGTCGACCTCGATGCGCAGCTCGAGGTGACCGCTGGACGCGTGCCGACGGGCGGCGCGGACCTTCTCCAGCAGTTGCGGGATGAACCGCTGCCCACCGAAGCCGGCCTTGATCGTCATGATCAGCAGGGTGTCGAAGTTCGGCAGCAGTTCGAGGTACGGCTCGATCGGGGTGTCCCGGTCGATGGCCAGACCCGCCCTGGCGCCGGCCGAGCGGAGATCCTTGGCGAGGGCGACCGGGTCGTCGCAGGCCTCGGCGTGGAAGGTGACGTTGTAGGCGCCGGCGTCGGCGTAGCCGGGCGCCCAGCGACGCGGATCCTCGATCATCAGGTGCACGTCGAACGGGATCCGGGTGGCCGCCCGCAGGCTCTGCACCACCGGCAGCCCGATGGTCAGGTTCGGCACGAAGTGGTTGTCCATCACGTCGACGTGCAGCCAGTCCGCGGCTCCCTCGACAGCACGGACTTCTTCGGCCAGGCGGGCGAAATCGGCGGCGAGGATGCTGGGCGCGACGATCGGCGGCGGTACGGTCACCTGGCCAGTGTACGAACGCGGCCTGCCGGCGCGAGCAGGCCACCTCTGACGGAAACCCTCGGTGACCCGGGGATGACGTTCGGTGCAGAAGGGAGTCCTTCCGGAGCGAGAACCAGACCAAGGGCCACCGGGCACTGGCCGATTGACGGAAACACGGGAAAACTCCACCAGGGACGGTCACATATGCTGCACGCCCGATGGCGGGCAACGCCGGGCGGGCCGCGACGTTCGGCCGTCATCTCCGGGGAAGGGCGGACGATGCGACGGTGGCTCGTGGCGCTGGTGCTGGCCGGCGCGGCGGTGACGATGGGCGGCTGCTTCCAGCAGAACCGGGCCGACGGTGACCTGGTCGACGACTGGCCCGTGCTGCCCGCACCACAGTTGTTCGTGCCCGCCACAGGCTCCTGCCTACCCCGGATAACCCCGGTGGTGCAGGCCAGCACCTACGACACGGTGGACTGTGCGCGCAGCCACCTGGCAGAGGCGATCCACGTCGGCGTCTTCACCGGCGCCGCCACCCGTGGGCCACGGCCCGAGCCGGGCTCGTCGGCGCTGCGCCCGGCCCGGGCCGAGTGCGACCAGCGGGCCCGGGAGGTGCTCGGCGGCGACTGGCACTCCGCGCGGCTCACCCTGAACATCGCGCTGCCCTCCCTCACCGCCTGGAACAGCGGGGCCCGGTGGTTCCGCTGCGACCTGAGCGAGACCGACAGCATCGACAACACCCGGCCGGTCAACCGAACCGGCAGCCTGCGCGGCGCGATGATCGGTGACAACCCGCTGTCGCACCGCTGCTTCGACCCGAAGTTGATCGGCAAGAACCTCAACTACATGGCGCCGGTGCTCTGCTCAGAGCCGCACCGGGCCGAGTTCGTCGGCGTCTACCTCGAGAAGGACCTGACCTGGGAGCAGTTCACCAAGGCCAACCAACAGGTGCACCGGCGCTGCATGGCGCTGATCGCCAGCTTCGCCGAGGTGCCCAACAACGCCGACCTGCCGTACCGGGCCGGATCGATCTTCTACCCCCCGTCGCAGCGGGAGTGGGAGGAGGGCGACCGGGGCATCCGCTGTTTCCTGTGGAGCGACGACCGGAAACTGACCCGCTCGATGCGCGGTGCCGGGCCGGAAGGGTTGCCCACCATCTGAATCCGGGTGCCGTATGCTCCGGCCCCAGGTCAGCGCCGCTGGCCGGGTAGTGCGGCGAGGGGGCGGAAGCGATGCGACGGTGGACGGCGCTCGCCCCGGGCGCGTTGACGGCCCTCGCGCTGGCCGCCTGCGGCGCCCCGGCCGGGCTGGACACGGACCTCACCGACGACTGGCCGTCGCTCACCGCCCCGCGCCCCTTCGTCCCGGACCCCGGGGTCTGCCACCCCGGGGTGCCCGACGTCGGCCACCTCAGTGGCTACCAGCCCGTCGACTGCTCCGGGGGGCACCGCGCCGAGACCCTGCACGTCGGCACCCTCACCGGGGCGCACGCGGCCGGGGCGACCCCGCCCTCGGGCGGCAGCGCCGCCATGCGGAACGCCCGCGCCGAATGCGACCGGGAGGTCCACCGCGCCCTCGGCGGGGACTGGCGTTCGGGCCGGCTCAGCCTCAGCGTCGTCCTCCCCTCCCCGCGGGGCTGGACCGGCGGGGCCCGCTGGTTCCGCTGCGACCTCAGCGAGGTCAAGAGCATCGACGATCCGGGGGTGGTGGTCCGCACCGGGAGCCTGCGGGGCGCGCTGACCGGGGCGACCGGACTCCGGTTGGGCTGCTTCGAGCCACGGATGGCCGGTGACGGGGTCACGGCGATGACACCGGTTTCCTGCACCACCCGGCACCATGTCGAGTTCGTCGGCGTCTGGCAGGCCACCGGCCTCAGCTACGCCCGGGTCAGCCGGGGCGACCACCGGGTCCACCAGGGATGCCGGAGCATACTCGCCCGCTACACCGGGATTCCGGACAACGGCGACCTGCCCCTCCGCACCGGCTCGATCTTCTACCACCCCACCGAGCGGGAGTGGCGTGACGGCGACCGCGGGGTGCGGTGCTTCCTGTGGGCCGACGACCGCCCCCTGACCCGCTCGCTCAACAACGCCGGCCCGCGTAGCCTGCCGGTCCGCTGAGCCGGACGCCGAGACGCGAGCACCGGCGGCCCCGGCCGACCGCGACGGCACCGGTGACCCGCCGGTGGGCGTCCCGGCGCGTGGACCGGCGTCCACGCGCCGTGCGTACGGTCAGCCGCGCCGCAGCACCGCCAGGAACATCGCGTCCGTGCCGTGCCGGTGCGGCCAGAGCTGCACCGTCGGGCCGTCGCCCAGCCCCGGCATGCCCGGAGGCAGCAGCGGGCGGGCGTCGACGAAATCCGCCGGCACCGCGGACCGCCGGGCCGCCTCGGTCACCGTCACGTGCGTCTCCACGACGTGCGGTGAGCAGGTCACGTAGGCGACGAGACCGCCGGGGCGCACCGCGCGCAGCGCGGCGGCGAGCAGTTCCCGTTGCAACCGCGTCAACTGCGGCAGGTCCGAGGGCTGGCGGCGCCACCGGGACTCGGGCCGGCGGCGCAGCGATCCCAGTCCGGTGCAGGGGGCGTCCACCAGGACCCGGTCGAAGTGCTCCGCCGGCAGCTTCGGGTCCGCGCCGACGGTGCGGCCGTCGGTGTGCAGCACGGTCACCGGCAGCCCCTGCGTGGCCTGTGCGACCAGCCGGGCCCGGTGCTCGGACACCTCCACCGCGGTCAGCCGGCCACCGCGCTGCGCGGCGAGCGCGCCGAGCAGGCCGGACTTGCCGCCCGGGCCGGCGCACAGGTCGAGCCAGCGCCCGTCCGGGCCGTCGAGCGGGGCGGTGGCCAGGGCGTGCGCCACCAGCTGCGAGCCCTCGTCCTGCACGTGCGCGCGGCCCTCGGCCAGCGCCGGCAGGTCACCCGGCGCGCCGCCGGCCAGATAGACGGCGTACGGCGAGAAGGCGCCGGGAGCGCCGCCCACCGCCTCGGCCAACTCCACCGGGTCGGCGAGGCCGGGCCGGGCACACAGATGCACCGGGGGCCGCTCGTTGTCCTCGATCAGCAGCCGGGTGACCTCCCCCAGGTCGCCGCCGAGCGCCTCGGCGAACGCCCGCACGATCCACTGCGGATGGCTGTACGCCAGCGCCAGGTGCCCGATCGGGTCGGTCTCCATCGGCGGGGCGAGCTTCGCCACCCAGGCGTCGGCGTCGCGGCCGGCGACCTCGCGCAGCACCGCGTTGGCGAAGCCGGTGGCTCCGGGGCCGACCGTGCGGACCAGGTCCACGGTCGAGGAGACCGCCGCGTGCGCCGGCACCCGGGTGTGCAGGAGTTGGTACGCCCCGAGCCGCAGGGCGTCGCGCACCGGCGGGTCGATCCGCGCGACGTCCCGCCCGGCCGCGTCGGTCAGGATCGCGTCCAGGGTGCCGGTGTGGCGCAGCGTGCCGTAGGTCAGCTCGGTGGCGAAGGCCGCGTCCCGGCCGGTCAGGCCCTGCTCACGCAGGATCGCCGGGAGCGCCAGATTGCCGTACGCGTCGTCGCGGTGCACGGCCTCGACCGCCTGGTACGCCGCGTACCGGGGCAGGTCGACGGCGGGCCGGAAGGGACGGCCGGCGCGCCGGTCAGCACCGCCGCGCTCGCCTCGCCCCGCGCCACCAGACCGGTCGCCGCGCTGGCCGCCACCGGGGCGGTCCGAGCGGGGGTTGTGGGATCCGTCCGAGGGGGTGCTCACGCGAGCACCTCGCCGGCGCTGACCCGGGCGCCACGCGCCCAGTCGCTCGCCGGCATGGCCTTCTTCCCGGCCGCCCGCACCTCGCCCAGGCGCACCGGCGTCGTCGCGGTGCCGGCCAGCACCCGGGACTTCTCCACCAGCAGCTCACCGGGCTTCAGCTCGGGACCGTCCGCGACCGGCGTGACCGGGCCCAGCTTCACCCGCTCCTGCCGGAAGGTCGTCCAGGGGCCGGGGGCGGGCGTGCAGGCGCGGATGCGCCGATCCACCGCGAACGCGGGGTCGGTCCAGCGGACCCGGGCGTCCTCCACGGTCAGCTTCGGCGCCAGGGACACCCCGTCGGCCGGCTGCGGCTCGGCCCGGGCCGTCCCCGCCTCGATCGCGTCGAGGACGGCCACCAGCAGGCCGGCGCCGGAGTGCGCCAGCCGCTCCAACAGGTCGCCGGAGGTGTCGGTCGGTCGGATCTCGTCGGTCAGGGTGCCGTACACCGGGCCGGTGTCCAGCCCCTGCTCCAACTGGAACACGCTGGCGCCGGTCAGCTCGTCGCCGTGCAGCACGGCGTGCTGCACGGGGGCCGCGCCGCGCCAGGCCGGCAGCAGGGAGAAGTGCAGGTTGATCCAGCCGTGCCGGGGGATCTCCAGGGCGACCGGCGGCACCAGCGCGCCGTACGCGACCACGGGCACGCAGTCCGGCGCGAGCTCGCGCAGCCGGTCGAGGAACTCCGGCTCCCGGGGCCGGGCGGGGGTGAGCACCTCGACGCCGTGCTCGTCGGCCCAGGCCCCTACCGGGGAACGGACCAGCCCTCGGCCCCGGCCCGCCGGGGCGTCGGGGCGGGTGACCACGGCCAGCAGCTCGTGCCCGGAGGCGTGCACGGCGGCCAGGGCGGGGACGGCGACAGCCGGGGTGCCGGCGAAGACCAGACGCAACCGGCTCACCGCCCCAGACCGAACGGGTTGCCGGCGGTGTGCGGGCTCAGCTTGACCGTGGGCGGGGCGGCCGGGTCGTACCACTCCGCCTGGCGGATCGCCTTCATCGCCGCCTTGCGCCCGGCCGGGTCCAGCCGGTCGACGAAGAGCACCCCGTCGAGGTGGTCGGTCTCGTGCTGGACGCAGCGGGCCATCAGCCCGGTGCCGACGATCTGCATCGGATCGCCGTAGCCGTTGAAGCCCTTGGCGACGACGTTCTGGCGGCGCTTGGTGTCGAAGTAGAGTCCGGGGATGGACAGGCAGCCCTCGGGGCCGTCCTGCTCCTCCTCGTCGGGGAACTCCAGCACGGGATTGACCAGGTGACCGAGGACGTCGTCCACGTCGAAGGCGAACACCCGCAGGCCCACGCCGAGCTGTGGCGCGGCCAGGCCGGCGCCGTTCTGCTCACGCATCGTGTCGGTGAGGTCGGCGATGAGCTTGCGCAGCTCGACGTCGAAGTCGACGACCGGATCGGCCGGCGTGCGCAGCACCGGATCCCCGAACAGACGGATGGGCTGGACGGTCACGCGGTGTGGCTCCTTCGATCGGACGGATGGTGCCGTACCAGTCTACGGAGTGCCGGTGGCCGTTTCGGCCGGCGTGCCGCCCCGCGGGGCGAGGGCCTGCGTGTCGATGGTCACCGGAAGGGTCGGGTAACCGCGCAGGGTGAGCCGGTCCTCGCGATCCCGTCCGCTCAGGCGCCGGAGCTCGGCTCCCCCGCCAGGACCGCGTCGCCGTTGAGCAGGGCGTGTTCGGGCAGCGGCAGGGTGACGTCGTGCGCGTCCGCCCAGTCGTGGATGGTGGACGGGCGGGCGTGGGCGGCGAAGTAGTCCACCGCGCTCATCCCGCCGACCACCGGTTCCTCCACCTCAGCGACCAGTTGCGCGGGCACCAGGTGGAACCCGTTCTGCAGCGCGGCGCTGAGCCGGCGGTGGCCGTCGACGACGAAGAAGTACTCGCCGGTGTAGCCGATCCGCAGCGGTTCCAGCGCCTCGTCGCCGGCCTCGGCCACCTCCCCGACGAACTCCGAGTCCCACAGGCCGCGCAGGGTGGCGATGTCCTCGGTCGGGTAGACCCGGGCCGGGTCCAGCAGCAGCAGCGGCGGGGCGTCGCGCAGCACGTCGGCGCCGAGCCGGCCCTCGTACGCGTCGACGATGTGCGTGATCACCTCGTCGGCCGTGGCCCGGGTGCTGTCGCAGACCAGGTCGTAGTTGCGCAGCCGGGCCTTGTCCACGCCGTAGCGGACCACGAACCGGTTGCGCTCGCTCTCGCTGCGCTCCTTGAGCTTGGCCTTGGCCTCCTCCAGCGAGGTGTAGCTCTCGGCCGGGCCGGACGGGCGCAGCAGCACCCGCCGGGCGGCCTCGCCCGGCTCGGTGATCATGTGCACCTTGAGCGCGTCGGTGAAGAAGTGCCACGCCAGCCGGGAGTCCATGACCAGTGCCTCGCCGGAGGCGGCGATGTCCCGCTGGAGCTGGTCGACGTAGCCGTCGACCGCCTGGTCCAGCTCGGCGTGCAGGTTCAGCTGGAGGGCGGTCATCTGCCGCTCCTGCGCCATCTGGCGGTAGAGGTCGCCGACGCTGACCCGGCGCATCCCCAGCCGCCGGGCGATCTCGACGGAGACGGTGCTCTTGCCGCTACCGAGGTCACCGTTGAAGACGATCGATTTACGAACGGTCACGACTGGTCCACCCCTGATCACCGGCTGGTTGACATCATCGATTGGGCGTCGGATCGACGCTTTTCGCCATCGTCGCGCCATTCGTGCGCCCAGGCATGACGGGCGATGCTATCACGCGTCCGCCAGCGGCCTGCCGGACGCGGTGTGTGACGGTGACTCACCGCGACGACGGCCGCCGGCCGCGGGTCTCGAGGATCACCTTCGCCGGGGTCAGAACAGGCTCAGCGGGTCGACCTGGAGGCGGACCGGGTCGGCGGCCTTCCGGGCGCTGCGGACCCCGGCCGCCGTGTGCAACGCCTCGGCCAGGACGGCGCCCCGCGACCGGGGCACCCGGACCAGCATCCGCTCCCGCTCCTCGTCGGCCGGGACCGGGCCGAGCACCTCGGCGTCGTCGGGCAGCCGGGCCTCGGCGAGCAGGTCGGCCACCGCCGCGGCGGAACCGGTGACGCTGGCCATCCTCATCGCCGGGGGGAAGCCCAGCTCCCGGCGCTCGGCCAGCTCCCGGGCGGCGAACCAGGCCGGATCCCAGCGCAGCAGCGCCTGCACCGGGGCGAGCGCGCCGTCGGCGACCACCACCACCCGCCCCCCGGCGGGGGCGGGCCGGGCCAGCGCCGCGGCGGCCAGCCAGCGGCGCAGCGTCTCCTCACCGGCGCGCAGGTCGGCCCGGGTGAGCAGGGCCCAGGAGTCGAGCAGCAGCACCGATCCGTAACCGCCCTCGGCGACCGGCTCGGCACCCGGCGTGGCGATCACCAGGGCGGCGCCGGCCGGCACCGTACGCAGCACCTCCTCCCGGCCGGAGGTGCGCACCGGCACCCCGGGGAAGGCCCGACCCAGCTCCTCGGCGGTGCGGCGGGCACCGGTGACCGCCGCGCGCAGCCGCCGCCCGCCACACTCCGGGCAGGCGTAGGCGGCGGCGATCCGGCCGCACCAGCGGCAGGCGGGCGCGCCGTCGGCCGAGGGCAGGGCGAGGGGCCCGGCGCAGTGCGGGCAACGGGCGGGGGCACGGCACTCGGCGCAGGAGACCGACGGCAGGTAGCCGCGGCGGGGCACCTGGACCAGCACGGGGGCGTCGGCGCGCAGGGTGTCCCGGGCGGTGGTCCAGGCCAGGCTGGGCAGCCGGGCGGTGGCCGCCCCCGGATCCCGGGCCAGCTGCGGGTCGTCGCCGGTCGGGGCGATGGCCGGGGTACGCGCCCGCACCGTCGCCCGGTCGGCGACGACCTCGCGGGCCCAGCCGGTCTCCACCAGCAGCTGCGCCTCCGCGGTACGGGTGAACCCGCCGACCAGGGCGGCGGCCCCGGCGAGCTGGGCCCGGGTCAGCAGCACCTCCCGGGCGTGCGGGTACGGCGCCCGGGGTTCGGCGTGCAGGTCGTCGCCGTCGTCCCAGATCGCCACCAGCCCGAGCCGGTCCACCGGGGCGAACATCGCCGCCCGGGTGCCGATCACCACCGGCACGTCGCCGCGCCGGGCGGTGAGGAACGCCCGGTAGCGGCGGGCCGGCCCCAGGGCGGCGGAGAGACAGGCGTGCCGCCCCGGGCCGAGGGCCGTGGTCAGGGCGGCGTCGAGCCGCTCCAGGTCCCCGGCGTCGGCGACCACGACGACGGCGCCCCGCCCGCCGGCGACGGTGGCGGCGACCGCGTCGGCGTACCGGGCCGCCCAGTCCTCACCGGCCAGGGCCGACCAGACCGCGCGGGGCGCCCGACCGTCGGTGAGCGCGCGCAGGAACGCGGGCCCGGCCGGGTAGTCCCGCCACCCGCGCGGGTCGACCGGCGGGGCGGGGCCGGCGCCGGGCCGGGCGACGGTGGGCTCGGCCACCGCCTGCGTGGTCGACGCGGCGTCGGCCGGGGCACCGGGAGGTTCCTTCTCGACGCGGGCGTGCCGGGGCGGGACGGCGAGGCGGAGCACGTCGGCGAGGTTGCCGGCGTACCGGTCGGCGACGACCCGCGCGAGCCGGGCCACCTCGGGGGCGAGCACCTGCTCCGGGGAGACGACCTTCTCCAGGTACGCCAGCCGGGGATGGGCCGACTCCGCGACCCGCTCCAGCAGCCAGCCGTCGACCAGTTGCCCGGCGAAGCGGACCTTCACCCGCACCCCGGGCAGCGCCTCGGTCTCCACGGCGGCGGGGACCAGGTAGTCGAACGGGCGGTCCAGGTGCGGCAGGGGGACGTCCACGCAGACGCGCGCGACCGGCGACCCGTCGGCGGGTCGCCGGTCGCCGCGCCTGGCGCCGGTCAGGCTCCCGCGGCCGACTTGAGGTCGGCGGCCCGGTCGGTGCTCTCCCAGGTCAGGTCCGGCAGCTCGCGGCCGAAGTGGCCGTACGCGGCGGTCTGCTGGTAGATCGGGCGGAGCAGGTTCAGGTCCCGGATGATGGCGGCCGGGCGGAGGTCGAAGACCTCGGTGACGGCCTTCTCGATCGCGGCGACCGGCACGGTCTCGGTGCCGAACGTCTCGATGAACAGGCTGACCGGGTGCGCCTTGCCGATGGCGTACGCGACCTGCGCCTCGCAGCGCTCGGCCAGGCCGGCGGCGACGACGTTCTTGGCCACCCAGCGCATCGCGTACGCCGCCGAGCGGTCCACCTTGGACGGGTCCTTGCCCGAGAAGGCGCCGCCGCCGTGCCGGGCGTACCCGCCGTAGGTGTCGACGATGATCTTGCGGCCGGTCAGGCCGGCGTCACCCATCGGCCCACCGATCTCGAACCGGCCGGTCGGGTTGACCAGCAGCCGGTACCCGTCGGTCTCCAGGCCGAGGCCCTCCAGCTCCGGCTCGATGACGTGCTCACGCACGTCCGGGGTGAGCAGCGACTCCAGCGAGATGTCGGCGGCGTGCTGGCTGGAGACGACCACGGTGTCGAGCCGCACCGGCCGCAGGCCGTCGTACTCGATGGTGACCTGGGTCTTGCCGTCCGGCCGCAGGTACGGGATGGTGCCGTCCTTGCGCACCGCGGAGAGCCGCCGGGCCAGCCGGTGGGCCAGCGCGATCGGCAGCGGCATCAGCTCGGGCGTCTCGGAGCACGCGAAGCCGAACATCATGCCCTGGTCGCCGGCGCCCTGTGCGTCCAGCGCGCTCTCCGACGCGCCGGTGCGCAGCTCGAAGGCGTTGTCGACGCCCTGGGCGATGTCGGTGGACTGCTGGCCGATGGAGACGCTCACCCCGCAGGACGCGCCGTCGAAGCCCTTCTTCGACGAGTCGTACCCGATGCCCAGGATGGTGTCCCGGACGATGGTCGGGATGTCGGCGTAGGCCTTGGTGGTCACCTCGCCGGCGACGTGCACCTGGCCCGTGGTGATCAGGGTCTCCACCGCGACACGGCTGCGCGGATCCTGGGCGAGCAGGGCGTCGAGGATGCCGTCGCTGATCTGGTCGGCGATCTTGTCCGGGTGGCCTTCCGTGACCGATTCGGACGTAAAGAGACGTGTCACGGCACTCCTAAGCACTTGAAAACTCTTTGGAAAAGGTCGCTCCGCGGCAGTTTAGTCACCCGGGTCAGGGGATGGCCCGGGAACGTGGCGGTGCCCAGTGTTCAGGACCGGTCGGCCAGTCGGGTCACCACGAGGTCCCAGACGCCGTCGGCCAGATCCTCCTTCGCCTGTTCGGGCAGGACGTGTACGGTGCCGTCCGCGCCGATGACGGTCGCCGCGTTGGTCTCCGCCCCGAAGACCTTGTCGACGCCGACCTCGTTGACGACGATCAGGTCGGCCCGCTTGCGAACCAGCTTGGCTCGCCCGTTGGCCTCCGCGTCGCCGGTCTCGGCGGCGAAGACGACCAGCACCTGCTCCGGCCGGCGTCGCCGGCCCAACTCGGCGGCGATGTCCGGGTTGGTGACCAGCTCGATGGTCGGGGCGCTGCCGTCGTCCGCCTTCTTGATCTTGCCAGCAGCGTAGCTCGCCGGGCGGAAGTCGGCCGGCGCCGCCGCCATCACCACCGCGTCGGCGCTCTCGGCCGCGGCCAGGGTGGCCGCCCGCAGTTCCTCGGTGGTGCCGACCCGGACCAGGTCGGCGCCGGCCGGATCGGGCAGGGCCACGTTGGCCGAGATCAGGGTGACGCGCGCGCCCCGGGCCACCGCCGCCCGCACGAAGGCGTACCCCTGTTTGCCGGAGGAGCGGTTGCCGAGGAACCGGACCGGGTCCAGTGGCTCGCGGGTGCCGCCGGCGGTCACCACGACGTGCCGGCCGGCGAGGTCGGCCGGGGCGTCGACGCCCCGGGCGAGAGCCCGCCGCGCGACGGCGAAGATCTCCGCCGGGTCGGGCAGCCGGCCTTTGCCGCTGTCGGCGCCGGTGAGCCGGCCGACGGCGGGCTCGATCACGCGTACCCCCCGCGAGCGCAGCGTCGCGACGTTGGCCACGGTCGCCGGGTGCTCCCACATCTCGGTGTGCATCGCCGGCGCGAGCACCACCGGGCAGCGGGCGGTGAGCAGCGTGTTGGTGAGCAGATCGTCGGCGAGACCGTGGGCCGCCCTGGCCAGCAGGTCCGCGGTGGCCGGCGCGACGACCACCAGGTCGGCCCGCTGGCCGAGCCGGACGTGCGGCACCTCGTGCACGTCGGACCACACGTCGTCGGCGACGGGCCGGCCGGAGAGCGCCGCCCAGGTCGGCGCCCCGACGAAGCGGAGCGCCGACGCGGTCGGCACGACCCGGACCCGGTGCCCCGACTCGGTGAACAGCCGCAGCAACTCACACGCCTTGTAGGCGGCGATGCCACCGCCGACCCCGAGGACGATCTCGGCGGACATCGGGGAGCGGGGTGTTACGGCTGGTCGGTCGGCTCGGCGGTGAGCAGGCCCGCGTTGATCTCGCGCATGGCGATGGAGAGCGGCTTCTCCTGCGGAGTCGTCTCCACCAGCGGGCCGACGTACTCGAGCAGGCCCTCACCGAGCTGGCTGTAGTACGCGTTGACCTGGCGCGCACGCTTGGCGGCGAAGATCACCAGCGCGTACTTCGAGGTGGTCTTCTCCAGGAGCTCGTCGATCGGCGGGTTGGTGATGCCCTCGGGGTTGGCGATGGATCCCACGGAATACCCTCTGCGTCTGAAGTGTCCGCGCGAGCGCGGCTGGTCGCTCAACCACCCAGTGGCGGCCGAGCGGGAGCCAGATAGGAAGAACCGAGCAAGCCTACCAGCTCGTCCACGACCTGCTCGGTGCGGCCGTGGACCACGGTGTGTCCGACGGCCTCGGCGACCGCCGGCGTGGCACGCCAGCCGGGCGGCGCCAGCAGCACCAGGCGGACGGCCGGCAACGCCGCCCGGACGGCGAGCGCGCCGGGCAGGTCGAGCGGAAGCAGCACCGGTCGCCCCTGCGAGAGCCGGGTCCGCAGCGGTTCGCGGGGGGTGCCGCGCAGGTGCGGGCCCATCCGGAACCACTCCAGCAGCTCTCCGGCGGCGACCAGCCGGTCGAACTCGGCGGGTGCGACGAAGTGCCGGTCGACGCCGTCGGACTCGCCGGGGCGCCGCGGCCGGGTGGTGACCGGCACCGGCACCCACACGGACGGGAAACGCGCCCGGACCCGCTCGACCACACCGTCCCGGCCGGCACCAGACGGTCCGGTCAGGACGGTGAGCCGAGCCGCCGGGCGCGTCTCGTCATCCGTGCTCACCGCTTGTTTCTACACGGTGGCGGACCTCAGTTCGCGGCGAACTCTCCAAGCAGCGCCTTGCGCTGCTGCTCGCCCAGGCCACGCAGGCGACGGCTGTCGGCGATCTTGAGCTTCTCCATGATCTGGGTCGCCCGGATCTTGCCGATGCCCGGCATGGCCTGCAGGACGGCCGAAACCTTGAGCTTGCCGACGACGTCGTCGGACTCGGCCCGCTCAAGGACGGCGGCGAGGGTGGTCTTGCCCTGCTTGAGCTGCTCCTTCAGCTCAGCACGGGCCTTGCGGATCTCCGCGGCCTTCTCCAGCGCGGCAGCGCGCTGCTCAGGGGTCAGTGACGGGAGCGGCACCAGTTCTCCTCAGGTCCCTATCGCGACGGGCGGGACGCGCCGCCGCTCTGTGAAACGTGGTGTCGCTGGCAACCAAAGGGGTCCATGGTTACCAGCGCGGGGAAAACTAGCGGTCGCCGGAGCTTTCGGCAACGTGGGCGCGCGAAGATCAACGTAAAGTGACCGAGCCATCAGTCAGCCAGAACACCCCGGCAGTCGGCCAGGACGCGCTCCACGGCGGCCCGCAGGGCGGCCGGATCCGGGCCCGCCCCCAGCACCTCGCGGGAGTACGAGGGGAGCACCGAGGGCAGGCTCGACCCGAACACCGCCCGCAGGTCGGCGGCCGTCGCGCCCTGCGCGCCGAGCCCCGGGGCGAGCAACGGACCGTTGACCCGGGACAGGTCGTGGCCGGTCTCCCCGACCGTGGCCCCCACCACCAAACCGAAGCTGCCCAGCGGCTGCGCACCCGCGTTGAGCTGGGAAATCTCGTCGATCACCGTCTGCGCGACGGTACGCCCGTCGGCGGCCCTGGCCCGCTGCACCTGCGCTCCCTGCGGGTTCGAGGTGAGCGCCAGCACGAAGACGCCGCCGCCGTGCGCCTGCGCCAGCTCGAACATCGGGGCCAGCGCGCCGACGCCCAGGTAGGGGCTGGCGGTGACCGCGTCGACGTACAACGGCGCGGCCGGGTCGAGGTACGCCGAGGCGTACGCGGCGACGGTCGAACCGATGTCGCCACGCTTGACGTCCAGCAGAACGAGCGCCCCGGATTCGCGCAACTGTCGGATAGTTGACTCAAGAATCTCGACACCCCGGGCACCGAAGCGCTCGAAGAACGCCGACTGGGGCTTGACGACCGCGACCCGGTCACCGATCGCCTCGACCACCGTCCGGGCGAAGCGGTCCAGCCCGTCGACGTCGTCCGGCAGTCCCCAGCGGGCCAGCAGCCCGGGATGCGGGTCGATGCCCACGCAGAGCGGTCCCCGCTCGGTCACGGCCCGGTGCAGCCGGGCGCCGAAGGTCTCCATCCGTCGCTCTCTCTCCTCACGTTTCGCTCCGGGACCGGCACCCGCCGCTCCCGTCCTGCCCGCACCGGCCTACGCCGAGACCGTCGCCCGCCGGCCGCCCTCAGCCGGCCCGTACCGCCGCGGCGATCCCGGCCGTGATCCGGGCCAGGTCGGCGTCGTCGGTGACGTACGGCGGCATGGTGTAGATCAGGTCCCGGAACGGGCGCAGCCACACCCCCTGGGCGACGGCCGCGGAGGTCGCCGCCCCCATATCCACCTCGTGGTCGAGCTGCACCACCCCGATCGCGCCCAGCACCCGCACGTCGGCCACCCCGGGAGCGCCCCGCAGCGGCTCCAGACCGGCCCGCAGCCCCGCTCCCACCCGGGATACCTGGGCCGCCCAGTCACCGGCGCGCAGCAGCCCCAGGGAGGCGTTGGCGACCGCGCAGGCGAGCGGGTTGCCCATGAAGGTCGGCCCGTGGGCCAGCACACCGGCCGCGGAGATGCCCCGGGCGATCTCCGGCGTGCAGAGCACCGCGGCCAGGGTCAGATAGCCGCCGGTGAGCGCCTTGCCCACGCAGAGCACGTCCGGGCTCACCCCGGCGTGTTCGGCGGCGAACATCGCGCCGGTGCGACCGAAGCCGGTGGCGATCTCGTCGAAGACCAGCAACACCCCGTGGGCCCGGGTCACCTCGCGCAGCGCCCGCAGATAGCCCGGATGGTGGAAGCGCATCCCGCCCGCGCCCTGCACCACCGGCTCGACGATCACCGCGGCCAACTCGTGGGCGTGCTCTCGCACCGCGTCGGTCAACGCCGCCAGGTACGCCGGGTCGGGATCGTCGTCGAAGCCGCCGGGCGGAGCGGGAGCGAAGACCTGCCGGGGCAGCACGTCGCCCCAGAGATGGTGCATGCCCCCCACCGGGTCGCAGACGCTCATCGGGTGGAACGTGTCGCCGTGGTACCCGCCCCGCCAGGTGCCCAGCCTGCGGCGCTCCGGCCGGCCGGTCGCCCGCTGGTACTGCAGGCACATCTTGACCGCCACCTCGACGCCGACCGACCCGCTGTCGGCCAGGAAGACGTGCTCCAGGCCGTCGGGGGCCAGCTCGACCAGGGTGCGCGCCAGCCGGACGGCCGGCTCGTGGGTGAGCCCGCCGAACATCACGTGGCTCATCCGGCCGAGCTGCTCCACCACGGCCGCGTCGAGCACCGGATGCCGGTAGCCGTGGATCGCCGCCCACCAGGACGACATGCCGTCGACCAACTCCCGGCCGTCGGCCAGCCGCAGGCGTACGCCCTCGGCGCCGCGCACCACGTACGGCGGCGCGGCCGGCGGCAGCGTCGCGTACGGGTGCCAGACGTGCGCCCGGTCGGCGGCCAGGATCTCCTCGGGCGTCACGTGCCCTCCTCCGTACCCTCGACGGTCGCCGGCCGGGCCGGCCGCCTCACCCGACCGTGGCCGGCGCGGCGGCCCGTGCCACGGCCCTGACCAGTGTCGGCCCCCGGTAGATGAGGCCGGTGTAGAGCTGCACCAGGCTGGCGCCGGCGTCGAACATCCGGGCCGCGTCGTCCGGGTCGAGGATGCCGCCCACCCCGACGACCGGCAGCCGCCCGCCGGTCTCGGCGTGCACGAAGGCCACCACCTCCCGGGCCCGGCCGGTGAGCGGCCGGCCGGAGAGCCCGCCGGCCTCGGTGCCGCGGTCCCGGTCGGCCGGGGCGAGGCCGTCGCGGGACAGTGTGGTGTTGGTGGCGATGACCCCGGCCGCGCCCCGGGCCAGGCAGACCTCCAGCAGCTCGGCGATGGCCGGTTCGGTGAGGTCCGGGGCGATCTTCACCAGCACCGGCTTCTCGCCCACCAGAGCGGCCAACAGGGCGTCGAGGTGGGCCTTGTCCTGGAGGCTGCGCAGGCCGGGGGTGTTCGGCGAGGAGACGTTCACCGCGAAGTAGTCGCCGTGCGCGCGCAGTGCCCGGTACGAGGTGAGGTAGTCCTCGACCGCGTCCTCCAGCGGGGTCACCCTGGACTTGCCCAGCGAGATGCCCAACGGCACCCCGAGCGGGCGGGGCAGCGCCGCCAGGCGCTCCGCCAGGGCCTGGGCGCCGGCGTTGTTGAAGCCCATCCGGTTGACCACGGCCTCGCTGTCGCGCAGCCGGAACAGCCGGGGCCGGGGGTTGCCCGGCTGGCCGTACGCGGTGACCGTGCCGACCTCGACGAAGCCGAAGCCGAGCGCCGGCCAGGCCGGCAACGCGACACCGTTCTTGTCCATCCCGGCGGCCAGCCCGACCGGGTTCGGGAACTCCACCCCGAACACGGTCCGCGGCGCCCGCACCAGGTAGCGGGCGCGCAGCGCGGCGAGCGCGGCCGGCCGCCGGGACAGCCCCGCCAGCCGCCGCAGTGTCCACTCGTGCGCCGCCTCCGCGTCGCCCGCCCCGATCCGGAACAGCAGCGGTCGAAGGGTCTGCTCGAACATCACTCGCCGGCCCGCAGGGCGGCGTGCAGTTCCTGCAACGGGCGGACCTGCATGTCGCCGCGGATGCGCGCCTCGATGCCCATCACCGCCGCCGCGGCGCCGGGAACCGTGGTGATGCAGGGGATGTCCGCCGTCACCGCCGCGCTGCGGATCTCGTACCCGTCGGAACGGGCGCTCGCGCCGGAACCCTGCGGAGTGTTCACCACCAGCGCCACGTCCCCGCCGAGGATCATCGACACCGCGTCGTCGCCCTCGCCGGACTCGTAGTGCTTGCGGATCTGCTCGCAGGCGATGCCGTGCCGGCGCAGCACCTCCGCCGTGCCGGTGGTGGCCACGATCTCGAAGCCCAGGTCGGCCAGGCGCTTGATCGGGAAGATCATCCCGCGCTTGTCCCGGTTGGCGACCGAGACGAAGATCCGGCCGGCGGTGGGCAGCGAGCCGTACGCGGCGGCCTGTGACTTGGCGAAGGCGTGCCCGAAGCCGGTGTCGATACCCATCACCTCGCCGGTGGACTTCATCTCCGGACCGAGCAGCGAGTCCACGCCCTTGCCCGACGGGGTGCGGAACCGCTTGAACGGCAGCACCGCCTCCTTCACCGCGATCGGGGCGTCGACCGGCATGGCACCGCCGTCCCCGGTGGGCGGGAGCATCCCCTCGGCCCGCAGTTCGGCGATGGTGGCGCCGAGCGCGATCCGGGCCGCCGCCTTGGCCAGCGGCACCGCCGTGGCCTTGGAGACGAACGGGACGGTACGGGAGGCCCGAGGGTTGGCCTCCAGCACGTACAGCATGTCGTCCTTGAGCGCGTACTGGACGTTGAGCAGACCCCGCACGCCGACCCCACGGGCGATCGCCTCGGTGTAACGGCGTACCTGCGCCAGGTGTGAGCCGGCCAGGGTGATCGGCGGCAGCACGCAGGAGGAGTCACCGGAGTGGATGCCGGCCTCCTCGATGTGCTCCATCACGCCGCCCAGGTAGACCTCGCCGTCGGCGTCGCAGAGCGCGTCCACGTCGATCTCGATGGCGTCGTCGAGGAACCGGTCGACCAGCACCGGGTGGTCCGGGGAGATGTCGGTGGCCCGGCCGATGTAGTCGCGCAACGTGGCGTCGTCGTAGACGATCTCCATGCCCCGCCCGCCCAGCACGTACGACGGTCGCACCAGCACCGGGTAACCGATCTCGTCGGCGATCGCCTTCGCCTCGTCGTACGAGGTGGCCGTGCCGTGCGCCGGGGCGCGCAGCCCGGCCCGGGCCAGCACCGCGCCGAACGCGCCCCGCTCCTCGGCCAGGTGGATCGACTCCGGCGAGGTGCCGACCACCGGCACGCCCGCGTCCTTGAGCCGCTGCGCCAGCCCCAGCGGGGTCTGCCCGCCGAGCTGCACGACCATCCCGACCACGCCCGGCCCGCCGGCCGCTCTCCCGGAGGAGTCCTCGGCGTGCCAGACCTCCAGCACGTCCTCGAAGGTGAGCGGCTCGAAGTAGAGCCGGTCGGCGGTGTCGTAGTCGGTGGAGACCGTCTCCGGGTTGCAGTTGACCATCACGGTCTCGAAGCCGGTGCCGTCGGCGCCGGACGCGGCCGCGCCGGTGGGCGCGCCGCGCAGCGCCTGTACCGCGTGCACGCAGGAGTAGTCGAACTCGATGCCCTGGCCGATCCGGTTCGGCCCGGACCCCAGGATGATCACCTTCGGTCGCGCGGAGGGCGCCACCTCGGTTTCCGACTCGTACGTCGAGTAGTGGTAGGGGGTGGTCGCCTCGAACTCGGCGGCGCAGGTGTCCACCGTCTTGTAGACCGGGCGCACACCCAGGCGGTGCCGCAGCGTGCGTACCCCGTCCTCGGCGGCCAGCTCCGGCCGGAGCGCGGCGAGCTGCCGGTCGGACAGGCCGGCCCGCTTGGCCCGGCGCAGCAGGTCGGCGTCGAGCACCGGCGCGGCCACGATCTCCGCGCGCAGCTCGACCAGCGCGGCGATCTGGTCCAGGAACCACGGGTCCATCCCGGACGCCTCGGCCACCTCGGCGACGGAGGCGCCCAGGCGCAGCGCCCGCTCGACGGTGTAGAGCCGGCCGTCGTGCGGCGTCCGCAGCGCGGCGAGGGTGCTCTGCCTCGTCACGTCGGCCGGGTCGACGCCGGTCGCGGCGGCGACGGCCCGATCCGGCAGCGTCCAGAAGCCGGCCGCCTTCGTCTCCATCGACCGCATCGCCTTGTTGAGCGCCTCGGTGAAGTTGCGCCCGAGGCTCATCGCCTCGCCGACCGACTTCATCGTGGTGGTCAGCTCCGGGTCCGCGCCGGGGAACTTCTCGAACGCGAACCGGGGAATCTTCACCACCACGTAGTCCAGCGTCGGCTCGAACGCCGCCGGGGTCTTGCGGGTGATGTCGTTCGGGATCTCGTCCAGGGTGTAGCCGATGGCCAGCTTCGCGGCGATCTTCGCGATCGGGAAGCCGGTGGCCTTCGAGGCCAGCGCCGAGGAACGGGACACCCGCGGATTCATCTCGATCACGACGATCCGGCCGTCGGCCGGGTTGACCGCGAACTGGATGTTGCAGCCGCCGGTGTCCACCCCGACCTCGCGCAGCACCGCGATGCCGAGATCCCGCAGCCGCTGGTACTCCCGGTCGGTCAGCGTCATGGCCGGGGCCACGGTGACGCTGTCGCCGGTGTGCACGCCCATCGGGTCGACGTTCTCGATCGAGCAGACCACCACCACGTTGTCGTGGCGGTCGCGCATCAGTTCGAGCTCGTACTCCTTCCAGCCGAGCACGCTCTCCTCGATGAGCACCTCGTGCACCGGGCTGGCGGCCAGGCCGGCGCCGGCGATGCGCGCCAGGTCCTCGTCGGTGTGCGCCATGCCGGAGCCGAGGCCACCCATGGTGAACGACGGCCGGATCACCACCGGCAGGCCCAACTCGGCCACGGTCGCCTCGACCTCGGCCATCGAGTGGCAGACCCGGGAGCGGGGTACCAGCGCGGCCGGGTCCTCGACGCCGATGCGGGCACCCGCCTTGGCGACGATGTCCTTGAACAGTTGCCGGTCCTCGCCGCGGTGGATCGCCTCGATGTTCGCGCCGATCAGCTCCACGCCGTACTTGTCGAGCACGCCCGCCTCGTGCAGGGCGACCGCCGTGTTCAGCGCGGTCTGCCCGCCGAGGGTGGGCAGCAGGGCGTCGGGACGTTCCCGGGCGATGACCAGCTCGACGAACTCGGGGGTGATCGGCTCGACGTAGGTGGCGTCGGCGAACTCCGGGTCGGTCATGATGGTGGCCGGGTTCGAGTTGACCAGGCTGACCCGGATCCCCTCGCTGCGCAGCACCCGGCAGGCCTGGGTGCCGGAGTAGTCGAACTCGCAGGCCTGACCGATCACGATCGGCCCCGAGCCGATCACCAGGATGTGTTTGAGGTCGGTGCGCTTAGGCATTCTTTCCGCCTTCGATGAGCTCGGCGAAGCGGTCGAAGAGGTAGTCCGCGTCGTGCGGGCCGGCCGCCGCCTCCGGGTGGTACTGGACGGTGAAGGCGGGCACGTCCTTGGCCCGCAGCCCCTCGACCACGTTGTCATTGAGGCAGACGTGCGAGACCTGGACACCGCCGAACTCGGTCTCGATCACCTGGTCGGGCACCACGGCCCCAACCTGCGCGCCCGGCACCCGCACGGCGAAGCCGTGGTTGTGGCTGGTCACCTCGACCTTGCCGGTGGCCCGGTCGAGCACCGGCTGGTTGATGCCCCGGTGGCCGTAGCCGAGCTTGTAGGTGCCGAAGCCGAGCGCCCGGCCGAGGATCTGGCTGCCGAAGCAGATGCCGAACAGCGGGATCCGCCGGCCCAGCACCTGCCGGGCCAAGGCGACCGGGCCGTCGGCGGTGGCCGGGTCGCCCGGACCGGGCGAGAAGAACACCGCGTCGGCGCCGGTGGCGAGCAGGTCGTCGATGGTGGAGCCGGCCGGCAGCACGTGCGTGGTGACCCCACGGGCGGCGAGCCGGCGCGGCACGTTGCGCTTGATGCCCAGGTCCAGGGCGGCGACGGTGAACCGGTGCGCGCCCTGCGCCGGCACCACGTACGGTTCGGCGGTGCTCACCTCGGCGGAGAGGTCCGCGCCGACCATCGGCGGCGACTGGCGGACCCGGGCCAGCAGGGCGCGCGGGTCGTCGTCGACGCTGGAGATGCCGACCCGCATCGCGCCCCGCTCGCGCAGGTGCCGGGTGAGTGCCCGGGTGTCCACGCCGCAGACGCCGACCACGCCCTCGGCGGCGAGCCGGTCCTCCAGCCCGCCGGTGGCCCGCCAGTTGGAGCCGATCCGGGCCGGGTCGCGCACCACGTACCCGGCGACCCAGATCCGGGACGACTCGTCGTCCTCGCCGTTGACGCCGGTGTTGCCGATGTGCGGCGCGGTCTGCACCACCACCTGGCGGTGGTACGACGGGTCGGTCAGGGTCTCCTGGTAACCGGTCATGCCGGTGTTGAAGACCGCCTCGCCGAAGGTCTCGCCGACGCTGCCGTACGCCTCGCCGTGGAAGGTCCGGCCGTCCTCCAGAACCAGGATCGCGGATCTACGCTTCGCCATTTACTTGACAGCCTTTCCGTCCAGGACCGTCGGCTCGCCGCGCAGGAAGGTCGCCACGATGCGACCGGGCAGCGTCATGCGGGCGTACGGGGTGTTGCGACTACGGCTGGCCAGCTCCGCCGGCTCGACGACCCGGCGGGCGGCCGGGTCGACCAGGGTGAGGTTGGCCGGTACACCGGGCGCCGGGTCGAGGCCGTGCCCGTCGAGCCCGGCGATCCGGGCCGGCACGCGGGACATCCGCTCGGCGATCAGGTCCCACTCGGGGCCGAGCACGTCGAGGGCGATGGAGAGCGCGGTCTCCAGGCCGAGCATGCCCGGCCGGGCGTACGCCCACTCGCACTCCTTGTCCTCCACCGCGTGCGGGGCGTGGTCGGTGGCGACCACGTCGATGACACCCTCGACCAGCGCGGCGCGCAGGGCGGCGACGTCGGTGGCGGTACGCAGCGGCGGGTTGACCTTGTAGACCGGGTCGTAGGTTGCCGCCCTGTCGTCGGTGAGCAGCAGGTGGTGCGGGGTGACCTCGGCGGTGACCCGGACCCCGCGCGCCTTGGCCTGGCGCAGCACCTCGACGCTGCCCGCCGTGGACACGTGGCAGACGTGCAACCGACTGCCGACGTGCTCGGCGAGCAGCACGTCGCGGGCGATGATCGCCTCCTCGGCGACCGCCGGCCAGCCGGTCAAACCGAGCCGGGTGGAGACCTCGCCCTCGTGCATCTGCGCGCCCTCGGTGAGCCGGGGCTCCTCGGCGTGCTGGGCGATGATCCCGTCGAACGCCTTGACGTACTCCAGCGCCCGGCGCATCAGCCGGGGGTCGGCGACGCAGTGCCCGTCGTCGGAGAAGATCCGTACCCGGGCGGCGGAGTCCGCCATCGCGCCCAGCTCGGCCAGCCGCTCGCCGGCCAGGCCGACGGTGACCGCCCCGATCGGCTGCACGTCGACCAGCCCGGCCTCCCGGCCGAGCCGCCAGACCTGCTCGACCACACCGGCGGTGTCCGCGACCGGGGAGGTGTTCGCCATCGCGCAGACGGCGGTGTAACCGCCGAGCGCCGCCGCGCGGGAGCCGGACTCGACCGTCTCGGCGTCCTCCCGGCCCGGTTCGCGCAGGTGGGTGTGCAGGTCGACCAGGCCGGGCAGGGCGACCAGCCCGGTCGCGTCGATCACGGTGGCGTCCGGCGCGGTGAGGCCGGCGCCGGTCTGCGCGACGACGCCGTCGCGGATCAGCAGATCGGTCGGCGCGGCGCCGACGACGCTCACGCCCTTGATCAGGTACGAGGTCACAGGTTGTTCCCTCCGAGCAGCAGGTAGAGGACGGCCATCCGCACGGAGACCCCGTTGGCGACCTGTTCGACGATGGTGGAGCGGGGCGAGTCGGCGACCTCGGGCGTGATCTCCATGCCCCGGTTCATCGGGCCGGGGTGCATGACGACCGCGTGGTCCGGCAACCGTCGCATGCGCGGGCCGTCCAGCCCGTAGCGGCGGGCGTACTCGCGGGCGGAGGGGAAGTAGGAGTCGTTCATCCGTTCCCGCTGCACCCGCAGCATCATCACCACGTCCACGTTCGGCAGCACCGCGTCGAGGTCGTAGGAGACGAGCGTGCCGGGAGCGAGCGCGGCCGCGATGTCGACCGGGATGAGGGTCGGCGGGCCGACCAGGGTGACCTTGGCGCCGAGGGTGGACAGCAGCAGCACGTTGGAGCGGGCCACCCGGGAGTGCAGCACGTCCCCGACGATGGCGACGTGCAGGCCGGCGAGCCGGCCCAGCCGCGACCGCATCGTGTACGCGTCGAGCAGCGCCTGGGTGGGGTGCTCGTGGGTGCCGTCGCCGGCGTTGACCACCGACCCGTCCACCCAGTCGGCCAGCCGGCGTGGGGCGCCGGAGGCGGGGTGCCGGACGACCACCGCGTCGGCCCCCATCGCCTGAAGGGTGAGCGCGGTGTCCTTCAGGCTCTCCCCCTTGGCCACGCTGGAGCCCTTGGCCGAGAAGTTGATGACGTCGGCGCTGAGCCGCTTGGCCGCCGCCTCGAAGGAGATCCGGGTGCGGGTGGAGTCCTCGTAGAAGAGGTTCACCACGGTCCGGCCGCGCAGGGCGGGGAGCTTCTTGACCTCGCGGCCGGCGACGGTGGCCATCTCGGCGGCGGTGTCGAGGATCTGGGTGGCGGTGGCCAGGTCCGGGTCGGCCCCGGAGAGCAGGTGGCGGATCACTGGACCAACCTCTCGCTCGCGACTGCGGGGCTCCGCTCCGCTGCACTCCTCGCGCTCACAGGGCCTGCCTCTCGCTCGCGACTGCGGGGCTCCGCTCCGCTGCACTCCTCGCGCTCACAGGTTGGCACCCCCGTACAGCCTGACCTCGTCGACGCCGTCGGTCTCGACGAGGGTGACCTTCACGCTCTCGGCGAGCGCGGTCGGGATGTTCTTGCCGACGTAGTCGGCGCGGATCGGCAACTGGCGGTGACCGCGGTCGACCAGGACGGCGAGTTGCACGGAGGCGGGGCGGCCGACGTCGCCCAGCGCGTCGAGCGCGGCCCGGACGGTGCGGCCGGAGAAGAGCACGTCGTCGACGAGGACGATCCGCTTGCCGTCGATGCCGCCCGGCGGAAGCTGGGTCGGGCCGACCGCGCGGGTGGCGTGCCGGCGCAGGTCGTCGCGGTAGAGTGTGATGTCGAGCACGCCAACCGGCACGTCGACGTCCTCGAAGGTGCTGATCCGGGCGGCGAGCCGCCGGGCGAGCGGGGTGCCCCGGGTGGGGATGCCGAGCAGGACGGTGTCGGCGGCGCCCTGGGTCTTCTCCAGGATCTGGTGGGCGATCCGGTCGACGACGCGCTGGACGTCGGCGCTGGCGAGGATCACCTTCACCGAGGGTTGTCGGGGTACTGACGACTGGACAGCCGGTGGGCAGGCCACGGCGGACCTCCTTCCCCGCCTCACGGGACGGGTCGTTAAAGGACGTCTGGCACCTCCGCCCGGCTCGGGTGAGCTGGGCCGAGGTCTCGGGCCACGTTACCAGCGGTCACGAGGGGGACCGTCGGGTACCCACTGATCCCCGGATCAGGACGGCCAAATGCGGATAACTTTCCCCACGCTCGGCAACGGGAAGGTCGCGAGCACTTGACCACGTGTCGCAATCCCCGTACCGTCACGCTCCGTAGCGATAGCTGGGAGAACCCCGTAGCAGCACTGGGAGTGTCCGAATGCCCTCTGAATACGCCAAGTCGCTGGGCGCCCGCCTGCGCTCCATCCGCCAGCAGCAGGGCCTGTCCCTGCAGGGGGTGGAGGAGAAGTCGAACGGGCGGTGGAAGGCCGTGGTGGTCGGCTCGTACGAGCGCGGCGACCGCGCCGTCACCGTCTCCCGCCTGGCCGAGCTGGCTGACTTCTACCGCGTTCCCGTCTCGGAGCTGCTGCCCGACGGCAGCGGGGTCCGCCACGAACCCACCAGCAAGATCGTCCTGGACCTGGAGCGGCTCTACGACGAGGCCTCCGAGGATCTCGCCTACGTCGCCCGGTACGCCCGCGCCATCCAGCAGCAGCGCGGTGACTACAACGGCCGGGTGCTCTCCATCCGCGCCGACGACCTGCGGGCCCTCGCCATCGTCTACGACGCCTCGCCGTCGGGCCTGATCGAGCGGCTCACCGAGCACGGTGTGCTGGTCGCCGACCCGCGGGCGTTCTTCGCGTCCTGAGCTGTCGCACCGTCGAGGGCCCGTGCCGTCCGGCACGGGCCCTTCGCGTCGTCCCCGCCGCGACCCGACCGTCGCGGACGCCGGTCAGCGGGTCGCGTACTCGGCGATCCGGCCCAGCACCCCGTTGAGGAAGCGCGGCGAGTCGTCGGTCGACATCTGCCGGGCCAGCTCGACCGCCTCACTGATCGCCACCGCGTCGTCGATCTCGTCGACGTAGAGCAGCTCGTAGACAGCGATCCGGGCCAGGTTACGGTCGACCGCCGGCATCCGGTCCAGCGTCCAGCCCTCGGCGTAGCTGCCGATCACCTCGTCGATCCGGTCGAGGTGCGCGGCCACCCCCTCGACCAGGCTGACCGCATAGCTGAGGTGCTCCGGCCGTGGCTTCTCGATCCGCTCGACGTACCCGGCGAGCACCTCGACCGGGGGCCGGTCCCGCAGGTCGGCCTCGAAGAGCACGTCCAGCGCCCGCTTACGCGCCTTGCGGCGCGCCGGCATCTGCTGTTTGGCACCCTCGGCCATCAGGCTCGGCCGAGGTAGCGGCCGTCACGGGTGTCGACCTTGATCTTCTCGCCGGTGGTGATGAAGAGCGGCACCTGCACGGTCGCACCGGTCTCGACGGTGGCCGGCTTGTTGCCGCCGGTCGACCGGTCGCCCTGCAGGCCCGGCTCGGTGTAGGTGACCTCCAGCACGACGGAGGTGGGCAGCTCGACGTAGAGCGGCACGCCCTCGTGGGTGGCGACGGTCGCCTCCGCCTCGGGAAGGAGGTAGTTCGCCGCCTCGCCGACGGTGCCGCCGGGGACGGTGATCTGGTCGAACGTCTCCAGATCCATGAAGACGTAGTCCTCGCCGTCGGCGTAGAGGTACTGCATGGTGCGCTTGTCGACGGTCGCGGTCTCGACCTTGGTGCCCGCGTTGAAGGTCTTGTCGACCACCTTGCCGGACAGCACGTTCTTCAGGGTGGTACGCACGAAGGCACCACCCTTACCGGGCTTGACGTGCTGGAACTCGACGACGGACCAGAGCTCCCCGTCGAGGTTGAGTACCAGGCCGTTCTTCAGGTCGTTGGTGGTGGCCATTTCCTGCCTTGATCATCAATTGGCGGACAGACCTGGAAAGTCTACTAGCTGCGTCGAACCGGCGACGGTGCCGCCGCCTGCCCGCCCCTCGGGCGCACGACCGGACAATCCGTACCCGCGTCCGGCCACCCCGGCGCGACGTCACGGTGAGCAGAACAACAGCCGGTAACCCTCGTCACCCCGACGGGCTCAGGGCCTCGGGTCGGAGCGGGTGGCCAGGTGACGCAGGGCGAGCCGGTAGCCGTCCACGCCGAGACCGCAGATCACCCCGGTCGCCACCGCGGAGACCACCGAGTGGTGCCGGAACTCCTCCCGGGCGTGGATGTTGGAGATGTGCACCTCGACCAGGGGGCCGCGCAACATGGCGCAGGCGTCCCGCACCGCGATCGAGTAGTGCGACCAGGCCGCCGGGTTGAGCACCACCGCCGCGCCCTCGTCGGCGGCCTCGTGCAGCCAGCCGACCAGCTCGTGCTCGGCGTCGGTCTGCCGGACCGTCACGTCCAGCCCCAGCTCCCGGCCGGTGTCCACGCAGAGGTCCACCAGGTCGGCGTAGCTGGTCACGCCGTACACGTCGACCTGCCGGGTGCCCAGCCTGCCCAGGTTCGGCCCGTTGAGCACGTACACCCTCATGAGACGATCTCCCGGTAGGCCGCGTGCAGCAACTCGTCGTCCGGGCCCTCCAGGATCGCCGGCCGGGCCAGCGCGTCGAGCACCACGAACCGCAGCGTGGCGCCCCGGGTCTTCTTGTCGACCCGCATCGCGGCCAGCAGCGCCGGCCAGGCGTCGGCCGGATAGCCGGTGGGCAGCCCCAGCGCGGCCAGCACGGTACGGTGCCGCTCGGCGGTGGCCGCGTCCAGCCGCCCGGCCAGCCGGGCCAGCGTGCCGGCGTAGACGATGCCCACCGACACGGCGTGCCCGTGCCGCCAGCGGTAGTCCTCCACCTTCTCGATCGCGTGCGCCAGCGTGTGCCCGTAGTTGAGCACCTCCCGCACCCCCGACTCGCGCAGGTCACCGGAGACCACACCGGCCTTGACCCGGATCGCCCGCTCGATCAGCTCGCGGACCACCGGCCCGGCCGCGTCGGTGGCGGCGGTCGGGTCACCCTCGATCAGGTCGAGAATCACCGGGTCGGCGATGAAACCGCACTTGACCACCTCGGCCAGCCCGGCGGCCAGGTCGGTCACGGGAAGGCTGTCCAGGGTGGCCAGGTCGGCCAGGACCCCGACCGGCGGGTGGAACGCGCCGACCAGATTCTTGCCGGCGGCGGTGTTCACCCCGGTCTTGCCGCCCACGGCGGCGTCGACCATGCCCAGCAGCGAGGTCGCCACCGGCACCCAGCGCACCCCGCGCAGCCAGCAGGCCGCGACAAAACCGGCCAGGTCCGTCACCGCGCCGCCGCCCACGCCGACCACCGCGTCGGTACGGGTGAAGCCGGCCGCGCCCAGCCGCTCCCAGCAGCCCGCCGCCACCTCGATCCGCTTGCCCGCCTCGGCGTCGGGCACCTCGATCGGCAGCGGGCTGACGCCCGCCGCGCCGAGCCGCTCGGCCAGCGCGTCGGCCAGCTCCTTCAGCGGCGGCGCGTACAGCACCGCCACCCGGGTCGCGCCGGGCAGCAGCTCGGGCAACTCACCCAGCAGGTCACGTCCCACCAGCACGTCGTACGGCCGCTCGCCGCCGACCGGAATCCGGGTCACCTCGTTCATCGCCGCGAGCCTAGTGCAGAATCCCGCGCCGGCACGGCCGCCCGTCCATCTGGTGGCACCCGTGACCGTCGATCGTCACGACGGTGACGGCCGGGACGTTTCACCGGTGTGCACGGGGGCAGGGCGGAACGGGACCGGCCCCACGACGCGGGAGGACCCCATGGCCAGCACCAGCATCGACGCCGCCGACATCCGGCTGCCCGCCACCATCCTCGGCGTCGGCCTCGGCGGGTTCGTCGACGGCATCGTCCTGCACCAGGTGCTCCAGTGGCACCACCTGCTCAGCAGCACCGGCGACGACAACATCGGGGTGAGGGCGTACCCGGTGGACAGCGTGCCCGGCCTGCAGATGAACACCCTCTGGGACGGGCTGTTCCACGTGGTCACCTGGGTCGCGGTGCTCACCGGCCTGGCCCTGCTGTACGCCCGCGTCACCCGTTCCCGGGGCCGGCTCTGGCGGTCCGCGGCGCTGTGGGGGTGGGCGCTGGTCGGTTGGGGACTGTTCAACCTCGTCGAGGGGATCGTCAACCACCACCTGCTCGGCATCCACCACGTCCGCAGCGGCCCGCACCAGACCACCTGGGACGTCGGCTTCCTGCTGCTCGGTGTCGCCCTGGTGGCGGTGGGCTGGGCGGTGCAGCGGCGGGCCACCGCCGTCGACCTCCGCGCACCCGACCGGCGATGAGCGGGCACCACGGGGCCACCGTCGGACCGCCGCTGCTCGTACCACTGCTGGTTTTCTGGGTGTACCTGGCCGCCGCGCTGCGCGAACGCGACGCCGGACGCGGCGGCTGGAGCCACTGGCGGACGGCGAGTTTCGGCGCGGGAAGCGCGCTGCTCGCGGTGGCGCTACTGGTCCCCGGCCACGATCTGGTCGGACACATGTGGCGGCACCTGCTGGTCGGCATGCTGGCGCCGCTCGGGCTGGTGCTCGGCGCACCCGGCACCCTCGCCCTGCGGGTGCTGCACCGGCGACGCGGCCGGGCGCTCGTCCGGGCGCTGCGCCACCCGGTCACACGGGTGGCCGCCCACCCGGTGACCGGGCTGCTGCTCACCGTCGGCGGGCTGTACGCGCTGCACCTGACCCCGCTGTACCGGGCCACCCTGGACCACCCGGCGCTGCACACGCTGGTGCTGGCGCACTTCCTGGCCAGCGGATACCTGTTCACCTGGGCGATCGCCGGTCCCGACCCGGGCCCGCACCGGCCGGCGGTGCCGGTCCGGCTCGTCGTGCTGGGCGTCTCGGTGGCCGCGCACGCCGCGCTGGCCCAGCTGATGTACGCCGGGCTGGTCGACACCTCGGCCACGGTGGCGCAGACCCGCACGGCGGCGACCCTGATGTACTACGTCGGCGACCTCGCCGAACTCCTGCTCGCGCTGGCCGTGCTGGTGACCTGGCGGCCCACCCGGGTTCACCCTGGGGTGCGGTCCGCCCAGCTCACCAGCCGGCCGGCGTGAGCGCGTACGGCGTGCTGCGCCGCCGGTCCACCCCGCAGCCGCCGCGCGCCGGGTACGGCGCACCGGCGGCGGGCGGTGCCGACCGCGCTGGTGGTCTGCACCTTCCCGGTGGAGGTGGCCCGGACGATGATCGCCGGGGGGGCACCCGTTCTTCGCCGGGCTCGCCGGTGCCGACCCGCACGGGCTACCGACCGGCCACTGGCCGATGCTGAGCGCGCCGAAGGCGCTCGCCGACGTGCTCGACACGATCGCGGGCGACTGACGGACGCCGCCGCCGGCCCGCGCATCCCGGGCGGGCCAGGGCCGGTCAGGGCTTGAGCAGGCCGGCGATCTCGGCGGCGATCTCCTCCGGGGTCCGCCCGTCGGTGACCACGGTCGCGGTCGCCACCTGCGCGTAGAGCGGACGGCGCTGGTCCATCAGGTGCTTGAGGGTGGCCCGGGGGTTCACCGCGAGCAGCGGCCGGCCGGCGCCGAGCCCGACCCGCCGCACCGCGTCGGACAGTTCCACCGACAGATGCACCACGGTGTGCCCGACCAGCGCGGCGCGGTTCTCCTCCGCGAGGACCGCGCCGCCGCCGAGGGCGAGCACGCCGCCGTGCGAGGCCAGCGCCGCCGCCACCGCCGCCCGTTCGAGGGTACGGAAGTGCGCCTCCCCCTCGTCGATGAAGATCTCCGGGATCGGCTTGCCGGCCATCGCCTCGATGTCGGCGTCGGTGTCCCGGAAGGCAACCCCGAGCCGGGTCGCCAACTCCTCACCGACTGTGGTCTTGCCGGAACCCGGCGCCCCCACCAGCACACAGACCGGCTTCGTCACCGGATCACCAGGGCGTCGAGGTAGCCGGCGAGGTTGCGCCGGATCTCCGCCACCGAGTCGCCGCCGAACTTCTCGGTGGCGGCCTCGGCGAGCACCAGCGCCACCATCGCCTCGGCGACCACCGCCGCGGCGGGCACCGCGCAGACGTCGGAGCGCTGGTTGATCGCGGTGGCCGGCTCCCCGGTGGTCACGTCCACCGTCGCCAGGGCCCGGTTCAGCGAGGAGATCGGCTTCATCGCGGCCTTCACCCGCAGCGGCTCACCGGTGGTGATGCCGCCCTCCAGGCCGCCGGCCCGGTCGGTGACCCGGCGGACACCGGTCGCGCTCGGCACGATCTCGTCGTGCGCCGCGGACCCCCGGGAGCGGGCCTGCTGCCAGCCGTCGCCGATCTCCACGCCCTTGATCGCCTGGATGGACATCAGCGCGGTGGCCAGCCGGGCGTCGAGCTTGCGGTCCCACTGCACGTGGCTGCCCAGGCCCGGCGGGACACCGTACGCCAACACCTCGACCACCCCGCCGAGGGTGTCGGCGTCCTTCTTCGCGGCGTCGACCTCGGCGACCATCCGGGCGCTGGCCTCCGGGTCGAGGCAGCGCAGCGGGTCGGCGTCGATCCGCGCGGCGTCCTCCGGGGTGGGTCGCAGGCCCGGCGTGGCGGCGACCGGGCCGAGCTCCACCACGTGCGAGACGATCTCGATGCCGAGGGTCTGCCTGACCAGGGCCTTCGCCACCGTGCCGACGGCGACCCGGGCGGCGGTCTCCCGCGCGCTGGCCCGCTCCAGGATCGGCCGGGCGTCGGTGTGGCCGTACTTCTGCATGCCGGCCAGGTCGGCGTGGCCCGGACGGGGCCGGGTCAGCGGCGCGTTACGGGCCTGCCGGGCCAACTCCTCCGGGTCGACCGGGTCGGCGGCCATCACGGTCTGCCACTTCGGCCACTCGGAGTTGCCGACCCGGATCGCCACCGGGCTGCCCAGCGTGACGCCGTGCCGTAGGCCGCCGATGATCTCGATCTCGTCCTGCTCGAACGCCATCCGGGCGCCCCGGCCGTAGCCGAGCCGGCGGCGGGCCAACTCGTCGGCGATGTCGGCGGAGGTCACCTCCACCCCGGCGGGTACGCCCTCCATGAGGGCGACGAGGGCGGGACCGTGCGATTCACCTGCAGTCAGCCAGCGCAACACGACGGTCAGTCTGTCACGCCCGGTGGCCGGGGCGGTGCCCCGCCCGACGCGTCCCGCCGTACGGACACGAGCACCTGGCGTCCGGCCACCCGCCCGCTGGCGAGCGCGCTGCCAGGCTGACCGCCCGCCGTGGTCGAGCAGGAGCGGGAGCAAAAGATCCGGCGCGCGGGTCAGGAAGTCCGCACCGCTATGATCGACTTGGTGAGGCCGAGCATTCGCTCCGCCCGGATCGTCGAGTCCGGAAACAGGTAGCGCATCTCGGCGCGGCCGATCAGCTCGGTGGTGAGGACCTGCTTCATGGCGGCGTCCCAGGACTTTCCAGGGGTGTACGCCAGCGGCCACTTGCGGGCCATCGCCACCCGGGCCGGCACCGGGAGGAACTGCATCCCGGGCGCCACCCAGTGCGGCTCGACCGGAAAGTACCGGTACGGGGTCTGCACCCAGTGCCGGGGTGCCAGTTCGCGGATCGCCTCGGCCATCCGCCGCCGACGCTCGTGCCCGCCCACGTGCTCCAGCACGCTGTTGCTGAACACCAGGTCGTAGCGGCGGGACAGGATCGACGGGGGCAACTCGCAGGCGTCGGCGTGATCGGCCTCCATCCCGTCGGGCAGCTCCGCCGGCAGCGGTTCCAGGTTCACCACGTGCACGTGCTTCGGCCGTACCGGCACCTTCGTCCAGCTGCTCACCCGGCCGCCCAGGTCCAGCACGGTCATCTCGGCCAGTTCCGGGAAGGTCTCCGACAGCCACAGCGCCCGCTTCGCCCGGCGCTTCGCGCCGTACGAGTCAGGGGCGTCGACCAGGCGGAAGCGCACCGCGTGCAGCGGCCCCCGGCTCCGGTGCGCGGGCGCGCTCTCGTCGTTCGTGCCGGTTCCGCTCGCCACGGTCAGCTCCCCCACTCGAAGGTCATGCCCAGCCGTTTGGCGAGGGCCTCGTTGTACGGCGCGTAGTACCGGGTCAACTCGTCCCGCACGGCCGGGTCCATGGCGCTGCTGCGCCGGTCGTTGAACACCTCGTACCGGTCGAGCTGGTACGGAGGCAGGGCGAGGAATTCCAGCACCCGCCCGTAGGTGGCGGCCGGCTCCCGGTACAGCGTCTCGCTCGGCAGGATCAGCAACCGCTCCCGGTCGAAGCGGTCCAGCCAGGGTTCCAGGTGCTCCAGGTAGCGGCCCCGGGCACGGTAGCTGTACCAGTCGTAGGCGTTGCTCACGTACGTCGGATCCGCGACCAGCCTCTCCCGCTCCCCCGCCGTGCGTTCCTCCTCGGCGGCAAGCGCGGCGGCGAAGCCCAATGGCTCGACCCCCTCGGTACGCCGTTCCTTCCAGTGCGAGTACGCCCGCTCCACCGGGTCGCGCAACAGCACGATCAGCTTCACCGACGGGATCAGCCCGGCCACCCGCTGCGGGGCGAGCGGGTGGAACATGTACAGCGGCGCCGCCTCGCCCACCCGGGTCGGCCCGCCGTGCCGGCGTTCCAGTGCCTGCCGCTGCCGCAGCGTCGGGAAGTGCGACCGGTACCAGGCCTCGCCACGGGCGTAGGTGTCCTCGAAGTAGTGCGAGGTCTTCGTGTTCCAGGCCGGGAAGAGTCGGGGCACCAGCGGGTGCGACAGCAGGTAGCGCCAGAGCGAGGTCGTGCCGCCCCGCTTGGTACCGATGATGAGGAAGTCCGGCAGCGGGCGCCGATGGCTGGTGCGTTCCCCGTACCGGACCAGGGAGTGCCGCACCCCGGTCACCACCGGTGCCGGCACCAGCGCCTTCATCCGGTCCCGCAGCGTCGTCATCGCGTCCTCCTCGTCATACCGGTCCCCGATCCCGCAGCGCGGACGCCGCCGCGCGTGCCTGCCGGCGTACCCGGGGGTGCAGCAGCGGTACGGCGGCGAGCAGCGCCATCACCCCGAGGGTGAGGAACAGCCCGGCCACCTCGCGGCCGGCGACCGCCGCCACCGCCGCGGCCAGCACGGCGGTGCCGGTGCCGGCGAGCCCAGCGGTGACCAGCACCGACCGGGTGACCAGCGGTACGCCGACCACCCGGCGGGCGGCGAGGGTGGCGAGCAGGTTCTCCGCCACGATTCCGGCGGTCCACGCCACGGCCGCGCCGAACGCACCGTGCGCCGGGATCAGCGCCACGGCGAGGCCGACGTTGAGCAGCAGGCCGGTCGCGGCGGCCAGCAGGTGTTGCCCGCTGCTGCCACTCATCAGCAGCAGCGTCTGCACGATCCCGGTGCCGGAGTTGACCATCATCGCCCCGGCGAGCACGGCCATCGCGGTGGCGCCGATGGTGAACTCCGCGCCGAACAGTCGTAGGAAGCCCGGCGCGAAGAACGCCAGAAGCAGGTAGCCCGGCCAGGAGAGCGCAATGATCACCACGGTGATCCGCCGGTAGACGGCCACCGCCTCGGCGGTGCGGCCTTGGCCGAGCAACCGGGACAGCTGCGGCGCGACGGCCACCCGCAGACCCTGCATGATGAGCAGACCGGCGAGAGCGTAACGGCCGACCGCACCGATCACGCCCGCCTCGGACTGGTCGGCGAGCGCGGCCGTGAGCAGCACCGTCAACCACATGCTGCTGGCGTCGATGGTGGCGGAGGCGGCCCGGGGCAGGGCGAAGCCCCACAGCGTCCGCCAGTCCCCCCGGGCCGGGCGCAGCCGCGCGCCGGCGGTCAGGCCGAGCGGGCGCAGCAGCAGCACCCCGCAGGCCAGCACGGCCAGCGCCACCGGGGCGAGCCAGCCGGCGAACACCACGGTCACCCCCGCCCCAGCGAGGAGCGCGGCGAGCACCAGCGCCGGGCGGGCCGCCGGGACGAGCGCGTACTGCACGGCCACCAGCGCGGCGACCGGGCGAACCGCCCGCACGGCGGCGAGCAGCACGGTCATCGCCACCACGACAGGCAGGCTGGTGAAGGCGAGCCGGAGCAGGTCACCACCCTCTGCCGTGCCGGGGTCGAAGAGCATCGGGGCGAGCGCTCCGGAGCAGACGACGCCGGTGGCCGCCACGACGGCGGCAAGCAGCAGCGTCGGAGCCAGGGCCACCGGCAGCAGCCGGGCCGCGTCCCCGTCCGGACCGCGGGTACGCCGGGGCAGCATCCAGACCAGTGCGGTGTCCGCGCCGGCGCAGCAAAGCACCCCCATGATGGCCACCACCCCGATCGCGGTGAACATCGCGCCCGAGCCGGCCGGCCCGAGCCCTCGGACGATCACCACGGTGAGCAGGAAGCCGAGCAGGCCGTTGACGGCGGCCCCGGCGAGCCCCACCATCCCGTTGCGCGTGCCACGGCGTACCTCGCGGTCTCCGCTGGTCCGGTCGGCAGCGGTGACGGCCGTGACCGGCGTGCCCCCGGCGGTCATGTCGCGCCTCCCCCGTGCGGCGCCTCCGCGACCGATCGCTGCGCGGGCGGCCCCGACGGCGCGGGCGCGGCGGGCGCGGACGGTGGCGGCGCGGCCGACGTCCCGCCCGGGGCGGTGGCCGGCCCGGCCGCGCCGGTCACCCGGCGGACCGCGCCGCGCACCGCCGTGCGCAGCGGGACGGCGGCGATGCCGGTCGCCCGCCTCGGCCGGCCCGGTCCGGGCGGCACCGCGGCGCGGCCGACGCTGCGGGTACGCCACGGGGTCAGCGGCGCCGGCCGGGCCATGCTCGACGGGCCGACCGGAGCCCGGTTGACGGGCCCGGCGACCGCGGCGAGCCCGGCGCCCACGGCGAAGAAGATGATCGACAGGTTGGGATCGATGTACGCGTAGACGGGGATCACCACCAGCGCGATCACCGGCACGGTGCTCAGCCAGTGCCCGGCCGGCGAGACGGCGGCGGCCAGCCGCCGGGCGACCAGCACCAGCCAGCCGAGGAAGACCACCAGCGCCGGGATGCCGTGACTGTAGAGGATCTGCCAGACCAGGCCCTGGGTGCCCAGCGGCTCCTCGGCCAGCGTGGTGTCGACGCTCTTCGGCGCGCCGTAGCCGAGCAGCGGCGACTGTTGCACCGCCTGCCAGGTGCGCACGTACAGGTCCAGCCGGTCGATGTTGGTGTCGGTGGTGCTGACCCGGGCGTTGATCATCTCCTGGACGGGCACGACCAGGCTGACGATCCACACCAGCAGCACCAGCCCGGCGATCGACACGATCAGCCGGGCGTTGCCCCGGACCAGGGCACGCAGCGCCAGGTAGAGCAGGCCGGCGCCGAGGCCGACGAACATGCCCCGGTTGAGCGTCAGGAACGCCGGCACCACCGACAGCGGCAGCGACAGCCACAGCACCGCCCGGAACCGGCCGGTGCGCACCGAGGTCAGGTACGCCAGCACGCACGGCACCAGCAGCGCGTACGCCGTACCCCAGTTGTTGGTGTAGGGGTAGGGCGCGGCGGTGCGGTAGATCGGCGTTCGCGACACCGGGTTGAACTCGTTGAGCCGGACGTGGGTCAGCGCCTGGATGTAGCGCTGGCCGGAGACGCTGGCCGGCAGCGCCATCTCCACCGGCGTGGTCAGCGCGAAGCTGGACGCGAACACGGCGAGCCAACCCAGCCCCACGATGCCCAGCCAGTACCAGCCGAGCGGGCGCAGCACCCGCTCCCAGGGGGCGCCCTCCCGGACCAGGGTGTACACGTACACGCAGACCACCAGGGCGGTCACCAGGAAGCCGTAGCGCAGCCCGAAGGTGAGGTACGCGGTGACCCGGTCCAGCCGGGTGGCGCTGGCCAGCACCAGGACGAGGAAGACCAGCCAGCAGGCGGCGCCGGCGGGCAGCGGCACCCGGCCCCGGGCGACCAGCAGGGCCAGCAGGACGGCGCCGAACACGGCCCAGCCCAGGTAGAACGCGCCCAGCGCCCACCAGAGCGGGACCAGTGCGAACATGACGGTCAGCGGCCAGAAGGGCAGCGGCGGCGGGCCGGAGGGCGGCGTGGTGGTGCTCCCGGGCGACGTGGCGTTCCCGGGCCCTCGGTCAGACACCCCGCCCCGTCCGCTGGGCCAGCCGCAGCACCTGCTCCCCGGAGAGCAGCCCGAGCACCACGGGCACGGTCACCAGCACCCGCTTCTCGCGCGGGTTCAGCCGCAGCACCCGGCCCAGCTCGCGCACCGCCTCCCGGCGGCGCCGCCCCGAGGCCAGCGCGAAGGCGATCTGCCCGTGCAACCGGGCCAGTCCCCTACGGCTGCCGGCCAGCTCGGGATGCTTGTCGAGCAGGTACCGGGTGGCCTCCACGATCATCGCCCAGCGGCCGAAGAAGAACGAGCCGCCGTGCCAGTCCACCACCACCAGCACCTCCGGCACGACCACCACCGGGCCGTGCGCGGCGATCCGCAGCAGCCACTCGTAGTCCTCGCCGTAGCCGCCGGGCAGCTCCTCGTCGACCGGGCCGACGGCGTCCCAGGTGGACCGGCGGATCAGCAGGGTGCTGGAGTGCACCTCCATGACCCGGTCCTCGATGAAGTCGGCCAGGGTCACCTCGGCGGCGGCGAGGCGGCGTTCCTTGGCGACGCCGGGGCCCTCCAGCCGGATGCCGCAGCTGGCCGCGGCGGCGTCGGGCCGCTCGGTGAGCAGCGCCACCTGGCGGCGCAGCTTGGCCGCCAGCCAGAAGTCGTCGTCGTCACAGAACGCGACCAGTTCGTGGCTGGCCGCCGCCACGCCGGTGTTCCGGCCACCCGGCAGCCCCCGGGACCGGCTGTTGGCCACGTACCGCAGGGTGCGGTTCGCCGGCACCGGCAGGTCGAGCGGGCGGATGTCGGTGTGGTCGTAGACCACCAGGCACTCCACCGGGCCGGGATGGTCCTGGTCCAGGACCGCCCGGACCGCGCGTTCCAGCAGCCCCGGACGGTCCCGGGTGGCCACCACCACGGTCACCGGCGGGTACGCCGGACCAGCTTCCGGCCGGTCACGGTCAGTCACGTCCCGCTCCGGTCACCACGAACCCGAACGGCTCCACCCCGACCGACCGCAGCCGCTCCACCAGCTGGGTCAGCTGCTGGACGCGGGTGATGTCCCGGGCGGTGACCAGCACCGCCCGGCCCTCCCGGGCGGCCCGCACGCCGCGTTCGTCGTGCAGCGCCGGCGGAGCGTCGAGCAGGGTGAGCCCTGCCGAGGAGGGGCTGTCGAGGTTGACCAGGTGCACCCTGCCGGTGCCGATCCGCAGCTCCACCCCCTCCGCCGCGCCGCCGGCGTCCGGACCGGACCGGGACGCGGGCGGAATGACCTGGGTCTCCTCGCTCGTGGTGGACCGGTACACCCCGTTCGTCTCGGGCGTGCTCGGGAACGGGCGGGGCTTGCGGACCGCCGGGATCACCATGGTGTCCTCCGGGCCGCCGCCCGCGCCGGGCGACACGGTGGCCGCCGGCACCGGCGTGGCCGCGGGCGCCGGCCGGGGCCGGGGCACCTGGGTGCGGGCCGGCTCCACCGGCGGGTTGCGACGCTGCGCGTCCAGCATCAACGGACGGATCCGGTCCACGGCCTCCGGGGTGAGACCGAGGCGCACCTCGTGGCCGGCGGCGGCGAGCACCACGGCGAGGCCGGCACTGATCTGCTCCCGGCCCTCGTCGGCGGCGGACGAGAGCACCACCAGCGGGGTGCGCTGCGGCCCGTCCAGCCAGCGGGCCAGGGCGAGCACCAGGTACCGCAGGTCGGCCTCGTCGGGCTGCCCACCCGGGCCGCGACGGACCGTGCCGAGCAGCGGCGCGCCGATCACCGCGGTGGCGTCCGCGGCGGTACGCACCCGGCGGTCCAGCGATTCCAGGACGAAGGCCACCAGCCCGCCCAGCAGCAGGCCACCGAGCAGGCCCGCCAGCAGGATCAGCGGCGCGGCGTCCCGGCTGGACGGAACCGGGGTACGGGCGGCGCTGGTCACCGAACCCGGGCTCAGGTCGGCCGAGGCCACCTTGGACCGCTGCTCCGCGAGGGTGGCGAGCTGGTCGTTGAGCGCCCGGAGCTGGTCCAGCAGGGCGCTGGTGCGCGGCGAGGGGTTGCTCGACACCTGGCTGCTCGGCAGCGCCTTCTGGGTGGTGGCGCGTTGGGCGGTGACCACGGCGATGGTGTCGTCGTACGACTTGAGCACCGCCGCGCGCTGGTTCTCGTACATGCCCTTGCGCAGCTCCAGGTAGGCCTGGGCGGCGCCGTTCGCGCCCTCGACCGCCTCCCGCTCGCTGCGCCCGGCGTAGCTGAAGCGCATCACCTGACCGCCGACCGGCGTCTCGACCTCCAGGGCGTCGGCCACGTCCTCCTGGTCCCGGTCGGTGATGCCGGCGACCCGGTCGATGACGTCGTTGCTGGTGGCGATGCCGCTCTCGGCCGTCATGTTCACCGCCCGGTCGGCGGCGACGGACTGCACCGAGAACGGGTCGGTGACCACCGGCCGGACCACCACGGCCGTCGTCGCCGTGTACGTCGCCGGCAGCACGAACAGGTAGCCGAGTACGGCCAGCAGCACCAGCGCCGCGGAGGCGAGCACGATCCGCCACCGGCGCAGCGGTATGCGGGCCAGCTCGACGAGGCCGACCGGGCGTTGCCGGGCGGAAGCGACGTCGGTCACGTCCATCAGTCAGGTCCTTGCACGATGAGGGGTGGGCGGCCGGAACGGCCGGGTGACGACCGCGCGGGGCAGGTGGTCGTCTCATTCTCGCCGAACGGCCGCCGGCGGTCGACAGCCGACCGGCTCGTTGCGATACGGGCGGTCCGCCGGTGTCACGGGGACACCGACGGACCGCCCGGTGGTCGTCGAACCGGTCAGGAGGTGGCGAAGAACAACGTCGGGCTCGTCCACTTCGGCGGCGTGACGCCCCGGGGCGACAGGTACGCGACACTGCGGGTGGAAGAGCCGATCGGTGTCCTCGACATCGCGACGAGGACCGCCCCGGCGCCGTCGACGGCGGTGCCGTCGAACGGCACGGAGCGCAGGGCGCCGTCGGTGTTGCCGTACACGAGCTTGCCGTTGACCCAGGCCATGCCCCGCACGTTTGCCCAGTTCAGGCCGACGCTGGGCAGGGTGAACTCGGTGCAGCCGATGATCGAGCCGTCCGGCTCCAGGTAGCGGTAGAACAGCTTGCCGGTGCCGGCCCTGGTGTAGTACATCCGCCCGTCGAGGTAGAACGCCCCGCTCATGGTCGACGGCTTGTACCAGTCGTTGAAGCCGCTGCTGACCCACGGGGCGCCCACCGTGCCGCCGGTGAACGCCGACACCTGGAGGGAGCTGCCCTGGGGAGCGGCGGCGTCGGTCCTGGACCAGTAGAGCCTGTCGCCGATCGAGAACGCCGCGCCGGCGGCGGTCAGGTTCGGCTGGCTGCTGGTGACCGGGGGGCCGATGGTGGTGCCGTTGAACGAGACCTTCGTCGTCTGGCCGTTGCCGGTGCCGAGGTAGAGGTAGCCGGAGGCCGCCGCCGGCGCGTTGGTGGCCGGGACGGTCCGCCCGCTGGCGAGCGGGAAGAGGCCCAGCCGGCCGTGGTACTCGTTGCCGAGGCCGTCGCTGTCGAACCCGGCGTAGATGCCGTCGCTGCCACGCCACAGCTCCCACACGATCGGGCCCCAGGCGGTGGTGCCCGACGGGGCGCCGGAGCGGGTCGGGTTCCACACCAGCGGCATGCCGTTGATCGGGTCGAGCGCGCCCAGGCCGTACCGGTTGATGGCGCCGGCACCGGCGGAGTCGTCGCCGTTGGCGTTGTTCAGCCAGCGGAAGTGCCCGCCGACGTAGACCACGTTGTCGGCGGCCTCGATCGAGGTCACCGAGTCGTGCCCGGTGTCGTTGACCCAGGTGCCGTCGATGGCCGCACCCCGGGCGGCGGACTCGAACCGGGCGATCGTGTCGCAGTACGCCCCGGCGGACCGGCCGCCGTCGGCGGCGATCACGAAGTAGCTGCCGTCGTCGGAGAAGTCGACGTCCCGGGCGTAGAACGGGAACCCTCTGATCGTGCAGGGCGCCACGTACCGCTGGGTGCTCCAGTTGGCGACCTTCGGCGTGCCCTTGAGCCCCTCGACCAGCACCACCTGGTTACGGTCGAGGCCGTTGACCTTGGTGAAGTTGCCGACCGCGACCAGGGTGTTGCCGTCCGGCGCGACGTCCAGGCCCCAGACCAGCTGCTGTTCGGTACGGGCCACGCTGGCGTCGATCTGGAAGGTCGGGTCGATCGCGCCGGTACGGGCGTCGAGCCGGGCCAGCAGTGAGTGCGCGGTGCCGTTGACCCAGGCGAACGCGCCGGCGATGTAGAGCTTGTCACCGGCGACGACGGTCCGCCGGACCAGGCCACCGTCGCTGCGGCCGACCCAGGAGGCGATGGTGGCGCCGGTGTTCGGGTCCAGCTGCACGAGGTTCTTGCGTTCCACGCCGTTGACCGTCTTGAACGCGCCGCCGACGATCAGCCTGCCGTCCGGGCTGATCGCCAGGGCGTGCACCGCGCCGTCGAGCTGCGGGGCGAAGGTCGTCTTCAACGCCCCGGTTGCCTTGTCGTAGGCGAAGAGGTAGTTGCGGGTCGTCCAGCTCGCGGCACCCGCGGCCTTCACCGAGGTGAAGGAGCCGCCGACGTAGATCGTGGAGCCGATCTCGGCGAAGGCCTTCGCGTCCCCGTTCTGCGCGTGCGGGGTGTTGTCCACGGGATTCGGGTTGGTCAGGGCCATGGCGACCGGGGTGAGCGGCCCCGCCTGGGCGGGCACCGCGAGCAGACCGGCGAGCAGCACCGGCGCGGCAAGCACGGCGAGCCACCGTCGACCCGATCGCGACGACGTTCGGAGAAGCACTGATTCCCCCAATGATGAAGTGAGATCCTGCATAGCTTGCTGCGTCCGGATTTGTCGCACCATCAACCGACCGGTCCACTTCGGTGGCGGCTCGGTCCGCTCCGTCCGTACGGGTCGCTCCGCGCGTCGACGACGTCGACCGGTGGGCGTGCCGGACGTCACGCCGCCCACCGGAACGGGAGAACGGAACCGGCCGTGCCGACCGTCCACGACGCCGCCTCCGCCAGGTCCTCGACGGTGATCGCGTCGGCCTCCCGGGCCAGCACCAGCCCGCGCCGGCCCAGCTCGCGGGCCATCTCGACCTGGTGGTCGTCGACGTGTTCCCCGTGCGCCCGGCGCCGGGGCACGTAGATCGCGCGGTGCCCGGCGCGCATCGCCGCCAGCGCGGAGCCGACCCCGGCGTGGGTCACCACCACGTCCGCCTCCCGGATGGCCTGCTGCATCTCCGCGTACGGCACCTGCCGGCGGGCGCCGGCGGGCATCCGCGGCACCTCGGTCGCCCCCACCTGCCAGAGGATCTCCGCCTCCCGGGGCAGGACGTCGACCAGGCGGGCCAGCAGGCGCGGGAAACCGAACCGGTCGTGGGTGCCGAGCGCCACCACGATCCGCGACACCGGCCGGGGCTCGGGCCGTCGGGAAGGGGCGTAGCCGTCGAAGATGGAGCCGCCGTACCGCCACCGGCCCCTCGCCCAGCCCGGGTACTGGGTGTAGAGCTGGGTGCGGGGCAGCCCGGCGACCAGGCGTCCGGTCAGCGAGGGCCCTTCGGTACGGGTGGCGCTCTCGATGTAGTGGCAGGCCAGGCCACGCCCTGCGGCCGGCAGGAAGAACGACGCGGCCACGCTGGCGCCGGTGCTGATCACCCGGCGGAACCGGCCACCGCCCAGCACCCGCCGGGCGGCGAACAGGTCACGCAGCGCGCCCGCCACGTCCCGGGTGGTCGCCGGCGGGACGTGGATGACCTCCTGGCCGTCGAGCAGGGAACGGCTCTGCGGCGAGTCGAAGGTGACCCAGACGCAGTCGTCCTGCACGCCGAGGCGCGGCGCGAGGTCGTGCAACTCCGCGAGGTGTCCCCCGGTGGAGGCGACGAGAAGGGTGGTCACGTCGTGCCCACTTCCGTGTCGAGGGGTGTCGGTCGTCGCGGGTCGAGGGGGCGCTGCGCCCGCCCCGGGGTTCAGCCGCCGGTCGGGACGCTCTCGCGGACGGGCACGGCCCGTGGCACCGGCGGCCGGATCCGCCCCTCGGCGACGAGCAGCGCCAGCGCCGTCACCCCGAACAGCAGCACGGCGAAGATCCACCCGCCGATCACGTCGGTCAGCCAGTGCTTCTCGGCGTAGATCCGGGTGTAGCCCTCCATGCTGACCAGCGTCACCACCCCGGTCATCAGGGCCACCCGGCCCGCGCGCGGGATGCGCCAGGTCAGCATGGCCAACACGGCGATGGTGCCGAAGGTCGACATGATCCGGGCGCACCCGCCCGACGGGTAGGTGCCCAGGTCGGTCGGCGGGTGCCCCCGGTCGACCATGGTCGCCAGGATCGCCTGCACGTACTGCTCCACGATGAACTGCAGCGGCATCGCGAGCAGCGGCACCCACCACTGGCGGCGCCGCCACAGCACGGCGAAGACCAGCGCGGCGACCCCGGTGACCCACTTCAGCGGGTAGCGGTCGCCCAGCGCGGTGTAGAAGGAGTTCAGCTCCGCCCAGGTGGCGACGCGGCGGGCGTGCACGTACTCGAAGACCGGGTGGTCGACCTGCGGTTCGAGCCGGGCCAACGCCTCGCCGAGCGGCCAGCAGACGGCGACCACCGCGGCGCAACCGGCCAGCAGCAGCACCAGCGCCGCCCCGACCCGGCCGAACGCGTCGGTGAGCCCGGCGACGGCGACCCGGAGTCGCCACGCCGGCCGGCCGGCCCGCACCGCGGGCACCCGGCGGGCCAGCGCCGGCACCAGCACGAGAGGCAGCACCACCGACAGTGCCCCGAGCGCGTAGATGAGGATCATCGGCGGTCACCGCCGCTCCGCACGGCGTACCCGCCGACGTCTGTCCACCGGGCGGCCCCTCGCCCGGCGTGCGCTGCCGTTGTCATCGCTCTCCCTGCCCTGCCGGCCGACGGCCGAACCTGCCCCACACCCGGAGAGTCCGGCGACGCCCCACGCCACCCGGAACCACGTCGACCACGCCGCCCCAGCGGCGATGATCGGGCGGTGCCACAGTAGTGGAACCCGTGGGTTCAGCGGTAGCGCGGGTGCCTCACCTGCGATTTTTCCGCCATCTTCGGTCGGGGAACGGACAGTTGCGTGCCGGTCACCGGGCCTGCGGGTATTCAGGTCGCCGGCCCGAGCCGCTCGGCGAGCAGCTCCAGCAGCGCGGGATGCAACCGCCGGCTCCAGCCGCCCCCACCGGCCGCCAACTCCGCCGTACGCAGCCACAGCTCGACGAGGTAGGCGTCGCCGACCAACCGGCGGCGGACCCCGTCGAGGCCGCACACCTGTCCGTGCCGGGCGAGCACCTCGTCCATCTCCGCCGCCGCCTGCGGCACCGGCCGGTCTCCCAATGACAGGGCACTCTGGAACCCCTGATGGGCGAGATCGAAGCCGACCGGACGGTGCGGTCCGCTGTTCTCCCAGTCCCAGACCATCAGCCGACCACGGTGGACACCCAGGTTCCACGGCACCCAGTCGCCGTGCCAGTCACCGAACTCCAGTCCCACCGTGCCGTCCCGCGCGGCCAGCGCCGCCACGGCGGCGCGGACCGGCCCACCGGCCCGCTCGGCGCGGGCGACCAGGTCGGCCATAAAGGGCGAACCGGCCAGCAGCCGGGGCGCGGCCGGCGGACCTCCCCGACGCGCGACGGCCAGCATCGCGGCCACCCTCGGCCGGTACGGGTGAGGCAGCCGGCGCACCCGACGCGGCATCGGCGCGACCAGGGTCACCGCCAGGTCGCGCCAGCGCAGCTCCCGCTCCAGTCGCGGCACGTCCGGAAAGTCACCGCCGTCGCGGGGCAGCTCGCGCAGCGCGGCGGCCTCCGCCGCGACCATCGCCCGCGTCGCGTCGTTCCACCCGATCTTCGCGTACCCCCGGGGGGCTCCCCGGTCGTCGAAGAGTTGCAGGGTCGGCTTGTGGTGTGGGTCCGGGGGCCGGATCCCGATCGCCGCGTGCAGCCGGCACCCGGCCGAACGGCTCAGCTCGTGGGTGAGCAGCAGCTCCGCCGGGTCGACCCGGTCGGGCACGGCGACGGTCAGCACCGGCATCCGGGCCAGGCCGGTGCCGCCCAGGCCGGCCAGGATCCCGACCGCGAGCCGGTTGACCCGCACCCGGGGCGGTCGCAGCGCGTTGTACGCCAGGGTCGAGGCGGCCCCGACCCGGCGGGAGGCCAGTGGCAGCAGGAACCTCGCCCGCGCCACGGACGGCACCACGGCGTACCGGGCGGCGACCCGGTGACCGGGCGGCGGTGGGGACGCCGTGGTGGAGACGTCCAGCCACAGCCGGGGGTCGCCGAAGATGGCCCGGCTCACCCAGCCGATGCCGTCCGACCGGTCCCGTGGATCCGCCGCCCGGTGCACCGTCATGCCGCCCTGCCTTCCGCCCGTGGGCTGACGCTGGCCGACACGATAGGCCGTGCGGACACCCGCCGGCCCGGCGGCCGACCGCGGTCAGGCCACCGCCACGGTGCCGTCAGCGTTGCCAGACCCGTACGTAGTCCACCCGGAAGTCGGCCGGGAAGCGGGTCGCGGGGTCGGGGTTGCCGAGCCAGCCGCCCACCTGGACGTTCAACCGCAGGTTGTACGGCTTGTGGAAGACCTCGTCGAACCACGGCGTGGTGGTGCGGTCCCGCTGCCAGACCAGCCGGCCGTCGACGTACCAGCGGATCGCGTCCGGTTCCCACTCGGTAGTGTAGGTGTGGAACCCGTCCCCCGGGTGCCCGACGGGGAAGGCGTAACGCACGTCCTGCTTGACCGGGCTGTAGTCGTAGAAGATGCCGAGTGTGGCGGCGTGGTACCAGTCGCTGCCGCCGGGCAGCTCGACCACGTCGATCTCACCGCGCCCGCCGTCCTCGGGACGCAGCCAGAACGCCGGCCACAGACCCCGTGACCCGACCGGCCCGTTGGGCGACTGCGCCCGCACCTCGAACCGGCCGTACCGGAACGAGTGCCGGCCGATGGTGTCCAGGTAGCTCTGGGTGTACTGCCGGGTCTGCGAGCCGCACGTCACGGTCTCCCGTTGGGCGCGCAGGGTGAGCGACCCGCCGGAGACGAAGGTGTTGTCCGGTTCGTCGACGTTGCAGCCACGGTCGATGTCGCGGCCCTCGTTGTCGCGCAGGTTCCACTTCGACCGGTCCAGCGTCGGGCCGTCGAACTCGTCGGACCAGACGAGCCGCCAGCCCGGGACCTGGCTGCCGGGGGCGGAGGTCGGCGGCGGAAGGCTGCCGGCCGGTGGCGCGACCGGTCGGGTCGGCGCGGGCACACGGGACGGGACGGGGCGCGCGGGCGCGGCGCCGAACGTCGCCGACGGCACGGGCAGCGCGACGCTGCGGGCCGGAGCCACTCCCGGGGCCCGCTCGTAGGCCAGCACCAGGTGCGGCCGGACGGAGGCCGTGCCGTTCTCGCGGGAGGCCCAGTAGATCCGGCTGCGTCCGGTCTCCTGGACGAGGGCGAAGGCCACCGGGCCGTTGCCGGTGACCGCGGCGGAGACGTCGAACTCGTTGAAACCGGCCGTGACCTGCTCCCGCGCGGCCACCGCGGCGGCGAGCACGGGCCGCCGCTCCCAGTCTCCCGGGCCGTCGGTCCCGCCCCGCGCCGGGTGGACACGGACCCGGGAGGCGACCGTCCGCCAGGTGTACATCCGCAGGGTGGCGCGGACGCGCACCGCGTCGGCGGGCAGGCCGCGGACCACGAACCCGACCAGGGCGTCCCGGCGGCCGTTGCGGTTGCCGTCGCACAGGCGGGGGCAGCTGGCGAGCGTCGTCTTCACCCCGTTGTCGCCGTCCTGCGGCACCTGGGTGACGGTGGTGTCGGCGACGGCGGCGAGCACCACCGGCGGCACCTCGGCCGCCACCAGCGGCATCATCGTGGCCGCCACGGCGGCGACCACGCCGGCGCCGAGCACCCCCAGGGCGACGGGCCTGCGGCGCGCGCCGAGCCGGGCGACCGCGCGGTGGAGTCCAGGCCTGCTCACGGGACACCCCCCGGGTCGGTGACGGCTACCGGCAGCAGCGTATCGACGCCGCGCCCCGCCGTCCGTCGCCCGGACGGATGCCCGACGGCTGCCACCGGGTTCAGCGGGCGCGGTGCGCGGCGAGCGCCTCGGCCATCGCCGCGCGGGGCGCGGGGACGCCGGTGAACTGCTCGAACTGGCCGACCGCCTGCGCCAGCAGCAGATCGAGCCCGGAGACCACCCGGCAGCCGGCGGCGGACGCCGCGGCGGCCAGCGGGGTCGGCCACGGATCGTAGAGGGCGTCGAAGACGACGGTGCCCGCACGCCACCGAACTTGGTGGGCGAGCGGGTCGGCGACACCCTTCGGGACGGTGGAGACCACCACGTCGGCGGTGGCGTGGGTCGCCGCCGTGTCCCAGCCGGCGCCGGTCAGGGGCACCCCGAGCGCGTCGGCCACCGGCCGCAGCTCGTCGACCGCCGCGGCCCGCCGGGCCACCACGGTCACCCCAGCGGCGCCGAGCCGGGCCGCCGCGGCGAGCGCCGCCCGCGCGGTGCCGCCCGCGCCGAGCACGGTCACCGTGCCGCCGGCGCTCACCCCGGCCGAGGTGAGCACCTCCACCATGCCGGACACGTCGGTGTTGTCGGCGTACCAGGAGCGGTCGGGTCGGCGTACCAGGGTGTTGGCGGCACCGACGGCGGCGGCGACCGGCGACGCCAGGTCGGCGACCGCGAGCGCCGCCTCCTTGCCCGGCATGGTCACCGACAGCCCGGCCCACTCCGGGCCCAGGCCGGCGACCAGGGCCGGCACCTCGTCGGCCGCGCACTCGATCCGGGTGTACGACCAGCCGGTAAGCCCGGCGGCGACGTAACCGGCGTTGTGGATCACCGGGGAGAGGGAGTGCGCGATCGGCTTGCCGACCACCGCCGCCCTGTGCACCGCCGTCACGTCACTCCCCCGCTTCCCGGCTCACGATTCGGCCGGCGGAAGCGTAACCCGTCAGATGATGCCGGCCTTGCGGGCCTTCTCCTCGTTGCGCCTCTGCTCCTCGTACGTCTCCGCGAACGCGGAGTGCCCCTCCTTGTCGATGGCGACAAAGAAGAGCCAGTTACCCTTGGGCGGGTTAGCCGCCCCCGCCAGCGCTTCCTTGCCCGGGTTGTTGATCGGGGTGGGCAGCATGCCGCGCAGCTTGCGGTTGTACGGGTTCTTCGGGTTGTCCATCTCCGCAGGCCCCATCTCCTTGGAGCTGAGCGTCTTCTTGCCGATCAACTGGTAGTAGTAGTTGACCGTGACGTCCATCTCCAGGCAGCCGCAGGGGAAGTTGCCCTTGTAGACCCGGTTGTATGCCACCCGGGCGACCTTGCCGAGGTCTTCCTTGTTACCGGCCTCCGCCTGGGCCAGTGACGCCACGATCAGCGCCTCGTACGGCGAGACCCCACCCAGGCCGCTCTCCACTTCCTCGGCGAACTTCATCTCGCCGGTGACGGTCAGGAAATGGTCGACCATGGTCCTGAGGATCGTCTCGGCCGTCGCGTTCGGCGCGATCTCGTAGGTGTCCGGGTAGAGGAAACCCTCGATCGACTTAATGACCTTCTTGCCGTCCTTGCGGACGAACCACCAGTCCGGAACGCCGAGCGCCTCCGGGTCCTTCGCGGCGGCCTCGAACTCCTTGACCGGGATCTTGGTCTTGTCGGAGAGCAGCTTGTAGGTGTCCTTGGCGGTGCGGCCCTCGGGAATCGTCACCTGATTGGTGATCTTGTTCTTCCGGTCCAGCAGCATGGCGAGCGCACTCTCCGCGCTCATCTGCTTACGCACCTTGTAGAGCCCGGGCTGGATGTTCTTGGCCCGGGAGTTCTCCTCGGCCGCCTCGATGAACGCCTTGGTGCTCTTCACCACGTCCGCGGCGACGAGCGCGTCACCGATGTCGGCGATCAGGGCGCCCTGCTTCACCTCGACCGTGGCCTCGCCCTTCCCCGTGCCGTCGTAGTCGGGGGTGACGAAGTAGTTCTGGATCCGGTCGAAGCCGTAGAACGCGCCACCGCCGATGCCGCCCAGCAACACCAGCGCGATGACCAGGGCGAAAACCGTCTTACCCACGCCACCCGACTTGCCGTTGCGCTTGCGGAAGCCGCGCCGGTGCCGCCCCTTCTCCCCCCTCTCCTGCTCGTCGAACCCGAGGTCCAGATCGTCGATCATTCCGTCCGCCTCCGCTGCGCGTCTAGCCAGCTCTGCAGGATCTCGACCGCGGCGGCCTGATCGACCACCGCGCGTTGGCGCTTTCCCCGGACGCCCCGCTCCGACAGCCTACGAGATGCGACGACCGTGGACATCCTCTCGTCGGTGAGCGTCACCGGAACCGGTGCCACCACCTCGGCCAAACGGTTCGCGTAGGCCGTCACGTGCTGGGCGGCCGGTCCGTGCCGGCCGGCGAGGTTGATCGGGAGGCCGACGACGACCTCGACCGCCTCGTGCTCAGCCACGAGGTGGGCGAGTTCGGCCAGGTCAGTCGGCACGGCGTCCGCTGCCGCCGTCAGGTCACGGGCGAGGGTGACCAGCGGAGTCGCCAGGATCCCGTGCGGATCGGACCGGGACACTCCGACCCGAACCTGCCCGACATCCACCCCCAGCCGGACGCCCCGGGACAGCTCACCCACCGCCGGACACCCCCCTGATACGACGAGCCAGGGCAGACCCGCTCGGTCCGCCCTGGCTCCCGGCCGAAGACATCACGCCTCGGCGATCGACTTCTCGACGGTCAGCAGCAGGTTCGGCGCCTCGGCTGCCGGCAGGCCGCCGCCCTGGGCGACGTCCGGACTGCCCCCGCCCCGGCCGGAGAAAGCCGCCTTGACCAGGTCGTTCGCGGCCAGGCCACGACTGCGGGCCGCCGCGTTCACCGCCACCACCAGGGATGCCTTGCCGTTGGCCCGGGCGGCCACCGCGACCACCGCCGGCCGCGCCGGATCGATCTTGCCGCGAATCTCCTGGGCGAGGGTACGCACGTCGTTGCCGGCCGCGCCCTCCGGCGCCTCGGTGCCCACGTACGCCACGCCCCGCACGTCCCTGGCCTGCCCGGCCAGCGCCGCCGCCCCACCCAGCACCAGCTGGGCGCGGAGCTTCTCCAGCTCCTTCTCGGCGTCGCGCAGCTGGGTCACGGTCTGCTCGACCCGGTCGGCGACCTGGTCGCCCGGCACCCGGAACAGCTCCGCCAGCCGTGAGACCAGCAGGTGCTCACGGGCCAGGAAACCGAACGCGTCCATGCCCACCAGGGCTTCGATGCGCCGGACCCCGGAACCCACCGACGACTCGGAAAGGATCTTGACCAGGCCGAGCTGGGCCGAACGGGCCACGTGCGTGCCGCCGCACAGCTCACGGGCGTAGTCGCCGACCTCGACGACCCGGACCCGCTCGCCGTACTTCTCGCCGAAGAGCGCCATCGCACCGATCCGGCGCGCCTCCTCCTGGGTGGTGACGAAGGCATGCACCTCCAGGTCCGCCAGGAGCACCTCGTTGACCTGCTGCTCCACGTCGTGCAGCACGCTCGGCGCCACCCCGGTCGGGGTGTTGAAGTCGAACCGCAGCCGGCCCGGCGCGTTCAGCGAACCCGCCTGGGTCGCCGACTCGCCGAGAAAGTTACGCATCGTCTGGTGCACCAGGTGGGTGGCGGTGTGCGAGCGGGAGATCGCCCGCCGCCGGCTCACGTCGATCTCGGCGTACCCGGTCTCGCCGGCGCGCACCTCACCGCGGAGCACCTTGGCCCGGTGCACGATCAGGCCCGGCACCGGCTGCTGCACGTCGAAGACCTCGACCTGGCCACCGCCCACGGTGATCAGGCCCTGGTCGGGCTGCTGGCCACCGCCCTCGGCGTAGAACGGGGTGGTGTCCAGGACCAGCTCGACGGTGTCGCCCTCGACCGCCGCGGCGACCTGGGCCCCGCCGGAGAGCAGCGCGCGGACCCGGGACTCCCGGTTCAGCTCGGTGTAGCCGGTGAACTCGACCGCACCGCCGGCATCCAGCACCGAACGGTACGCCGTCACGTCGGTGTGCCCGGTCTTGCGGGCCTGCGCGTCGGCCTTGGCCCGGTTGCGCTGGTCGGCCATCAACCGGCGGAAGCCCTCCGAGTCGACCGCCAGGCCCTGCTCGGCCGCGATCTCCAGGGTCAGGTCGATCGGGAAACCGTAGGTGTCGTGCAGTTGGAACGCCTTGTCACCGGAGAGCGCCGGCTTCCCCGCCGACTTGGTCTCGGCGATCGCGGTGTCCAGGATCGTCGTCCCGGCGCGCAGCGTCGCCAGGAAGGCGTCCTCCTCCGCGTACGCGTACTGCGAAATCCGGTCGTACTCCTCGGCCAGCTCCGGGTACGACGGGGACATGCAGTCCCGTGCCACCGGCAGCAGCTCGGGCAACGCCCGGTCCTGGTAGCCCAGCAGCCGCACCGCCCGGATGGCCCGGCGCATGATGCGGCGCAGCACGTAACCGCGCCCCTCGTTGGACGGGGTCACCCCGTCGCCGATCAACATGAGCGCGGTGCGGACGTGGTCGGCGACCACCCGCAGCCGGACGTCGTCCGGGTGCGACTCGCTGGCCACCTGGCCGGAGTGGGCGCCGTACCGCTTGCCGGTCAGCTCCGCCGCCCGCTCCAGGATCGGCCGGACCTCGTCGATCTCGTACAGGTTGTCGACGCCCTGGAGGATGGAGGCCATCCGCTCCAGGCCCATCCCGGTGTCGATGTTCTTCGCCGGCAGGCCACCGACGATCCGGAACTCCTCCTTGCTCCGGACGTCGGCGATGTCGTACTGCATGAAGACGAGGTTCCAGAACTCCATGTACCGGTCCTCGTCGACCTCCGGTCCGCCCTCGCGACCGTAGGACGGGCCCCGGTCGTAGAACAGCTCGGAGCAGGGCCCGGCCGGGCCCGGAATGCCCATGTGCCAGAAGTTGTCCTTCTTGCCCCGCCGCACGATCCGCTCGGCCGGCACTCCCACCGACCGCCAGATGCCGAAGGCCTCGTCGTCGTCGAGATAGACGGTCGGCCAGATCCGCTCCGGATCCAGCCCGAAACCGCCGGCGTCGACCGGCTTGGTGACCAGCTCCCAGGCGAGCGGGATCGCCCCGGCCTTGAAGTAGTCACCGAAGGAGAAGTTGCCGTTCATCTGGAAGAACGTGCCGTGCCGGCTGGTCTTGCCGACCTCGTCGATGTCCGGTGTGCGGATGCACTTCTGGACGCTGACCGCGCGGGTGTACGGCGGGGTCTGCTGGCCCAGGAAGTAGGGCACGAACTGCACCATGCCGGCGTTGACGAACAGCAGGTTCGGGTCGTTGATGGCGGGCAGCGGAGCGGACGGCACCACGGCATGGCCGTTCGCCTCGAAGTGGGCGAGGTACCGCCGCTTGATCTCCGCCGTCTTCATCGCTGGTGCTCCTCCGGAAAGATCTCTCGCCCGCCGATGCGCGGGTCGTCCCGCAGCTCGGCGAACTGGTCGTCGAACGCCTCGCCGCGGGCGAACGCCTCGTGGATCTCCTGCTCGCGCTCGGCCATCCCGACCCGGACGTCCTCCACGAAGCTACGCAGCGACTCGACCAGGCTGCCAGCCGATTCCGACAGCCCGCTCGCGATGCCGGCGGGGGTGTACGCCTGCGCGGTGCGGGTCGCCTTGCGGACCACCACCACACCCACGGCCAACCCGATGCCCAGCCAGAACAGTCGCCTCATGCTCCCAATCCTCCCGCTCGCCCCGGCCGGCTCAGCCGTTGCCCCGCTTGGCGGCGCGACGCTGCTGCTTGATGGTGTCGCGCACCTCACGCTCGGTCTCGGCGTGCCGCCGGGCCGCCGCGGCCCGGCGCACCCCGTAACCGAAGGCGGCGACCTTGACCAGCGGGTTGGCCGCGGCGGCGGAGACGACGGTCGCCAGGTTCGCCACGTTCGCGGTCACGTTCTGCGCGTGGCTGGTCATCGTGTCCACCTTGGCGAGCTGGAGGTTCACCCCGTCGAGCGAGGTCTGCACCTGTTCCAGGGCGGTGTTGACGTTCTTCACGGTGGTGTTCACGTCACCCAGCAGCGGACCGGTCTGGTCGTTCAGGTCGTTGATCATCCGGGTCGCGGCGTCCACGGTGTGCCGCAGTCGCAGGATCGGCACCGCCAGCACGAGCACCAGCATCAGGAACGCGCCGGCCGCGATCAGCGCAGCGATCTGTCCACCATCCACGCGCATGTCCTCCTCAAGCAGGCGTTGCGGGCCCGTGCCCGCAACGCGCGACCGTCCTGCCCACACCGGCACACGCCAACCAGCCACGGTCAGCGGCCGCGGGCGGGCCCGCCAGCCCCAGACCCTACCGTCCGTGATGAAAACCGGTTCAGGACGGTGAGGGTGTCGGCTCGCCGAGCGGATCCTCCGTGAGCGTCGGGAACGGGTCCTCACCGGTGAGGGAGGGGTCGGTGCTGGGTTGGGGTCGGGTACGGTCGTCGTCGATCGCGTTGCGGACCTTCATCGACACCAACGATCCGGCACACTCCCCCGCTGCGGGCGGGGCCGGCGGGGCCGGCGCGGACGGCAGTGGCGACGGCGGCACCGCCGGGGCACCGTCGACCGGCGGCGGCAGACAAGAGGGCGCGCGCACCCACAGGTCGAGGGTGAGTTCGTCCTGTCGCCAGCAGGTGTAGTTGCCCTTGTCGGGCTGCTGCGGGCAGAGGTCGACCTTCCACGGCTCCCAGCCGTCCTTGCGCAGCGCCGCCTCGTACACCCGGGCGGTCTCCTCGGGCGAACGCTCCGACTCGACGGTGCGCTCCCGCAGCCGGCAGTCCTGCAGGCACCAGCGGTTGCCGCTGACGTTGTCCACCGGCTCGACCGCCGCCCAGCTCGGCACGTCCAGCTCGTCGAGAGTGCCGAAGACCGGATCGCGGCTGAGCGTACGGATACCGAAGTAGAGCGGCAGCGCGCCGAGCAGCACCAGGCTGACCAGGACCAGGATGCCCAGCCGCAACCGCCGACGCTCCCGCATCCGGCGGCGTAGCTCGGAGCGGGCACCGCTGAGCCCACCGGCGGGGCCCTCGGTCGGCGGCTCCTCCTCGGCGACCGGGCGCAGCGGCGGAACGCTCACCGGTTCCGCCGCCCGCGCTCCGGCGTCCGTCGGCACGACGGCCGCCGCGCGCGCCGGCACCGGCTGCTCGGGACGGGACTGCGGCGGGACGGGGGCCGCACCGGCGGCGTCCGCCCGACCGGGCTGCCGCTGGGGCGGCGTCGCGCGGCCGGCCTCGTCGGGTCGGGCCACCGGGGCGGCGGCCCGGGCGACCGCCGGCTGGCCGGGGCCGCCGGGCGGCCTACCCACCGGCGGGGGGCCGTCGCGGCGCGGATCCTCGGCTCGGGCAGGCGGTCGGGCCGCCGCGGTGGCGGGCCCCTCCGGACGCGCCGCGCCCCGGGTCGGCGCCGGGCCACCCGGACGCGCAGCACCGGGTGGGCCGGGCTCGGGCGACCCCCCTGGGACCGGGACGGCAGCGCCGGGTCGTGGGGCCAGGCCCGGCGCGGGCCCGCCGGGAGACGCCGGCCGTCCAGCATCGGCCGGCCGCCGCGTGCCGGCGGAACGGCGGCCCGCAACCTGGTCCGGGGTGGGCTCGGGCCGGCCGGCGTGCTGGCCGGCCCGGGCGCCCTGCGGGTCGACCGGCGCGCCGGGGCGCGTGCCCTGGTCGGGTACGGCAACGCTGGCGCGGCCGGCCTGCTCGGGGACGGGCACTCCCGCCCGGCCGGCGGCACCGGCCGGGCCAGACCGCTCCGCGGCGGGCACGGCAGCGCGCCCACCGGGAGCGGCGGCCCGGCCGGGCTGCCCGGGTACCGGGGCGGCGTGCATCCCGGCGTCCGGCCGGGGGGTGTGAGCGGCTGGCCCGGTACCGGCGTCGCCGGGGCGTACGCCCGGTCCGGGGCCGGGCTCGGCCGGCCGGGCCGGACCGGTCGCGGGAACCGGCGGGACGACGGCCGGGCGGGCCGCTCCCCGCGCTGGGCCGGGCGGCGGCGTGCCCCGCCGGGCGGCGGGTTGGGCGGCCTCGGGGCGCTGGCCGTGCCGCCCCTGCGGGTCACGCCCGGCGGATGCGGGCGCGGTCGGTGGCGGCAGCGGCGGCGCGTTGCCGCTCTTCGGCACCAGTGGCTGCGCCGGCTCGGCGGCACGCCGCCGGCCGGTGGGGCGTTCCGGCGCGACGGGGCCACCCGGGTGTCCGCCGGTGGGCTCGACCGGCGCCGGGTCGGCTGCCGCCCGGCGGCCACGACCGGCGCGGGAGTCGGGGAGGACCGGCCGGTTGCCAGCCGGCGGCGTCGGGTCGGGACGCGGGCCGCCGCTGACCGGGGTCGGATACGTCGGGTCCGCCGGGGGGGCCGGGCCACGGCCGGGGCCACCGGGATGACCGGGATCAGCGCCACCCGCCGTGCGGAGGCCGCTGTCCCGGCCGTCCGGTGCGGGGCGGCGTCCCGGGTTCGTGGCGGGCCGGCCACCGGCCGCCTCCTGGGCAGGCCCGTCCC